>DJRK01000143.1 GCA_002440065.1 Atopobium sp. UBA6362 | reverse complement strand
CGTCCGCAGTTCTACTTCCGCACCACCGACATCACCGGTGACGTGCAGGAGCTCACCGACTCCAACGGCAACAAGGTTGAGATGGCTATGCCTGGCGACCACATCACCGTCACCTGCGAGCTCATCCACCCCATCGCTATGGAGCAGGGCCTCAAGTTCGCTATCCGCGAGGGTGGCCACACCGTCGGCGATGGCCGCGTGACGACCATCATCGAGTAAATTACCTCTTAGTTTGCTCAAAGCCCGGTACTCTGAATGGAGTGCCGGGCTTTTTATGCCCGAACGTGAATCCAGCATGGTCCTCTGGATCGGGCGGCGAAGTCCAGGACTATGGCGGTTTTGTGGTCTAGAAATCTCTTCCCGATACATCTTGACAGCAAAACCCGTCCTACGGTAATGTTTACCACCGCGTCAGTCCGAATAAGTCTCGGGCCTGACTACGTGTTCAGGAGGATTCATGCGTACTCTGGTTACTCTTGCGTGCACTGAGTGCAAGCGCCGCAACTACACCACGGATAAGAACAAGTCCAACAACCCCGATCGTATGGAGTTGAAGAAGTACTGCCGTTGGTGCCGTAAGCACACGCTCCACAAGGAGACCCGCTAAACTTAGCGGTGGGTCTTCATTTACAGGCCAGTAGCTCCAATGGTAGAGCGGCGGTCTCCAAAACCGTTTGTTGAGGGTTCGAGTCCTTCCTGGCCTGCCAGATTTCACCACCGGCTTTCCCGTAAGGGTTAGCCGGTTTCTATGTACATCAGTTTTCTTTTCTTAGGGGAGTTGCGCCAATGGCGAACAAAGAGCGTCAAAAGAGGAGCGCCCGCAAGGCACGCGCCGAAGAGCGCGCTCGTCGCGAAGCCATGCAGGCTGCTTCGGCTCCTGCCGGAGCCTCCCAGGCCAAGGAGGAGAAGAAAGCCGAGTCTTCGAAGGCCGTCTCCAAGGCCGTGAAGAACAAGAAGCCCGGCTTCTTCAAGCGCATCGGCAACTGGTTCGGCGACGTCAAGGCCGAGATGCGTCGCGTGACGTGGCCGTCCAAGGAAGAGCTCAGGAGCTATTCCGTGGCCGTCATCGTCATGCTCGTTGTCTTTGGCGTTCTGATTTGGCTCGTCGACACCGGCATCGTGGCTGCCCTCGTGGGCTTTACTGGACTGAGGGGGTAAGTCATGGCTAAGCGTTGGTACGTCGTTCACACCTATTCCGGCTATGAGAACAAGGTGAAGACCGACCTCGAGCACCGCATCGAGATCTACGGCCTGCAGGATCAGATCGTCGACATCAAGATCCCTACCGAGGAAGTCACCGAGCTCAAAGAGGGCGGTAAGCGCGAGACCAAAGAGTCCAAGGTCTTCCCGAGCTACGTCCTCGTGCGCATGGAGATGGACGACAACTCCTGGGCCGTTGTTCGCAACACCCCCGGCGTGACCGGCTTCGTCGGCCTTGACGGCAAGCCCACCCCGCTTCGCCGCAGTGAGTTCGACAAAATCATGCGTCGCACCGGCGATACCCGTTCCACCACCGAGGTTGCGCCTAAGCGCACCGCCATCAACCTTGAGGTCGGTCAGGCCGTCAAGGTCGTCGATGGTCCTCTTGCCGACTTCGACGGTCAGGTCTCCGAGGTCATGGCGGATTCCGGCAAGGTCAAGGTGCTTCTTACCATCTTTGGCCGCGAGACGTCCGTTGAGCTCACGCTCGACCAGATCGCAACCATTGGTTAGTTATCCCGACCGGCCCCGTTCCCGTAAGGGATTGCTTCTCGGGGCCGTCGCTTACATAGTTCGACCCTTTTCCATCAGCTATTTCAGGAGGTTCTCATGGCCAAGAAGGTCACGAAGTTCATCAAGCTCCAGATTCCTGCCGGCGCCGCCAACCCCGCGCCTCCCGTCGGCCCCGCCCTGGGCGCCGCTGGCGTGAACATCATGCAGTTCTGCCAGGCTTTCAACGCCGCCACCAAGGACAAGTCCGGTGACGTCATCCCCGTCGAGATCACCGTCTACGAGGACAAGTCCTTCGACTTCGTCACCAAGACCCCGCCCGCGGCCAAGCTCATCCTCAAGGAGCTCGGCATCAAGAGCGGCTCCGGCGTGCCCCAGCGCGACAAGGTCGGCCAGCTCACCCAGGAGCAGCTTACCAAGATCGCCGAGATCAAGATGCCGGACCTCAACGCCAACGACATCGAGGCCGCCAAGAAGATCGTCGCCGGCACCGCTCGCTCCATGGGCGTCACCGTCGCTGAGTAACTCTCAATAGGCACTACGCGCCCTTCGGGGCGCTCTATCCGTTTGCGGAACCTTCCGCAAGAGATGTGGGAGGGCGAAAGCCCGTTGACCACAGGAGGTATTTGAATGGCTAAGCACGGCAAGAACTACAACGCCAACGTCGCCAAGGTCGACTCCAGCAAGCTTTACACGCCCAAGGAGGCCCTGACGCTGGTCAAGGAGCTCGCTACCGCCAAGTTCGACGAGACCATCGAGGTTTCCATCCGCCTCGGCGTCGACACCCGTAAGGCCGACCAGAACATCCGCGGCTCCATCGCGCTGCCTCACGGCACCGGCAAGTCCGTCCGCGTCGCCGTCTTCGCCGAGGGCGAGAAGGCCCGCGAGGCCGAGGCCGCCGGCGCCGACGTCATCGGTTCCGATGACCTCGTGGCCCAGATCCAGGCAGGCGAGATCAACTTCGACGCTGCCATCGCCACGCCGAACATGATGGCCAAGGTCGGCCGCATCGGCAAGATCCTCGGCCCCCGTGGCCTCATGCCGAACCCCAAGCTCGGCACCGTGACCATGGACGTCGCCAAGATGGTCGCCGAGCTCAAGGCCGGCCGCGTGGAGTACCGCGCCGATCGCTACGGCATCTGCCACGTCCCCATGGGCAAGGCTTCCTTCGACGTCGAGAAGCTCGTGGAGAACTACGCCGCTCTCTACACCGAGATCCTGCGCGTCAAGCCCTCTTCCGCTAAGGGCAAGTACGTCAAGTCCGTGGCCGTTTCTTCCACCATGGGCCCTGGCGTGAAGATCGACTCTTCCGTTACCCGCGACTTCCTCGCTGAGTAACAGCAGCTTTTTGTAGAAGTTGTAACGCTCTTGACGGGCGTCTCGCGCAATGCCACTATGGTGATTCGCGTGAGACGCCCGTCTTGCGTTACATAGCACGTCCGCTGCCAAAGACAGTCGGTGCCGAAAGGCTCAAAGGGGTTTCCCGCCTACCGAGGTGGTCTCAAGATAGCATCTTCGAGAACCCCGCCTTTGGCTGAGCCAGGTGGGGTTCTTCTTTGCGAAGGGCCCGCCCCAACCGGCGGCTCGTGCCCGATCGCAAACACAAGGAGGTGTAATCAATGCCCTGCAAATCCAATGTGAACATGCTCGAGAAGGTCTCCGAGTCCATCGAGAACTCCAAGGGTGTCTTCGTGGTCAACTACCGTGGCCTCACCGTCAAGGAGACCCAGCAGGTTCGTCGCGCCCTGCGCGAGGCCGGCGCCGAGATGAAGGTCTACAAGAACAACATTGTGAAGCTCGCTCTGGAGAAGGCTGGTATGCCCAGCATCGACGAGGCTCTCGCCGGTCCCTGCGCTTACGTCTTCTACGAGAAGGACTCCGTTGCCGCCGCCAAGGTGATCAAGAAGCAGTCCGAGGAGCTCAAGAAGATGGAGTTCGTCGCCGGTATCGCCGACGGCGTCGCTCTGTCCGCCGAGGAGGCCAAGGCCTACGCGGATCTCCCGTCCCACGAGGAGCTCCTGGCCAAGCTCGTGTACGTCATCGCGAGCCCGCTTTCCGGCATCGCCCAGGTTTGCGCCGGTCCCGCCCGCGGCCTCGTTACCGCGCTCAAGGCCGTCGCCGACCAGAAGGAGGCCGCGTAAACCTACGCGCCTGCTTCGTCTGCACCACCGCATAGATCAATGGGCGCCACAAGGGTGCCCACTATAAAAGGAGAATTGACATGGCTGTCACCAAGGATGAGATCATCGAGGCCCTCAAGGAGATGCCCGCCCTCGAGCTTTCTGAGCTCGTTCACGAGCTGGAGGACGTCTTCGGCGTCTCCGCTGCTGCCCCCGTAGCCGTGGCCGCTGCCGCTCCCGCCGCTGGCGCTGCTGCCGCCGAGGAGGAGAAGACCAACTTCGACGTCGTCCTCGAGTCTTTCGGCGACAACAAGATCGCCGTCATCAAGGTCGTCCGCTCCCTCACCAGCCTTGGCCTGAAGGAGGCCAAGGAGGTCGTCGAGGGCGCTCCCAAGGCCGTTCTCGAGGGTGCCAAGAAGGAGGACGCCGAGGCCGCCAAGAAGCAGCTCGAGGAGGCCGGCGCCACCGTCACCCTCAAGTAAGTTCCCTTACTTCTTGGGTATCGGCATTTGCCTACCAAAAGGGTCGGACGATCGCGTCCGGCCCTTTTTTCGTCGGCGGTTTCAAGCCGTTGAAAACTTTTTTCTCGGCAAGTGGGCCTCGTGGAATTCCACACCCGCAAATTCTACATAAGTCGAGAATTTTGAAGCAACAAAACTGCAGGTAGAGCCCTTGGTCAAAGCGGTCTAGTTCAAAAGAAACCCCAAGTCAAGACTGTTCATTGACGGTCAGAATGACTTGGGGTAATTTATTACGTTGCGACAATTGCCGCCTTCCACCCTTTTGAAGGAGGAAAAGCCTGGTGTCTACCACAAAGACTTCTCTCACCAAACCTATGGGCCATGCCGGCCGTAGGACCTTCAGCAAGATCGCCCCGGCGATGGAGCTGCCGAACCTGATTTCCGTACAGAAGGAGTCGTTCGAGCACTTCATGGGCGACGGCCTTGCTGAGTCCTTCGCCGAGTTCTCCCCGATCGAGAACTCCGCCAAGACCATGCAGGTGACCTTCGGCGACCACCAGTTCGGTGATCCCGCGCACACCATCGCGGAGTGCCGCGCGAAGGACATCTCCTACCAGGCCCCTCTCTTCGTCGATGTGCGCTTCATCAACAAAGAGACCGGCGAGATCAAGGAGCAGCTCGTCTTCATGGGCGACTTCCCGCTCATGACCGAGCGCGGAACGTTCGTGATCAACGGCACCGAGCGCGTGGTCGTCTCGCAGCTCGTCCGCTCCCCGGGCGTGTACTTCTCCGCCGAGATGGACAACGGCGTCCTCACGCACCGCGCCCAGTTCATCCCCGCCCGCGGCGCCTGGCTCGAGTTCGAGGTCGATAAGCGCGGGCACCTGGTCGTCTCCATCGACCGCAAGCGCCGTCAGTCCGCGACCATGTTCCTGCGCGCCCTCGGCATTGCCGAGACCGACGACCAGATCCTGTCGCTTCTCGGCGACTCGGACGTCGTGCGCAACACCCTCGAGCGCGACACCGCGATGACCCGCGAGGACGCCCTGCTCGAGATCTATCGTCGCCAGCGCCCCGGCGAGCCCCCCACCGTGGACTCCGCCCGCAGCCTGCTCGACGGCCTCTTCTTCAACCCGCAGCGTTACGACCTCGCGCGCGTGGGCCGCTACAAGGTCAACAAGAAGCTCGGCATCGACGTCGACGCCAGCGACAAGGTGCTCACGCAGGAGGACATCGTCGCCTCCCTGCGCTACCTCCTCGCCGTTCACGCGAACGACCCCAAGACCCGCCTCGACGACATCGACCACTTCGGCAACCGCCGCGTGCGCACCGTCGGCGAGCTCGTCCAGAACCAGTTCCGCATCGGCATGAGCCGTATGGAGCGCGTGGTCCGCGAGCGCATGGCCTCCCAGGACGCCGACGACATCACGCCGCAGAGCTTGATCAACATCCGCCCGATCGTCGCCGCGATCAAGGAGTTCTTCGGCTCTTCGCAGCTGTCGCAGTTCATGGACCAGAGCAATCCGCTCGCCGGCCTCACGCACAAGCGTCGTCTGTCCGCCCTGGGCCCCGGCGGCCTCGCCGGCCACAAGTCCGGCTCCAGCCGTCGTACGAACGTCCCGACGGCCGTCCGCGACGTCCACAACTCCCACTACGCCCGCATGTGCCCGATCGAGACCCCCGAAGGCCCCAACATCGGCCTTATCGGCTCGCTCGCGCTCTATGCGCACGTGAACGACTACGGCTTCATCGAAGCGCCGTACCGCCGCGTCGTCGACGGCAAGGTCACCGACCAGATCGACTGGATGACCGCCGACGAGGAGGAGACCCACAACATCGCCCCGGCCAACACGCCCTTTGACGAGAAGACCGGCAAGTTCGTGGCGACCGATGCCCACGGCAACCTCTACCACCCCGACCGCGTCATCGCCCGTACGCGCGACTTCGACGGCTCCTTCGGCGCCCCTGCCCAGGTCCCCGTCGAGGACGTCGACTACATGGACGTGAGCCCGCGCCAGCTTCTCTCCGTCGCGGCCAACCTCATCCCGTTCCTCGAGCACGACGACGCGAAGCGTACCCTCATGGGCGCGAACATGCAGCGCCAGGCCGTGCCCCTGATCCGTGCCCACGCCCCTTACGTCGGTACCGGCATGGAGGAGCGCGCCGCCCTCGACTCCGGCGAGCTCATTTGCTCCCAGTACGACGGTACCGTGACCGAGGCCGACGCCGCCCACGTGGTCGTGTACTCCGATGAGCACGGCTCCCAGCGCTACGACCTGCCCAAGTACCAGCGCTCCAACCAGAGCACCTGCATCAACCACCGCCCGGTCGTCCACGCCGGCGACGAGGTCAAGGCCGGCCAGCCTCTGGCCGACGGCACCTCGATCGACCACTCCGAGCTCGCCCTGGGCGCCAACCTCACCGTGGCCTACATGCCGTGGGAGGGTTTCAACTACGAGGACGGCATCGTCATCTCCGAGCGCGTGGTGCAGGACGACCTTCTCACTTCCGTGAACATCTCCCGCCACGAGATCGACGCCCGCGA
>DJRK01000119.1:17563-23122 GCA_002440065.1 Atopobium sp. UBA6362 | reverse complement strand
CCATGGTCTACCAGGAACAGGTCATGCAGATCTCGATGAAGATGTCGAACTTCTCGCCCGGCGAGTCCGACTCGCGCATCCGCAAGCCGGTGGCCAAGAAGAAGATCAAGATGCTGACCGACCAGATCTTCCACTGGGAGGCCAACGGCGCCGACGAGACCATCTACGACCACTGGATCAACGGCGCCGTCGAGAACGGCTACAAGAAGGAGGTCGCCCAGCGCATCTGGGACGACGTCCTCGAGTTCGCGTCCTACGCCTTCAACAAGTCGCACTCGGCGGGCTACGCCATCCTCGTCATGCAGACCGCCTGGCTCAAGGCCTACTTCCCCAAGGAGTACATGGCCTCGGTCCTCACCTCCTACATGGGCAAGACCGAGAAGATCGTCCACTACGTCACGGCCTACCGCCGCGAGGGCGTCGCTATCCTGCCGCCCGACATCAACGAGTCCGGCCGCGACTTCACGGCGACCCCCGACGGCGTCCGCTTCGGCTTCGCGGGCATCCGCGGCGTGGGCGAGTCGGTGGGCGAGGCCATCATGGCCGAGCGCGAGCGCGGCGGAGACTTCAAGGACCTCTTCGACTTCGTGAACCGCATGGACTCCGGCCAGGCGAACCGCCGCGTGGTCGAGGCCCTTATCTGCTCCGGCGCCTTCGACTCGACGGGCTACACGCGCCGGCAGCTCATGATGCTCGTGGACAAGAACAACCCCGAGAACATCATCGACGCCGCAACGCGCCGCCAGAAGGTCCGCGCGACGGGGCAGGTCTCCATGTTCGACATGTTCGCCGACGTCGAGGGGGCGGGCTTCGAGGAGGACAACCCCGAGCCCGACGGCGTGGAATGGGACCGCTCGGTCAAGCTCGCCCGCGAGCACGAGGTGCTGGGCCTGTACGTCTCGGACCACCCGCTGCGCCCGTACGAGTACGCGCTGTGCAAGGCCCGCGACTACTCGCTGGCCGACATCGAGGTCTCCGACGAGGTGACCGACCCCGAGGGCGGCGTCCACGAGCAGTACAAGGTCCCCGAGGGCAAGGTCCTGCGCTTCGCCGGCATGGTCTCCTCCGTGCAGAAGAAGACCACGAAGAACGGCGACCCCATGGCCATCGTCACCTTGGAGGACATGGAAGGCGAGGTCACGCTCGTGATCTTCCCCAAGCTCTACAAGACGTGCGCCGCCGCGCTCGCCGGCGAGGTCGACCCCGAGACGGGGGAGACGTCGGGCGACGTCTTCGTGAAGGTCTCGGGCAAGCTCGAGCGAAGCGACCGCGGAAACCAGGTCATCTGCATGAGCGTGGAGCCACTCGTCCTAAACGACACGACGAACCGTCCCAAGGTCCTTGAGATCAACATCCCCGCGAGCCAGCTCACGCGCTCCCGCATGGACTACCTGAACAAGATCCTCACGTCCTACCCCGGCCTCGACCACGTCGAGGTCCGCGTGGAGAGCGTCTCGGGCGACATCATGCGGCTCGACCTGCCCACGACCATCGACGCCCGCAACATGGTGCTCCTGGCCGAGGTCACGGACGCCGTGGGCCGCTCAGGCAAGGTCCTGGTCGCGTAACGGGAACGGTTGGGCCTCGGTATCTGCGGTGTATTGCGGGTCGAGGCCGGGAAGACGAGAATACGAGGGCTGCCGAGGAGGCAAGCGATGAAGATCTGCGTGGCACAGTTGGAGACCCGGGCGGGCGATTTCGCCGCCTCGTGCGACAAGATGGCCGATTGGTCGGCCCGGGCGGCGAGCCAGGGGGCCGAGCTCGTCGTGTACCCGATCACGGCACTCACCGGCCTTTCCGGCGTTTCCGCGGCCGACCGCGAGGGCTTCTTCGCGGATGCGGCCCAGGCGCTCTCCTCTCTTGCCCCGCGGCTCGCGTGCCCGGCGCTCGTGCCCGTCGCCGTGGCGCTCGACGACGACCCCGTCTTCGAGGCCCTCTACCTCGACGGCGACTCCGTCGTGCCCTTGCGTCTCCTGGCCCAGGTGAAGTCCGCCGCCGAGGAGGCCGCGCAGCAGAACGGCGGGCCCGAGGCGAGCGGCCTCACGCTGCCTGTGCTCCAGGCGGGCGGGCTCGACCTGGGGATCGCGTTCACCTACGAGGACCTCGCCGACTTCGTGCAGTACGACTACAAGGTCGACGCGGTCGTGTTCATCTCCACGTACGGCTTCGCTGCCGACGACCCCGAGAGCGCCATGGGATGCTCGCTCGCGGAGTCGCGCTTTTCCAAGGACGCCGACGCGATGGCCGCCTGGGTCGTGGGCGTGGGCGGCCTGGGTTGCTGCGACTGCGAGGTGTTCACCGGCTCGAGCTTCGCCGTCGCCCCGTGGGGCCAGATCGCGGCTCAGGCGCCCGCCTTCGAGGAGGCGCTCATGTGCTTCGAGATGGACAAGGGCGCGGAGGGCCCGCTCGCGGGCGCGCTCGAGCCCCAGGTCTACGACCCCACGTTCATGGCTTGGGAGGCCGCGGTCCAGGGCACGCGCGCCCTCGTGTCGCAGCTGGGCAAGACCGACGCCCACGTGCTCCTGGACGGGGGCCTGCTTCCCATGCTCGTGTGCTGCGTCGCCGTGGACGCGCTGGGCCCCATGCACGTGTGCCCGTGGGTGCTGAGGACGGGCGATGCCGCGGCCGACGCCGCCAACGACGGGCTCGTGCGCAACCTGCGCCTCGACGCGCGCGTGATCGGCACCGATGAGCTGGGACGGGTCGGGGACGACCCTGAGCTCATCCGCGCCGTGGCCTTTGCCCACATGGCGAGCGCCGCGCGCGTGCAGGGCGCCTGCACCCTCGGCTGCGCCGACAAGACCGCCCTTGCGCTGGGCGGGGGCCGTGCCTACGAGCTCGGCAGCGTCCTTCCCCTGGCCGACCTCTACCGCTCCGACGCGCTCGCGCTCTGCCGCATGCGGAACACCGTCTCGCCGGTGATCCCCGTTTCCGCTCGGGACCGTTACGACGTCGAGGACGTCCCCGGCCTCTCCAAGGTCGCCCGCGACCCCGAGTCGAGGCTCGAGGTGCTCGACTACGCGCTCTCGAGCTACATCGAGTGGGAGCGCCCGCTCACCCAGATCGCCCAGGAGACGGGCGACGAAGGCCTTGCCCGGACCATCGTATCCGTCGCGCGCGCGAGCATGGCCGAGCTCCCAGGCCGACTGCTTGCCCCCGTCCTGTCCTCAAAGACGCTCGACGAGGCGCGCTCTCCCATCGGCCTTTCTTGGCGCGACCGCGTTCGCTCGGCGAAGGAGCGTCTCGACCTCGAGGGCATCGCGCAGAAGATCTCCGAGGAGGCGCAGACCCGCGAGGGGTCGCAGGAGGGCTCGGCCCGTGGGTTCGGCGAGGCCTTGGAGCTCTTCGGGCTTCTTGGCCAGGTCCCTGGGCCGCAGGAGCAGCCCCCGACCGCCGGTAAGAAGGGCGGCAACGGATCGGGGCCCTTCGGCATCGACTGGTCGGGGCCCTTCTCGCAGAATTAGCCCTGTGCCCGCTTCTCCTGTGTTAGGATAGAACGAGCGTTCTAAGATTAAGGCGGGAGGTGCGGCACATGGTCATCTTGGGGATCGACCCGGGTCTTGCCCATACGGGCTGGGGCGTGGTCGAGACGAGGGGTTCCCTATGCCGGGCCCGCGCCTACGGCTGCGTGGCGACCAAGGCGTCCGAGTCCATCGACTCGCGCCTGGGGCGGATCTACGACGAGGTGCACCAGGTGATCGAGCGCTTCGGCCCCACGGAGCTCGCCATCGAGAACGTCTACTTCGGCGAGAACACGAAGTCTGCCATCGCGACGGCCCAGGCGCGCGGCGTCGCCATCGTGGCATGCGCGAAAGCGGGCCTTTCGGTGGGGGAGTACACGCCCATGCAGATCAAGCAGGCCGTCGTGGGCACCGGCGCCGCCGATAAGCGCCAGGTCATGTACATGGTGAAGAACGTGCTCGCCCTCGACCATGAGCCGCACCCGGACCACGCGGCCGACGCCCTAGCCGCCGCGGTCTGCCACGCGAACCTTACCCGAACGAAGAGCCTTGGCCTTGCCAGGAGGTACGAACCGTGATCGTCCAGCTTACCGGCACGCTCGTCGAAGTGATGCCTACCCATATCGTGCTCGACGTCGCCGGGGTCGGCTACGAGCTCGGCGTTTCGTCCACGACCGCCGCTTCCCTTCCTCCCGCAGGCGAGGCGGGGGTCACAGTCCTCACGCGCATGATCGTGCGCGAGGACGCGATGGAGCTCTACGGCTTCTCCACGCGCGAGGAGCGCGCGCTCTTCGACCAGCTCCGTGCCATCTCTGGCGTGGGCCCCAAGCTCGCGCTCTCGGTGCTCTCGACGTTCGGCCCCGCCCAGCTCGCCCAGGTCGTCTCGAGCCAGGACTCGGCCCGGATGGCGCAGGTGCCCGGCGTGGGCAAGAAGAAGGCCTCGCGCCTGCTCGTCGAGCTCTCCGACGTCTTCTCAAAGAACGCCGCGCTCAGGGGCCTCGTGGGGCTCACGTCCCCCGCGCCCGGGCAGATCGATTTCACCGGCAAGCAAAAGGCGGCCTCCGTCGACGCCGAGGCGACAGAGGCCCTTCTTTCCATGGGCTTCACGGTCCAGGAGGCCGAGCTCGCGCTCGAGGGCCGCGAGGAGGCGGGCGCCCGTACCATCGAGGCGGCGCTCTCCTACGCGCTCAAGCGCCTGGGGAGTGGTAAATGATGTGGGAGGCCGATGAGAAGGACCTCTTTGGGGCGACGCCCGTCCAGAGCCTCGGCGGCGCGCACGACCGCGCGGTGACCGGCGAGCTCACGGGCGACGACCTCGACCAGGATAGGAGCCTGCGGCCCAAGACGCTCGACGAGTACTGCGGCCAGGAGCGTGTCTGCGCGAACCTCAAGGTCCTCATCGAGGCCGCGAAAAGCCGCAACGAGCCGCTCGACCACGTGATCTTCTCGGGCCCCCCGGGCCTGGGCAAGACGACGCTCGCCGGCATCGTGGCGAACGAGATGGGCGCGAAGCTCCATACGACCTCGGGCCCCGCGATCGAGCGCGCGGGCGACCTCGCCGCCATCCTCACGAACCTCGAGGAGGGCGACGTCCTCTTCGTGGACGAGATCCACCGCCTCAACCATCAGATCGAGGAGATTCTCTACCCCGCGATGGAGGATTTCTTCCTGGACATCGTCATAGGCAAGGGTCCCGCGGCCCGCTCCATCAGGATCGACGTCCCGCGGTTCACGCTCGTGGGCGCGACCACGAGGACGGGCCTGCTCACGGGGCCGCTGCGCGACCGCTTTGGCATCTCGTACCGTCTCGATTACTACACTCCTGAGGAGCTGGCAGAGATCGTGACCCGCTCTGCCACGATCTTGGGCGTCATGATCGACAAAGAGGGCGCGCTCGAGATCGCGTCCCGTTCCCGCGGCACGCCGCGCCTCGCGAACCGTCTCCTCAAGCGCGTCCGCGACTACGCGACCGTGAAGGCCTCCGGAGACATCACATGGGAGGTCGCCTCCGAGGCCCTCGAGTTCTTCGAGATCGACGCGATGGGGCTGGACTGGATGGACGTGAAGATCCTGCGGGCCCTGTGCCAGACGTTCCGCG
>DJRK01000119.1:17372-17505 GCA_002440065.1 Atopobium sp. UBA6362 | reverse complement strand
GGACGTCTACGAGCCGTACCTGCTGCAGCGCGGCCTCATCGTCCGCACACCGCAGGGAAGGCAGGCGACGCCCGAGGCCTTCAACCACCTCGGTCTCGAGCTACCGTCCTACAACTGAGCACTTTTGGGGACA
>DJRK01000119.1:260-17365 GCA_002440065.1 Atopobium sp. UBA6362 | reverse complement strand
TTTTTACTCATTTGAGCACTTTTTGAACCTGTCCCCAAGTTTTGCATTCGATTCTGGAAAGGTGAGAGAGATGCTACAGCGCGACTACATCCTTGAGCTTATCGACCAGTTCGCCGAGGCCGTTTCGCGCGCCCTCAAGCGTGCCGAGAAGGACCACGACCCCAAGGCCTGCGAGGAGGTCGAGCGCCAGATCGGCGAGATCCTCGAGCTCGACCACGCGACGGCCCTTTCGCTCGCCCCCGATTCCCTCGTGACCATGATGGTGCTCTCGGGCATGGGCGACTCGATCGCGTCCTATGTGTGCCACGCCCTCTACCGTCTGTCTAAGATATATGAGTCCGAGGGGAACGACGACCTGGCAGGCATCCGAGCGCTTCAGGCCAAGGCCGTCGCGGAGTCCTTCAATTGCGACCCCACGGTTGCCCCCGAGGGCCTCGAGGCGTAACGCGCCCTTCTTTGCTCGGATTCCAAGCGGAGCACGTTGCTTCGCGCTCGATGCGAAAGTGCGGTACCCATGTCCTATGAACACAACCAGCGCGGCGACCACCGGGGAACTCCTCGTCGGGGTACCTCGCGCCCTTCTTCGCCGCGAAGCGGGTCGATGCACCGGGGGGCGCCTCGCAGGGAGGCTTCGTACGGCTATAACACCCGTCCCGCCTCCAATCGCGGCGTCTCTTCCGGTTTCCGCGATTCCTCGCTTGAGGAGCGGCGTGCCCGTAGACAGGGGACCTATGACGGTCGCCCTACACGTCGTGCTGAGCATCCCGGCTACGATCGGCAGGCGCCGCGCGGCGGCCGAGCCCGCAGGCCCGGGCCGGGACCACGTCGCCCCGGTGCTCCCGTCGTCCCGAGCTTCCCCACGATCGTGGGCTTTTGCGCGGTGGCGATCGTCCTGGTCGTAGGACTCGTTATGTGGAACAACCGGTCTGTGCAGATTCAGCTCAACGGGACCACGACGAGCGTCAAGGTCTCTTCGAGCATCGCAGACATCGTTTCTGCCAAGCGCTTCACGCCCAAAGCCGGCAATCTCGTCTCGGTGAGCGGCAAGACGCTCACGTCGGGGCAGGGGTACCCGTACTCCGTGAAGCTCGGAGACGAGGACCTCAGCCAGGACGCCATTTCTTCCTATAAAGCCAAGGACGGCGACGTACTCACCATAGGCGACGGAGCCGACAAGACCGAGGACTATGACGTCCGAATCGTCGAGGAGCAGCCCAAGCTCGAGATGGGCGGCGACGCCTGGGGCAACATCACCTACATCTCCCAGTGGGGCCAGGTAGGGAAGCATGAGGTCAGGACCGGAAAGGTCTCCGGGGAGACCGCGGACGGAGACGTGATCCAGGAGACGAAGAACGTCGTCGTGAGCGTCCATCAGATCAAGCCAGACGACTCGAGCCGTAAGCTCATCGCGCTCACCTTCGACGACGGCCCCGCCGAGTCATACACCGAGAAGTACCTCTCGATCCTGGACCAGTACGGCATCAAGGCCACGTTCTTCAACCTTGGCGAGAACATCAAGGAGTACCCCGACCTCGCGAAGAAGGTCGTCGATTCCGGCAACGAGATCATGAGTCATACGCAGCAGCACCAGCAGCTGTCCAAGCTCGACCAATCTGCGCTCCAGTCGGAGTTCAGCAACGCGTTCTCGCAGATCGAGTCGACGACCGGCGTGCAGACGACTTCGTTCCGCCCGCCGTACGGCGACTTCACCGAGTCGGCGTGGCTGCGGAGCGGCGGCCTCGCGAGCCTTTCGGTCCTTTGGAACCTCGATTCGGAGGACTGGCGCCGCGCCGGGTCGGATTCTATCGTGCAGAAGGCGACCTCGGGGGCCTTCTCGGGAGCCATCATCCTGATGCACGACGGCGGAGGCGACCGCTCGCAGGACGTCGAGGCTCTGCCGCAGATCATCGAGACGCTCCAGTCCGAGGGGTACGAGTTCGTCACGGTGACCGACCTCATGAAATCCGACAGCTCGATTCCCGAGGATATCGCGAACGGCGATGCGCAAATGCCGAGCGACTCCGTCTGGCCGACCGAGATCGCGAAGAGCTAATTTCAGCGGAAACGTGGGTGGCATACAAAATAGCCGGGATCGATGCTTCTTGCTCCGATCCCGGCTTGTTTATCTCGGGGCGTTGTTATCTTCGTTTGACGGGCCTTGAGGCTCAGCCTCTAGTCCCATGACTCAATCGAGAAATCCGCCTCGGCCGCAAGGGCATCCCATGGTTGGTGCGCATCCTCGCTGCGCACCGCGCAGGCGAGAAAACCCGCCCTCTTCGCCGACTTTACGCCAGTCAGGATATCCTCGAAGACCATAGTGCCACACGGTTCGACGCCGATCCTCGACGCCGCCTCGAGGTAAATGTCGGGGTGGTCCTTGCCCCGGTCGACCTCCTTGCCGTAGACGACAGCGTCGAAGAGCGCGTCCACGTCCACGCGCGGTTTCATGCGCGCTAGGACGTCCGGGTCGTTCGTCGTCGCGAGCGCAAGCGGGACGCCGAGTTCACGTAACTGCTTGAGGTAATTCTCGGCACCAGGCTTGAGCTGCGCCTTCGTCTCATAGAGCGCCGCGCCTAGCCGGTTCCATTCGTCGCAGATGTCCTCTACGCGGTCCTTGACCCCGTAGCGCTCCTTGACCCAATAAGCCCCGCCGGCAAACCCCAGCGCCGAGAGCTTCTGCCCAATGTCGGGCGTGTACTCGATGCCACGTTGCGCGAAGAAGATGCGGTCGACCTCGGCCCAAATGCCCTCGGTGCGCGCAATCGTCCCGTCGAAATCGAATATGGCGGCCGAGAAGGTCGGCGGCATCGGGAGCCTTCCGGCTTCGCGTCTCTCGCTCACGTGCGTATCTCCTCGCTAACGGTCGGGCTCGTCCTCGAGGGAACGAAGGACGCCGTTGTAGATGTCGTCCCGCGTGAGCGCGACGAGCAGGTACGTCGTCTCGCGCGCGATGTTGAAGAGCCCGGCGTCCACGCTCGCGGCGGATGCCTCGTAGATGATCTCGGCCACTTGCTCGCTCGGCGCGAGGGGGATGTCGAAGGTCCGGAGCACCTCGCGCACGCGGGCAGGGGAGAGCTTCTCGGAGCTGCTCGTCCCCAAGAGGCTCGCGACCTGCATGCTCGCGAGGACCACGGTGGCGGGCAAAAGCTCGGAGGCGCACTGGTAGCACGCCTGGGAAGCGAGCATGTGCCCGCCCTTCCATTGCAGGCTCGCCATCTGGAGGTAGGCCAAACCGATCGAGCGCGGGTCGTTCGCCGAAGTGAGGAACCTCGAGATCTCTTGGATGGCGGCCTCGTTCAAGCCGCGCTGCTCGAGGCACTTCGCGTAGTGCAGCGATGCCTGGGCGCTTAGCGGTGCGAGGCGTGCGGCTTGTTTGGCGAGCTGGACTGCGGCGTCCGTTCGCTCGAGCACGAGGTCGGCGGCGGAGAGCGTCACAAGTGCGTCGAGATATGACCGAGGCGCGAGCGCGACCTCCACGCTCTTCTCGGCAAAGAGGCGGTTATAGAGCGCTCGGTCGGCGTAGTCGTCGAAGACGCGCCAGCGAAGGCGCGGGTCGTCGCGATAACGTCCCTCAAGCTCGAGGGGCGCCAGGGCTGCCGCGAGGCGACCGACGCAGGCTTGCGCGTCCCCAGCGAGGAGCGCATGCTGCGCTGCCTGGACCTCCTGCGACAACCCATCGGCCGTGAAGGCGTCCTGTACGGCACCGGGATCGTTCTCGTCGAGGTCCCCCGAGACGAGCAGGTCGGCCACGCGCTCGCAGGCCTGCTTCACGTCGGCGTCGTCGCTCTTGGTCCCGATGTCCATCACGGCCTTCACGTTCTCGAGTGTGGAGGGGCCCATGCGCAGCGCGGCGACCCTTCCGGCCTCCGAACGGGCGGCATGCTCGTCCACGGCCATTTGGGACACGCGCTTGCAGCCCAAGGCCTCCGCCGCGGCTCGGGGAAGCGGCTCGTCGTCGAGCTCGATCACGCGGTAACGCGACGCCGGGCAGAACATTTCCTCGTCGAGCGAGAAACCCTGGCGAACCGGGGAGAGCACGCCGGAGTCGTTATCGAGCTCGGCGCACAGGAAGCGGAGAAGGGCCCCGGGATCCTCGGCGGCGACGTCGATGCCCTCGAGGTCGCTCCGCTCGAGCTTGGCCGAGCAGTAGCACGCATGTCCTGTGGCGCTGTCCACGACGCCGGCGATCCAAACCTCCTGAATATCGGTCGTGCAATGGAAGACGTATGCGGCCATGAGGACGATGAGCCTCAGGTTGTAGTCGGTCGCGGCCCGGCGACGCATGTTCGCGGAAGCGGCGACGACGCCGAGCCCGTCGACGTAGCGGGTCTGGGGAAATACCGAGGGAGGAAGGAAATCCACTTCGATCGCGGCTTTCCCTGCGGCGGCGTTCGCGCGGAAACGCGCCGTGAGCCGCCAAGGTAGGCGGAGGCACTCGATGCCCGCGGCGATGGCGTGGCGGGCATGCCAATCGCCCTCGGCCGGCTCGCCCTCGAGGTCCGCGAGCGGCGTCGCCGCCTGGGCCACGATGGAGCGCTCGACCCGCTGCTCGAGCTTCACGACTTCCTCCATCGTGGCCTCGTCGGGCTTATCGAGAAGGGCCTGGGACATGAGGGCGGAGTTGAGCGCTCCCTCTACCGCGAGGATCCTGAGCTTCGCGAGGTAGCTCATCTGCTGGTCGTCGACGCGCAGGTAGAAGAGTCCCGTCGTCTTGGGGCGGACGAGCCTGATCTGGGGAAGCTCGTCGGACGTGTCGAGAATACCCGCGTCCTCGAGTCGCTGCGCGAGCCGGCGGTCGAGCGCGTTCGGCGATTCCGCGGCGCGAACATCAAGGACGAAGCCCGCGAGGGCTTTCCACGGCTCGGCGGAGTGCGCGACTTCGAGGCCCAGGCGCTCAATGGTCGGTTTGGGACCATCGCCGGACTCAGGCCCTTCCTTCGGAGCCTTCGCGCCGGCGATGTTTCCCATAAGGAGCGAGAAGAGCTTGCCGAGCTCGTCTTGGTTGTCGTGTTCTTCCTGAGCCATGGTGTATCCGCCTACTTGGGGTTCGCTATCTTTCTGATGAAGAGGCCGCTTCTGAGCTTGGGCTCGAACCATGTGGACTTGGGGGGCATGAGGAGGCCTGCGTCGGCGACGGCCATGAGCTCGTCGACCGAGGTCGCGTGCAGCGCGAACGCGACGCCCGAGTCGCCTGCGCGGCGCTCGAGCTCCTGCGTCCCCGCGTTGCCGCCCACGAACGAGATGCGCTTATCGGACCTGGGGTCGCCGATCCCGAGGACGGGGCCCAAGACGAGGTCC
The DNA here is from genome assembly GCA_002440065.1 of Atopobium sp. UBA6362. Classification (GTDB taxonomy): domain Bacteria; phylum Actinomycetota; class Coriobacteriia; order Coriobacteriales; family Atopobiaceae; genus Paratractidigestivibacter. The sequence continues at coordinate 12,067 of DJRK01000119.1, read as the reverse complement.
TGCAGCAGCGAGGCGTCGAGCGAGGCGACCGGGTCCGCGTCGCGCACGGCGTCCCCGCGCCAGGTGAGGCTGCGCCAGGACCCGAAGGCGTACATGCCGAACTCGCCCTTCTCTGTGGGCTCAACGGGCTCCTTCCGCGGGGCGGATACCTCGAAGCCGGCCTCGTCGACCGCGGCGACGAGGCCGTCCTCGGAAAGCCCGTGCGCATCGGCGACGACGCGGTTGTAGGGCAGGACGGTGAGCTGGCTGGCGGGGAAAAGCACGCACAGCAGGTAGTTGTAGGGCTCCGTGCCCGTGCAGGCGCTTCCCGCCGCGTCGCGCATTTCCTGGCAGACGCGCGCGGCGGAGGCGGCGCGGTGATGTCCGTCGGCGATATAGGCGCTCGGCACGCGCTCGAGCATGAGGCGCAGCGCCTCCACGGCCTCGGGGCGGGCGACGCGCCATACGGTCTGGTGGACGCCCTGCTCGTCGGTGAAGTCGTAGAGCGGCTCTGCCGAGCACGCGGCTGAGACGAGCATCCCGAGCGTCGGCTCGTCCTTGTATGCCAAGAAGATCGGGCCCGTTTGGCAACCGGTGGCCTTTATGTGGCGCACGCGGTCGTCCTCCTTGTCGCGGCGGGTGAGCTCGTGGCGCTTGATGGTGCCGTCGGCGTAGTCGCTGAGGGCGCAGGCGGCCACGATGCCCGTCTGCGCGCGACCGTCCGCCTCGAGGCGGTAGAGATAGTAGCAGGGCTTGCCGTCGTGCAGGAGCGTGCCGTCCTCTGCCCGCTCCTCGAGGATGCGGCGCGCCGCGGCGTAGACGTCGTCGGCGTACATGTCGTGGTCCGGGGGAAACGCGGTCTCCGGACGGTCTATGGCCAAAAACGACGTGGGATGCGCCTCGACGTAGGCCGCCGCCTCGGCGCGGTCGAAGACGTCGTAGGGGAGCGAGGCGAAACCCGCGGCCGCTTGCGGGGCGGGCCTGAGGCATTTGAACGGCTCTGCGTGCATGGCGTTCTCCTTCTTTGCTGATTTGATTGTTGGATATCTTACCCCGCTCGTGTTGCGAAGGGGTGTCGGGTGGCATGGTGCGTATCCGAAAATGCTATGGGCCCGCATGAGGATAATCGAACGTTCGTATGGTATTCTCAATACAGAGAAACGATTTCGAGGAGGACTCATGGCTCAGGAAACCCGCGACCTCACGGGCAAGAAGCTCGTCGTGTTCGACTTCGACGGCACGCTCGCCGATTCGATGCCGGGCATCGTGCGGACGGCCCGCAAGGTCATGCACGAGCATGGCTGGAGCGACGAGGACCTGGGCGACATGCGCCGCATCGTGGGGCCGCCGTTCCCGCAGGCCTTCACGCTCGTGTACGGCGTGGACGAGGACGAGGCCATGCGGATCACCGAGGACTACCGCGCGGTCTACAAGACGCTCGGCCGCGACGGCTGGCCGCTCTTCGACGGGGTGGAGGAGCTGCTGCGCGACCTCAAGGCCGCGGGGAAGCTCCTCGGCACGGCGAGCTCAAAGATGCAGATGCTCCTTCACCGCGGCCTCGAGACGAACGGCGTGCTGGGGCTCTTCGACTCCGCGCTCGCCAAGACGAAAGACGACGGCGACACGAAGGCTCAGATCCTGGGCCGCGTGCTCGAGGAGCTCGGCGTGGACGCATCGGATGCCGTGATGGTCGGCGACAGGCGCTTCGACGTCGAGGCGGCGGCCGAGAACGGCGTGGACTGCGTCGGCGTCCTGTACGGCAACACCGCCCCGCGCTCGGAGCTCGTCGAAGCGGGCGCCGTGTCCGTCGTTGACACGGTCGACGAGCTGCGGCACGTTCTTCTTGGCTAGGCGTTTCCCGTGGTCGTGACCCGCTGCTGGGCGTCGCGTCGGTCGCGGGTTTCTGTAGGGCCGCGGCGGGTGCCCCTCGCACCGCTCGCTGGCGGAAACGTGCGATATACCAGGCGCTCGTTGGGGTAAAGTGCTGGTAACGGCGGCGAGGCGACTCGCCGTGGGTTTACTTGAAGGGAGCTTCACATGGCTGGATTCGATATGGGCGAGAACCTCCGCAAGGTCTTCTTGGCAAGCGTCGGCGCAGTCGCCGTCACCGCCGAGAAGTCGCAGCAGGTCGTCGAGGAGTTCGTGAAGAAGGGCGAGCTTACCGTGGAGCAGGGCCGCGCCCTGAACTCCGAGCTCACGCGCAAAGCCAAGGAGGCTTTCGACAACGCCGTGGGCGGAGCGTCCGACGCGGCGCTCCGCTCCAAGCTCGAGGCCATGACGCCCGAGGAGCGCGCGGCCTATGCCGAGAAGGTCGCCCAGATGAACGCCGACATTGCCGCCGAGGCCGAGCAGGTCGCCGACGAGCCCGAGGCATCCGAGGCCGACGAAGCCGAGGACGCCGTCGAGCCCGACGAGGCGGAGTAGGCCTTCAGGTGACGGCAGGCAACGACAAAGACAAAGTCTCTGCCCAGGAGGGGCGGGCCTCTGAGGAAGAAGCCCGCCCCATCGATTACGATGCCGTGCTCAACTCGTGGTACGAGGAAGTGAGCTCCGAGCTCGGGAGCTCTTCTTCGCAGACGATCGGGCTCTTTGGCGGGCGTGCCGAGGGGAGCGATGCCTACGACCTCTCCCGCACGGCGCGCCTTCGCCGCATCGCTGAGATCCTGGGCATCGTGCGGAAATACGACATCTTCCACGGCCTGACGCCGCAGAGCCTACGCCAGATGCTCGAGGAGCTCGGGCCGACCTTCGTGAAGGCGGGCCAGATCCTCTCGATGCGCTCCGAGATACTGCCCCCGAGCTTCACGCGCGAGCTTTCCAAGCTCAGGACCGACGTGGAGCCCATGGACCGGGAGACGGTCCTCGAGGCCCTTCGCGCTGAGTACGAGCAGCCCATCGAGGAGATCTTCGACGCCATAGACGACAACCCCCTCGGTTCCGCCTCGGTCGCGCAGGTGCACAAGGCTCGTCTCGTCACGGGCGAGCTCGTCGCCGTGAAGATTCAGCGCCCGCGTGTGCAGGAGGTCATGGCGAAGGACATCTCGATCATGCGCTCCCTCGCCAAGCATATGAGCCGTTTCATGGGGGCCGACCAGTTCCTCGACCTCCAAAGCGTCGTCGACGAGCTGTGGCAGTCGTTCCGCGAAGAGACCGATTTCCTCGTGGAGGCGCGCAACCTCGAGGAGTTCCGGCGCAACAACGCCGAGTGCAAGTTCCTCGAGTGCCCCAAGCCCTATCCCGCGCTCTGTACGCGCCATGTCGTCGTCATGCAGTACATCGAGGGCATCCCCATCGACGACACCGCGCGTCTTACCGCCGAGGGCTACGACTGCGCCGAGATCGGCGAGAAGCTCATGGACAACTACACGGCCCAGATGCTCGACGACGGGATTTTCCATGCCGACCCGCACCCGGGCAACCTCGTCGTCTCGGGCAACAAGATCGTGTACATGGACCTGGGCATCATGGGCCGCCTTTCCGCGAGCGACCGGCGCTGCTTGTCCGATATGGTCCTTGCCGTCGCGAAACAGGACTCCGCCGCCCTTGCCGAGGGTCTTCTTCGATTCTCGAGAAGCGACAGCTCCGAGGTCGACCATGCGCACCTGCTCACGGACCTCGATGCCATCATCGCGAACTTCGGGTCCGCCGACTTGAGCGACCTCGACCTCGGCTCGTTCGTGGGGTCGCTCGTCTCGATGGCGCGCAAGAACGGCATCGAGCTTCCCGGTACCGTGACTATGCTCGCGCGTGCCCTCGTGACCCTCGAGGGCGTCGTGGACAATCTTTTGCCCAACGTGTCGATGGTCGACATCATCCGCAATCACCTGAGGGCGCACGAGACCTATGAGTCCGTGGCGAAGCGCGAGGCCAAGAGGCTCGCCCGCGAGAGCGTGGGCGCGGCGCACGGCCTGCTTCAGGCGGCAGGGGAGTCGGGCCACGCGATGAAGATGCTCACCCGAGGCCAGCTCCGGCTGAACTTGGATATCGCTGGTTCCGAGGACCCGCTCGAAGACTTCGCGCACATCGCCAACCGTCTCACCATGAGCGTGATCATCGCGGGACTCTTCATGGGCTCGTCCATCGTGTACTACGCGAGGATCCAGCCGGTCATCTTCGGCATCCCCATCATCGGCTTCGCTGGTTACATCATCGCTTTTGTTCTCGGCGTTTGGGTCGCCCACGACATTATCCGCGATTCCCGACGCCGCAAGAAGTAGCCGCCTGGCTCAATTCATCCTCTTACGACAGCGCACCCTTGCAAAATGAGACATTTTTCGCGCCAAGGATGTCTCATTTTGCAGGGGCGCGCGTTTGTTTCAGGGGTGCACGTCTGATTCTTCCATGTCTGACGCTTACGAGAAAGGCGGGCCGCCCCTACGCTTGGGGACGGCCCGCCTTCGCGGATAACGCGCTGGCTCTGCGTTCGCCTATTCGAGCTCGAACGCTCCGGTGTAGAGCTGGTAGTAGTAGCCCTTCTTGGCGATGAGCTCGTCGTGGTTGCCGCGCTCGATCACGTGGCCGTGGTCGAGGCAGATGATTACGTCGGAATTGCGCACGGTCGAGAGCCTGTGCGCGATGACGAACGTGGTGCGGCCGGTCATGAGCGCGTCCATGCCGCGCTGGACGATGGCCTCGGTACGGGTGTCGATACTCGAGGTCGCCTCGTCGAGGATCATCGCGGGCGGGTCGGCGACGGCGGCGCGGGCGATGGAGATGAGCTGGCGCTGGCCCTGCGAGAGCTGGCTGCCGTTACCGGTCAGCATCGTCTGGTAGCCGTCCGGGAGGCGCTGGATGAAGTCGTCGGCGCCGGCGAGCCTGGCCGCGGCGACGCACTCGTCGTCGGTGGCGTCGAGCTTGCCGTAGCGGATGTTGTCCATGACGGTGCCTGTGAAGAGGTTCACGTCCTGGAGGACGACGCCCAGGGAGCGGCGGAGGTCGGCTTTGCGGATCTTGTTCACGTTGATGCCGTCGTAGCGGATCTTGCCGTCGGCGATGTCGTAGAAGCGGTTGATGAGGTTCGTGATCGTGGTCTTTCCCGCGCCGGTAGCGCCCACGAAGGCGACCTTCTGACCCGGCTTCGCGTAGACGGAGACGTCGAAGAGCACCTGGTGGTCAGGGACATAGCCGAAGTCGACGTGCTCCATGCGGACGTCGCCGGCAAGGGGCGTGTACGTGACGGTGCCGTCCTGGTGCGGGTGCTTCCAGGCCCAGTCGGTCGTGCGCTCGTCGCACTCCACGAGGTGGCCCGTCTTGTCGTACTTCGTGTTCACGAGCGTGACGTAGCCCTCGTCCTGCTCGGGCTCCTCGTCGATGAGGTCGAAGATGCGCTCGGCGCCGGCGAGGCCCATGACGACGAAGTTGATCTGCTGGGAGATCTGGCCGATCTGGCCGCAGAACTGCTTGGTCATGTTCAGGAACGGGACGACGACGGCGATGGAGAGCGCCATGCCGGAAATCGAGAGGTTCGGCACGTTGAGCGCGAGCAGCAGGCCACCGGCGAGAGCGACGAGGACGTAGATGAGGTTGCCGATGTTCATGAGCACGGGCATGAGGATGTTGCCGTACATGTTCGCCTGCTGAGACACCTCGAAGAGGTGCTCGTTCAGCTTGTCGAAGTCCTTCTCGGCGGCGCGCTCGTGGCAGAAGGCCTTCACGACCTTCTGACCGTTCATGACCTCCTCGATCTGGCCCTCGACCTGGCCGAGCTCACGCTGCTGCGCAACGAAGAAACGCGCGGACTTCGCGCCGAGGAGCTTGGTCATGAGGACCATGAAGGCGACGCCTGCGACGATGACGGCGCACATCCACACGGAGTAGTACAGCATGATGATGAAGACCGTCACGAGGACGATGCCCGTCTGGAAGAGGTTGGGCAGCGACTGCGAGATCATCTGGCGGATGGCGTCGATGTCGTTCGTGTAGTGGCTCATCACGTCGCCGCGCTGGTTCGTGTCGAAGTAAGAGATCGGGAGGTCCTGCATGCGGTTGAACATCTTCTCGCGGAGCTTCTCGAGCGTGCCCTGCGTGATGACGGCCATCGCGCGGTTCCACACGGTCGAGGCCGCGACGCCGATGATGTAGACGAGCGCGAGCGTCGCCACGAGGCGGAAGACCTCGGGCTGGGCCGCGGCCCAGTCGGCGGACTCGCCGTAGTCGCTCACGATTTGGAGCGCGCCCTGCAGGAACACGGAGCCGAACGAGCTCGAGACGGCGGCAACGAGCAGGCACACGATCACGAGGGGAAGGAGCTTGGGATAGAACTCGAAGAGGGTCTTGACCAGGCGCTTGGCCGTGCCGGTGCGGCCCTGGGGCTTCTTTGCGTTACTCATCGGCCTCGCCTCCCTTCTGGGCATTCGCGCGCGCCTCGTCGTCTGCGGCCTCGGCGGCCTCGACGTCGGACTCCTCGGTGCCCATCTTGTTCTGCGAGGTGTAGGTCTCGCGGTAGATCGCGCAGCGGCGCATGAGCTCGTCATGGTTGCCCACGTCGGCGATGCGGCCGCCGTCCATCACGACGATGCGGTCGGACTCCTCGACGGAGCTGATGCGCTGGGCGATGATGATCTTCGTCGTGTCGGGCAGGTAGGTGGCCAGGCCCTCGCGGATCTGCGCGTCGGTCTTGGTGTCGACGGCGCTCGTGGAGTCGTCGAGGATCAGGACCTTGGGTTTGCGAAGAAGGGCGCGCGCGATGCAGAGGCGCTGCTTCTGGCCGCCGGAGACGTTGGAGCCGCCCTGCTCGATGTAGGTGTCGTAGCCCTCGGGGAAGCGGTCGACGAACTCGGAGGCGCAGGCCAGTCGCGCGGCCTCGGCAACCTCGGCATCGGTCGCGTTCTCGTCGCCCCAACGCAGGTTCTCGGCGATCGTGCCGGAGAAAAGCACGTTCTTCTGAAGGACCATGGCCACGTTCTTGCGCAGGGTCTCGAGGTCGTAGTCGCGCACGTCGCGGCCGCCGACGCGCACGCTGCCCTCGGTCGCGTCGTAGAGTCGCGCCACGAGGTTCACGAGCGTGGACTTGGCCGAACCGGTGCCGCCGATGACGCCGATGGTCTCGCCGCTCTTGATGTGCAGGTCGATGTCCTGCAGGGCCTGGCGCTCGGCGTGGGCCGAGTACTTGAAGCTCACGTGGTCGAAGTCGATCGAGCCGTTGGCAACCTCGGCCAGGGCGTCCTTGGGCGAGGAGATCGTGGGCTCGGCCTCAAGAACCTCATAGATGCGGCGGGCGGACTCGTCGGCCATCGTGACCATGACGAAGATCATGGAGAGCTGCATGAGGCTCATGAGGATCTGGAAGCCGTAGGTGAAGATGGCGGACATCTGGCCCACGTCGAAGAGCTGACCGTGGCTCGTGATGATGGTCTGCGAGCCGAGGTAGATGATGACGACCCAGGTGATGTCGATCGAGAGCATCATGAGGGGGTTGTTGAAGGCGAGGAGCTTCTCGGCGCGCGTGAAGTCGCCGCAGATGTCCTGGGCCGCGCGGGCGAACTTGGACTTCTCGTAGTCCTCGCGCACGTAGCTCTTGACCACGCGCATACCCGTGACGTTCTCCTCGATGGACTCGTTCAGCGCGTCGTACTTGTGGAAGACGCGGGTGAAGATGGGCCGCACGAGGTGGATGATGTAGAAGAGGCCGATGCCCAGGATCGGGATGACGACCAGGTAGACGATGGCGAGCGGGCCGCCCATCACGGTCGCCATGGTGAAGGCGAAGATGAGGCACAGCGGCGTGCGCACGGCCAGGCGGATGATGAGCATGAACGCCTGCTGGACGTTGTTGATGTCCGTGGTGAGGCGCGTCACGAGCGAGCTCGAGGAGAAGTCGTCGATGTTCGCGAAGCTGAAGCGTTGAATGTTGTAGAACATGTCGCGGCGCAGATTCTTCGCGAAGCCGCAGCTCGCGTGGCTGCACGTGATGCCCGCGCCCGTGCCGAACGCGAGCGAGCACAGCGCGAGGAGGACCAGGATGCCAGCGGGCTGGAGCAGCTCCTGGACCGTGGCGTTCACCTTGATCTGGTCGATGAGGTTTGCCGTGAGGAAGGGGATGGCCATCTCACAGACGACCTCGCCGAGGACGAGCAATGGGGTGCCGAGGGTGACGTTCCTGTACTCTCGGACGCTGGCCATGAGCCGGCGAATGATGGTGGAGTAATGGGCGTCTTCCGCCGCGGCTACTTCTTTAGCCATGCCGTCTCTCCTTTCTTGTCGCATTCTTTCTTGAGGGAGCTCCAGTGGTCTTGGAGCTTGTCGAGGACGGTAAGCAGCTCTTCCCGCTCCTCGCGGGTCAGGCAGGAAAAGGCGTCCGCCTCGAAGCGTTTCTTGCCCTCGATGACCTGCTCCGCGCAGGCGCGGCCCTCCTCGGTGAGCTTGACCACGAGCTGTCGCTTGTCGTGCTCGGAGCGCTCGCGCTCCACGAGGCCCTGGGACTCGAGCTTGCCGACGACCTCCGAGAGGGACGCCGACGTCGTGCTCGTGTTCTCGAGCAGGTCGCGCTGCGTCATCTTGCCGTCGTTGAAATAGAGGGTCTTGAGGACGTGCTGCTTGCCTCCCCGGCCCCCGCGCTCGGTGTAGATGTAGTGGCCCATGAAACCGAAGTCGTGGAGGAGCCTTTGCTCGAGGGTCTCTGCGTGCTCATCGCACATGAATGCACCTCCTTATTTCTCGTCCGAATGGGCTCAAATCAACGTTGATACCGTACGGCCCTTAAAAGACGATTGCAAGGTGCCTTATGAATATTTACAAGGTACCTTGCAATCTTCACATTACAAACGCGGAACGTGGTAAGGACTCTCCATAGGCGAGTCATTTGACGTTTTGGGGATCTTCGTATTGACGCTGACTGCCCCTTTCTGAGCAGGCAGCATCGTTCAACGCATCCGTAGACGCCCTTTGGCTGGCCCCCAAACATCGGTCGCTCCAAGCGGGCCGCTTCTTACCGTGCCGACCAATTGTTATCTCGGGCACCTTACAGAGCCAAGGCGATTGTAAGGTCGCAGGTAGAGAGACCCGAATAGTGTTAAGCGAATGTAAGGGAGCGTCAGAACAAGGTAAGAGTGGCCTTACGAGAACGTTTAAGGGACGTTACGGGGTCTATCTTCCAAATCGTTCAGACCGGGCGCCGCACGGCCCCGGCCAACCCTTTGGAAGGAGTTCCATGTCCAAGCTCGATAGCCTCTCCCGTCGCCAGTTCCTCGGCCTGTTCGGCGCCTCCGCGGTCGCCGTCTCCGGCCTTGGCCTCGTCGGCTGCGGAGGCTCCGGCAGCTCCGAGTCCGCCTCCGGCAACGCCGCTTCCAGCAGCGCTTCCGTCTCCGGCACGGTGAACTGCTCCGGTGCCACTTCGTTCCAGAAGCTCGTCGAGAGCGCTGCCCACAAGTTCGAGGACAAGTATCCCGACGTGACCGTCGCCATCACCGGCGGCGGCTCCGGCCAGGGTCTCTCCGACGTCAAGGACGGTAAGGCGCAGATCGGCCGCTCCGACGTCTTCGCCGAGGAGAAGCTCGACGCCGACGCCGCGGCCAAGCTCGAGGACCACACCGTCTGCGTCGTGGGCATGGGCCCCGTCGTGAACTCCAAGGTCGACGTCGACGACCTCACGACCGAGCAGCTCAAGGGCATCTTCACCGGCGCCATCACCGACTGGTCCGAGGTCGGCGGCACCGCGGGCAAGATCCAGGTCATCGAGCGCAAGGCCGGCTCCGGCACCCGCGCGACCTTCGAGTCCGCCGTCCTCGCCGGCGAGAAGGCCCCCGACTCCTTCGCCCCCGTCGCCGAGGAGGACTCCTCCGGTACCGTCGTCGACAAGATTCAGCAGACCGACGGCGCCATCTCCTATCTGGCCTTCTCCTACTACGACGAGACCAAGTTCAAAGCCCTCAAGGTCGACGGCGTCGAGCCCAAGGCCGAGAACGTCTGCAACGGCACGTTCAACATCTGGGCCTATGAGCATATGTACACCGCCAAGGACGCCGACGACGCCACGAAGGCCTTCATCGACTTCATGATGTCCGATGACGTCCAGGGCAAGCTCGTCGAGGAGGAAGGCTTCATCCCGGCCTCCGACATGAAGGTCCAGAAGGACGCCAAGGGCAACGTGACGAAGCTCTAAGCGTCGAATTTCTCCCGCGTCGCCCCTCTTCCCCCGCGCGGCGCATGCGCTGCCGGTCCGGACGCCAAACCCTTCCCGGGCGCCCGGAACGGCAGCTTGTTCGCGTCTGCCCGTCCCGCGGGCGGGCTCTCTTCCATGAAAGGTCGCACATGTCTAAACATATGCTGCCAAAGCGTCGCCTCGAGAACGTGGGGCTGGGTATCACCGGCGCCTGCGTCGCGCTCGTGGCCCTCATCGTCGTGACCCTCATCGTGATGGTCGCGCAGCAGGGCCTCTCGGCGTTCCTCGTGGACGGCATCGACTTCGGGCAGTTCCTCACCGGGACGAGCTGGGTGCCTTCGGACGGCAAGTACGGCGCGCTTCCGCTGATCGTCACGTCGTTCGGCGTGATGGTGCTCTCCACGCTCTTCACGCTCCCCGTCGCGCTCGGCAGCGCCATCTACGTCGTGGAGGTCAGGCCTGGATTTGGCCGCAAGGTCTTCCAGCCCCTCGTCGAGCTCCTCGTGGGTATCCCCTCGGTCGTCTACGGCCTCATCGGCCTTACGGTCGTGAACTCGGCGATGCGCGCGATCTTCGGCGAGGCCGCGGGCACGGGCGCGGGCATCCTCTCCGGCGCCATTGTGCTCGCCGTCATGATCCTCCCCACGGTGACGACGCTCTCCATCGATGCCCTGGCCGCCGTGCCCAACGAGTACCGCGAGGGCTCCTATGCCCTCGGCTGCACCCGCTGGCAGACCGTCTGGCACGTGGTGCTCAAGAGCGCGCTGCCCTCGCTCATGACGGCCGTCATCCTCGGCATGACCCGCGCCTTCGGCGAGACGCTCGCCGTCCAAATGGTCATCGGCGGCGTCGAGAAGCTCATGCCTGCGGGGCTCCTGTCCCCAGCGGCCACGCTCACCACCGCGCTCACCTCGGGCTTCTCGAACGCGACGACGGGCTCGGTCCAGTACCACGCGCTGTGGGCGCTCGGCCTGCTCCTCATGGGCATGTCGCTGCTCTTCATCCTGATCATTCACCTCATCGGCTCGAAGGGGGCGAAGAAGAATGGCTAAGCAGAACCCCTCTACCCAGGGCCCGGCCACGGTCGACCTCGGCGTCGACCTGAGCGAGCACGCCAAGAAGATCGCTCGTCAGGACCGCGTCGCCACGGGAATACTGACCGTCATCGTCGCCTTTGTCCTGGCGCTTCTCGCCGCCATCGTCGCGTTCATCCTGTTCCAGGGCCTGGGCAAGGCCCTCTCCCCGGGCTTCCTCACGACCTCGCCCATGGCAGAGGAGAACCCCGGTATCTCATCGGAGCTCTTCGATAGCTTCTATATGCTCGTGATCACGCTGCTCATCAGCGTGCCCATCAGCCTGGGCGCCGCGATCTTCCTTGTGGAGTACGCGCCCGACAACTGGGTGACGAAGGCCGCCTCCACCGCGATCGAGACGCTCTCGAGCCTGCCCTCCATCGTCGTGGGCATGTTCGGCAGCCTGTTCTTCGTCGTGACGCTGGGATGGGGCATCTCGATCCTGGCCGGCGCCATGGCACTCACGATGTTCAACATCCCCATCCTTGTGCGCGTCATCCAGCAGGCGCTCGAGGACGTGCCCAGGAGCCAGCGCGACGCCGGCCTCGCCATGGGCCTCACCCGCTGGGAGACGACCGTCCGCGTGCTTCTTCCCGCCGCCATGCCGGCCATCGTCACGGGCGTCGTCATCTCCGCCGGCCGCGTGTTCGGCGAGG
>DJRK01000119.1:0-202 GCA_002440065.1 Atopobium sp. UBA6362 | reverse complement strand
GTCCGGCTCCGCCGCCGTGAACATCAACTTCGCGAGCATGAACTTCGCGAGCCCGCGCAACCCCTGGAACGTGTTCCGTCCCGCCGAGACGCTCGCGGTCCACATCTGGAAGCTCAAGATGGAGCCCTCGCCCGGCAACGATGAGATCGTGTGGGGCACCGCGGCCGTCCTGATCATCTGCGTGCTGCTGTTCAACGTCGTG
>DJRK01000044.1 GCA_002440065.1 Atopobium sp. UBA6362 | reverse complement strand
CAAGGCCGTCGACGACATCAGCTTCGACATCTACCCCGGCGAGACGTTTGGCCTCGTGGGCGAGTCCGGCTGCGGCAAGTCGACCACGGCAAACGTCATGTGCGGCCTCCAGTCGCCGACGTCGGGCAAGGTCTACTTCAAGGGCGAGGACGTCACCAAGCGCACCGCCGAGCTCCGCAAGAAGATCGGCCGCGTCGTCTCCGTCGTCTTCCAGAACCCCGCGACGGCGCTGAACCCGCGCATGGCCGTCCATGACCAGCTGCTCGACCCGTTGATCGTCCACAAGGTGGGGACCGAGGAACAGCGCGAGGAGCGCATCCAGGAGCTCTTCGGCCTCGTGGGTCTGCCGACGTCGGCCATGTACGCCCTGCCCGGGCAGCTCTCCGGCGGCCAGCGCCAGCGCGTCGCCATCGCCCGCGCCCTGTCGCTGCAGCCCGACGTGATCATCGCCGACGAGCCGACCTCGGCCCTCGACGTCTCGGTCCGCGCCCAGATCCTGAACCTTCTTACCGACCTCAAGAAGGAGCTCGGGCTCGCCATGGTCTTCATCAGCCACGACATCCAGACGGAGCGCTACATCTCCGATCGCATCGTCGTCATGAACCACGGCCAGATCATGGAGCAGGGCCCCGCGAAGCAGGTCTTCGAGAACCCGCAGGACGCCTACACCAAGACGCTCCTCGCCGCCGCCCCGTCGCTTCTGCACCCGAACCTCGGGCAGTAGCCGCATCTGCGTTCCCTGGGCGTGCCCGCGTCGTCGGGCACGCCCGCTTTCGTTACCCGCAAACCGATCAGCGAAAGAGGTGATCGACGTGCCGTTCTCGCCCGAGATGCTCGAGGAGCTCGAGGCTTGCCGGGGGAGGAACCCCATCCCCGACGACTTCGACGAGTTCTGGGCCGCTCGCATGGCCGAGGCCGACGCGGTGCCCCTGGACTACGAGGTCCTGCCTTCCGATGAGATCCCCGACTTCGGCACCTGCACGTATCACGACCTGTACTTCACCGGCATGGGCGGCGCGCGCATCTACGCGAAGTTCGCCGTGCCGGCAAGCCCCGACGGGGCGCCCGTCCCGCTCGTGCTCCAGTTCCACGGCTACCCGGGATGCACCCGCTCCTGGGCCGAGCAGTCCTCCTGGCCGGGCATGGGCTTCGCGATCCTCTCGATGGACAACCCCGGGCAGGGAGGCCGCTCCGAGGACGTCGGCGGCTTCAAGGGCACGACCGTCTCGGGCCACCTGGTCGCCGGCATCGACGGCGGGCCGCGGAACCTCTATTACGTCCGTCTCTACCAGGACCAGCGCATCCTGTGCCGCATCGCGCGCGAGCTGCCCGGCATCGACCTCTCGAGGGTCTATGTGAACGGGAGCTCGCAGGGCGGCGGCATGGGCATCGCCTGCTGCGCGCTCAACCCCGACCTCGTGAGCCGGGCGACGATCCTCTACCCGTTCCTCTCGGACTTCAAGGCCGTCTGGGAGCTCGGGGCCGATCAGATCGCCTACGAGGGCATCAGGTACTACTCGCGCTGGTTCGACGCCGACGGCGCCCGGGCCGACGAGTGGTTCCATACCCTGGGCTACGTCGACTCGCTCTCCTTCGCGCACTTGGTCAAGTGCCCGGTCCTCTTTGGCACGGGCCTTGCCGACGTCGTGTGCCCGCCTCAGACGCAGTTCGCCGTGTACAACGCGCTCAACTGCCCAAAGAAGCACCTCCTCTTCCCGGATTTCGGCCACGAGGAGATCCAGGCGTACGACGACCAGATGATCCGCTTCTACCAAGGGGAGGTGGACCTCTGATGGCCGCATCGCAGAAAATCGCCGCCTACTGGCGCGGGCGAGCCGAGAAGGCCGCCAGGTGCGCGGCCGCCCAAGAGGTCGCCTGCGCGGACGCGGGCCTCTCCACGCCCGTGGCCGACTACCGCGTGATCGCTTACCGCGGCCTCGACGGCACGGAGCTGCGCGCCCGCGCCATCCTGCCCAAGGCGCCGGGCCCGCACCCCTGCATCCTCGTGTGGCACGACCTCGACCGCGGCGCGCGCGGCTGGTTCCAGCTCACGCGCTACCTCGCCGCCGGCTACGCGGTCGTGCACCCCGAGTACCGCCGCTGGACGCGCGACCTCTCGGCGGGCTGGCAAGACGGCCCCGAGGGGCTCGAGGCCGCCCGGCTCGTGGAGGACGCGCTCGTGGCCGCCCACGTGGCCCGCGCGCTCCCGGGCGTCGACCCCGAGCGGCTCTTCACCCACGGTGAGGGATTCGGCGGGCTCTTTGCGCTGGCCGCGGCCGCCCTCGTCCCCGGCGTCGCCCGCTGCGCCGTCGTGAACGCGATGCCCGCGGACGTCCGCGGCGCATGGGAGCGCGGCGCGGGCAGCCTCGCCTACGAGGGCGTCTATCGCCACTTCCGGGAGGAGGACCCGTGCGCCGAGCAGGCAGACGAGTTCTTCTCGGCACTCGCGTACGTGGACGCGGCCGAGCTTGCCGCCCTCGTCCCGCAGAGCTGCGAGGTCCTCGACGGCATCTGCCTCATGGACGACGTCGCCCCGGCCGAGACCCAGCGGGCGGCGTACGACCGCATGGCGTGCCCCAAGCGCCTCGTCACGTACCCCAAGTACGCGCACGAGCGCCTGAACGACTTCGAGAACAGGCTCCTTTCCTTCATGCATTTCGGTGAGCGTTGAGCCCAACGCCGGCATGAGGGTCTAGCATCGATTGAGCCCCGAGAGGGGCGGGCGGGGGAGAGGCCCCCGTCTTGAGGAAAGAAAGGTTTCCACCATGGCTGA
>DJRK01000117.1:5577-11890 GCA_002440065.1 Atopobium sp. UBA6362 | reverse complement strand
TGGTCTGCGGCAGGCACAGCGCACGGCCCGCCATGGGCTTGCCGTAGAGGTCGGGGTTGTTCTGGTCGGAGCAGGTCGCCTGCTTGTCGCCGAACATGAGCGCCTTCTGGAAGGACGCGAGCGTGTTCAGGCCGCCGTGGCTCACGAGCGCCTCGGCGCTGACCGACCCCGGAACGACCACGCGGCCGTGAAAGACCTGAGCCATCAGCGGTCGCCTCCCTTCTTCTCGAACGAGCCCCTGGTCACATAGGTCAACACTTCTTCGTCGGTGTAGTAACGCGACGTGGAGTACGTCCGGAGCTTGTTCGAGTTCGTGATGATGGGCATGCCCCCGCAGAGCGGGTTGTTCGTGTACATGAGCGGGCAGATGCTCGAGAGGACGGCGCCCGTGGCGGCGAGCCGCTCGTAGTCCGCCGTGCGGCGGAAAGCCTCGGCCACGGCAGGCGCGGCGGTAAGGACCATCGGGACCTGGACGCGCTTCTTGCCGGCGACAGCGAGGCCGTCGACGATGCGGCGCGACCAGTCCTTGAGCTGGGAGGCCGAGAGGTGCGGGCACCCGATGAAGCAGAGCCTGGGTTTTGCCGCAGGGTTCTTCCAAACCACGGGATAGCCCGCGCGCACGCGCTCGAGCTCGGCGTCGTCGATGCGGTAGACCTGCGCGCCGGGCGCGACGAGCCCGGCCTCCCCGAGCTCGACGGCCTCGGGCGTGAGTCCGTCCACGTGGTAGAGGCCCACGGCCCCGTTCGACGCGCTCGCGGCTCCCATGTCCTTGAGATAGTCCTCAGCATCTCGGCTGAGCTCGTTGCCGAGCCAGTGGTCGAGCCCCTTGATATAGGGCACGTCCTCCATGACCTTCATGCCGATGGCGCTGCCGAGTACCTGCGCCTCGGGCTTGTGCTCGCAGCAGACCTCGACGACCCAGGTCGCGCGGCGCCCCTCGTCGGTGAGGAGCCCGAACTCCGGGACGAAGCCGGCGATGGAGCCGAACATCTCGATGATGCCCGAGTTGCGGTTGCAGCGGGCGCCCAAGACGGAGTTGGCAAAGACGACCGCGCTCGACTCGGCCCAGCTCAGGACGTCGCCGCGATGCGGCCGGTTGCCAACCTCGGGCAGGTAGCACGTGCAGGTGAAGGCGTCCTTGCCCATGAGGCCCATGGCCTTGAGCTGCGTCTCGTAATCGTCCTGCTTGGAATACATGATGTGGAAGAGCAGGCGCTGCAGCGGGTTCGCGGGGACGGCGGGGTCGAGCGGGCGCGGGTCCGCGCTGAACTCCTGGCCGCTGATCGCGCCGCCGGCGATGAGCTCGTCCATGAGGTCGTAGACGGGCTTGAGCATGCTCAGGCCGAAACTCGTGACGAGGTGGCCGCGCTCGCCCGAGACGGGGACCATGCGCTTCGCGCCGAAGCACTCGCCGTACATCACGAGCGTGCGGACGACCTTGGCCATGGCCGGGCCGCGCGACCCGTCGAGAAGCGCCTGTTGCTCAGGCGTGAGTTCCATAGGTATCAGCTCCTAGTTCGATGTTTGATTGCTGTAGTGGGCGCGCGCGGCATCGGCGCCGCGGGGCCGGCCGCAGGGTTGCTCCTCGAGTGCTACAGGGCGCAGCCCAGGCGATACGCCGAGCGCACCGCCTCCAGCACGCGGCCCGGCGCGAAGCCGTCGCCGATGTCGTGCAGCTCGGGCGCGGCATGCGCTTCCTGCAGCGAGAAGTACAGTTCCTCGTCGGCGCGCCCGCCGCACGCGAGGACCACGAGGTCGCACGCAAGCTCCTCTTCGCGCCAATCGTCGCCGATCTTTGGCGCGAGCGGGTTCACCACGTTCTCGGGCAGGATGGGCGTCCAGGAGACGTACGGGTCGGGCACGTTCTTGCCGTGGTTGCGGGAGAGTCGCAGGACGACGGGCTTCTTGGCACCGGAGGCGCCTCCGTCGGCGGGCGCGAGCTCGACGGACGTGACCTTGGTCATATTGAGAAGGTCCACGCCGTGCGCGCGCATCGCGTGCAGCAGGTGCCCGCGGTTGGCCGTGCAGGCGCCGTGCATCATCTGCGGGAGCATCTCGACCACGGAGACCTCGGGCACGCCCCGCTCGACGGCGAGCCACTCGGCGGTCTCGCACCCCACGGCGCCGCCGCCCACGACCGCGACGGACCGCGAGGCGCCCAGGAGCTCGGGGCGGCGCAGGAGCTCCGCCGCCTGAACGGCCTTGCCGGCCGCGACGGCGGCTTCGAGCCCGGGAACCGGGGGCAGCGCGTCGCGCGAGCCCGTCGCGCATACGATGGCGTCGAAGCCCCGGGACGCGAGGCCCTCGCAGGAGGCAGCCTGGCCGAGTTCCACGCGCACAAGGCCTTCTAGCTGGGCATTCACGACCTGTCGCACCAGGTAGCGGCGGTAGTTCCCCACGTCGAACTTCATGCGGGCCGCGCTTGCGGCAACAAGCTTTCCGCCGAGCTCCGTCGCGGCGTCGATGAGCGTGACGTCATGCCCGCGGCGGGCCGCCGTGAGCGCACAGACCATGCCGGCCGGGCCGGCGCCCACCACGGCCACGCGCCGCGGGACGCTCGCCGCCGGAGGGACCTCGGGCAGGACGTGCTCGAAGCTGCAGCGCGGGTTCACGGCGCACTGAGGGTGCCCGCCCTCCACGAACTCGTTCAGGCAGCCCTCCTGGCAACCGATGCACGGGCGGATGTCGGCCACGTGCCCCGCATAGGCCTTTCTCGGCCAGTCGGGGTCCGCCAACAGGGGACGCCCAAGCATGACGAGGTCACAGGCGCCGTCGCGCAGGGCACGCTCCGCCACGTCGGGGTAGCCGAGCTTGCCCACGGCGGCGACCGGCACGGGAAGCCCTGCGTTCGAGCGCACGCCGTCCTCCTCGAAGCGCTCGCGCACCGCCTTCGCCACCGGGACGAAGCAGCCCGCCGGCATGCTCGCGGGAGGGTGCGGCATCCACCAGTTGTCGTAGCAGCCGAGGTCCACGTCGAACATGTCGACGCCCGCGGCCACGAGCTCCTCCATGTAGCCGAGCGTCTGCTCCACGGTGCGCCCGCCGCGCATGCGGCCGAGGTAGGTCGAGTCCGCGACCTTCTCGTCATAGGTCTCCTCCAGGGCGAGCGAGAGGTCGATGCGGTACATGATGGGGTAGGCAGCCCCCACGCGGCGGCGGATCTCCTTGACCATTTCGAGCCCAAAGCGGCGCCAATCGGCATAGCGCCCGAGTTTGCGGTGGTTAAACGCGGGGTTGGTCATCTGCTCGATGAGGTAGCCCTCGTGGCCGTGGAGGTACACGCCGTCGAGGCCCATCGCGTGTGCGTCGGCCGCGGCCTGGCCAATGTTCGCCACGATCTTGCCCAGCTTTCGGTCCGAAAGGCGCACGCAGGGGATCGCCGGGATGTAGTAGTTCGGCAGGAAGCTCGCCGAGCCCGGGAACTTCTTCTGCGTGATGAGGCATTGCGGGTTGCCCACGCGGCCCAGACCGGCCGTGAGCTGCACGAATATGCGAGACCCATAGGCGTGGACACCTTGAGCGAGGTCGCGCCAACCGCCCATGACGGTGCGGCTGCGGTCGATGCGCGGGAAGTACGTGAGCTTGTCGAGCTCGGTCACCGTGGCGTCGATGCCGTGGCTCACCGGGATGAGGCCCGTGGTGATGAGCCCGCAACCGCCCTTCGCGCGCGCAAAGAAGTACTGGAGCATCTGGTCGTTGGGCCGGCCGGTCTCGTCGCACATGTTGATGTTGCCCATAGGCGCCATGACGATACGGTTCTTGAGGGTAAGGCGGTTCACCTGGATCGGCGAGAAGAGCTCCGCGTAGGGATAGAGGTCCTGCGTCATCGCCGCCTCGGCACCGCATGCGCCGGGAGTCTTGTCTTGTTTGGACGGGTCGATGGAGGGCCAGTCGTCGAAACCGTCCACCAGGTCCTGCACGAATGCGTCTTTGCCCATTGAGTCCCCTCTCAGATCCGCTGTCGGGCAAACTGCCGACCAGAGAACTGTAGGCCCTGATTGTTGATTCGTCAACAATAAGGGGACGACGAGGGCTAAGGGCTACTGCGCCAGCGCGATGGCCTCGACGTAGCCGCCCTCGTTCGTGACGGAGACGAGGACGCTCGAGACGCCGGCCTCGGAACGCACGGCGGCAAGGCCGGGCGCGTCGGCGCTTACCAGGGGTTGGCCCGTGGGAGCATCGATCGTCTCAACAACGCGCAGGTCAAAGCCCTCGGACGTAAGGGGGGCCAGCGCCTTGAACACCGCTTCCTTGCATGCGAAGCGTCCCGCGAGGTATTCGCAGCAGTCGTGGCGCTCGCAGGCTTGGGCGAGCTCCGCGGGCGTGAACGTGCGCCGCACGAAGGCGTTCGCGGCATCGAGGCCCTTCTCGCCATCCGCCCCGAACCCGTCGCAAAGCCGACGGAACTCCTCGAGGTCGACCAAATCGATACCGATTCCTTTGATCACGGCGCGTCCCTCTCCAAAAAACTCGCGAATTGCGGGCCAAATTCGCGATGGCCCTTATAGACAAGTTGTAGTGAACACATATTCCCAGCTCAGAGGCACCCTCATTGCTGTCATACTCAGGACATTTTAATCGATGACCACAATTCGCGTCTTTTTTGGAGGCTCTCGGAAGAAAGCGGACCTACATGGACATGATGATCAGCGGGCTCTCCGCGTTCAGGTACTACAGGACCCCACCTCAAGTGCTTGCCCTGCTCCCCCGGCTCCCCAGACCGGTCGAAGCGCGTGCCTTACCGGAACACCCCATGGTCAAGTATGTCTTTGGCCTGCCGCTGAATACCCTGGCTGAAGACGCGAATCTCCGTAGCTGCTCCCATAATGTCGCGACCATGGTATGGACCGGGGCGCTTCCCCCCGGAGCCGAGACGGGCTCCTTCTGGTGTGAAAGAATCTGCTCCCCGCTCTTCACCCTGTTCACCCTTGCGCGTGTGCTCCCCGTCATAGAACTTGCACTCGCTATGTACGAGTTCTGCGGCGAGTTCAGCGTTTATAGGCCGGCACCTGAGCTCGAAGACAGAATCCCCGATATCCTCGGCGGATGGAAGCGAGTCATGGGGCCAAACGGGCGGGGATGCGACCTTTGGATGAGGCCGCCACTTGTTGCCGTAGATGAACTCGTGGAGTTTGCGAACCTCTGCGAAGGAAGGTACGGCTGCCGGGCGTTCGTTGAGGCCGCGAACCTCGTCTTTGGCGTCACGCGTTCGCCGTTGGAAGTCCAGGCAGCGCTGCTCCTGGGAGCGCCGCGCGTCAAGGGCGGATACGGTTTTGCGCTCAAGACGAACCATGTGATGAGGCTGACCGCCGCAGCGAAAAAGATAGCCCTTCGCGACTACTGCGTCGCAGATCTCTACCTTGAATCAACCGATGGATCAAAGGCCATTGACGTCGAGTGCCAAGGAGACATCGTGCACTCCACGATAAGCGCCGTCGAGTCCGATGCCGACCGCACCACCGCCCTCGAAGCGATGGGAACCGAGGTCGTGCTCCTCAGTCATGGGCAGCTAGCGAGCGAGACGAGGTTCGCGCACGTCGCCGAGCATATCGCGAAGCTCCTTGGGCTGAAGCTCAGGCCCAAAACTGAGCGGATGCGAAAAACCGAGCGAGATTTGAGGCGCCGCATATTCATTGACTGGCGAACTCTAGGAGACCCGACTCAAAAAAGTCGTCAATTGTATGGATGAATCGCGGTGGGTCGAGTAGCAATCGTTTCCGCAAAAGAAAACCCGCAGGTAAAAGCCCTGCGGGTTTTCGAGCTACTTTAGGTCCTCGGGATTAAGACCACAATTCGTGAGATTTTTGAAATCACGGGGTCGCAGAAGGTCATCGGCAGGCGTCATGAAGCGAATTCCGCCTTCCAAAGACCGTGCAGGTTGCAGTACTCGTAGACCGTGGCGGGAGCAGGCGGCTTGCGGAAAACAGCACGGGGCGCATCGCCCGGCTCGAGGAACTTGACCTCGGCCTTCTCACCGCCGCAATCGAGCAGGACGAAGCAGATGAAGTGCTCCGGCGCCATAGGATGGTCGAGCTCGCCGACGTTCACGGCAAGACGGTCGCCCTCGACGGTCAGGTGGGGCACATGCTTCTCGGCCACCCCGTCGCTCGTGCCCGGGACGAGCTCGACCATCGGCTCGGCGCAGCACACAAGCTCGCCGCCGCCATCGACGACTTTCCACACGACGTTTCCGCACGTCATGCACTTAAAGAACTTGAGCTCAGACATAGGGGCTCCCCTCATGGAGTCCCCCTCGGCGTCATCTCTACCCTTCTTTTACCCCATGGCAAGAATCGGGGACAGGTTCGTTTTT
>DJRK01000117.1:0-5510 GCA_002440065.1 Atopobium sp. UBA6362 | reverse complement strand
AAACGAACCTGTCCCCAAAGTTGCCGGTTAGAGCTTGAGGCCGGCGAAGGCGACGGCGAAGCTGCCGGGGCCGCAGTGCGAGGTGATCACGTTCTGCGTGTCCATCCAGCGCCACTCCTTGAACCCCATCTGCTGGGCGCGGTGCTCCGCCGCCTGCTGGACGGAAAGCGGGAGGCCGCTCGAGCGCACGAAGTACACGATGCTCGTGTCGAAGTCGCCCTGCAGCGCCATGTGGTCCATGAGCCCCACGGCGCACTTCTCCATGGTTCCGCGGAGCTTCTTCGTCGCGGTCAGCCTACCATCGATGAGCTCGATGATCGGCTTGATGCGCAGCAGCGTGGCGCCGAGAAACGCCGCGTTGGACAGGCGCCCGCCCGCGCGCAGGTACCCGAGGTCGCCGGGGATGAACCCCATGCGCACGCGCCCGGCGAGCTCACGCGACCATTCCAGGAGTTCCTCGACCCCGATCTGGGGGTTCTCCGCCAGATGCCTCGCGGTCTCCTCGACGATGAGCGCCTGGCCGATCGTCACGTGGCCGGTGTCGTACATATAGATGTAGTCGCGTCCCTCGGCGGCGGCGCGCGCCGACTCGAAGGAGCAGGTGGTCACGGCCGAATACGCGATGTAGAGGATCTGCGCCTCAGGGTCCTCGGCGTGGATGCGGTCGAAGACGGTCTGGAAGTCGAGCGGGTTGCACCCCGCCGTCCGCGGCAGGACGCCCAGCTGGCGGCAGTGCTCGAGCATCTCGGCCGGGGCGAGCGTGCCGTCGTCGATGGTCTTGTCGCCGATGGACACGTGCATGGGGACGAGCTCGATCCCAAGCTCCGCGGCACGCTCGGCGGTGATGTCGGACCCGGTCTCGGCGACGATGACGATTCTGCTCATGGTTGCGTCCTTTCTGGCGATGCGGTAATTTTTAACTATTGTTCAAAAAATCAGAGCCCATATCCGCAGCTAGACAAAGCGATGTAATTCTATAGGCCTCTTCGGGTCAAAACGTAACCTCCACATTAGACGCCTCGTCAACACAAGACGGCGCATGGCCCCTCCCGCTCGCCACCCGCTCAGCTCCACACGGCGCACATCGAACTATGAGAAGATACACTACTCATGTCGCGCCATTCGGCGCGCGCAAGCCAAGGCAACGAGGAGGGAAAACGGCATGTACCTGGAGAGAATCGCTGGTCCTGCCGACGTAAAGTCCCTCCTCCCCTCAGAGCTCCCCGCCCTGTGCGCAGAGATCCGCCGCGCCATCGTCCGGAGCTCCGCCGCCGTGGGCGGCCACGTGGGCTCCAACCTCGCGGTCGTCGAGCTCACCGTGGCGCTGCACCGCGTCTTCGACTCCCCTACCGACAAGATCGTCTTCGACGTGAGCCACCAGTGCTACGCGCACAAGATGCTCACCGGGCGCGCCCACGGGTTCACGGACCCGGACCGCTACGACGAGGTGTCGGGCTTCACGAACCCCGCCGAGAGCCCCCACGACCACTTCGCCGTGGGCCACACCTCCACCGCGGCCAGCCTCGCCTGCGGCATGGCGAAGGCGAGGGACCTCCTGGGCCGGGACCACAACGTCGTCGCCGTGATCGGCGACGGCTCGCTCTCGGGCGGCCTTGCGCTCGAGGGGCTCGACAGCGCGGCCGAGCTCGGGTCGGGCGTCCTTTTCGTCGTGAACGACAACGAATGGTCCATCGCCCCGGACGCCGGCGGCATCTACCGCGGCCTCGCCGAGCTCCGTCGGACCCGCGGGGCCTCGAGCAACAACCTCTTCCGCGCCCTTGGGCTCGACTACCGCTACCTCGAGGACGGAAACGATGTCCAGAAGCTCGTCGACGCCCTCGCCGAACTGCGCGGATGCACCAAGCCCACGGTGCTCCACATCCACACGCGCAAGGGCCTGGGCTACGCGCCGGCCGAGGCAGATCCCGAGGCCTGGCACCACGTGGGGCCCTTCGACGCCCGGACCGGCGAGCCCGCCCGCCCGGCGAAGCCCGCCTCACGAGACTACGCCCAGATCACGGGCGACCACCTGCTCGCCCGCATGAAGAAGGACCGCCGCATCATCGCCGTGAGCGCGGCCACGCCCTACATCATGGGCTTCGGCCCCGAGCGCCGCGCCGCCGCGGGCGACCAGTTCGTGGACGTGGGCATCGCCGAGGAGCACGCCGTCACCTACGCCGCCGCCCTCGCGCAGTCGGGCGCGCGCCCGGTCTTCGGCGTCTACGGCACGTTCCTGCAGCGCAGCTTCGACGAGCTCATGCACGACGTCGCCCTCAACGGCGCGCCGGTGACGATCCTCGTCTTCGGCTGCTCTGCCAGGGGCACGACCGATGCCACCCACCTGGGCATCTTCGACATCCCCATGCTCGGCTGCGTGCCGGGACTCACCTACCTCGCGCCCACGTGCGCCGAGGAATACCTCGACATGCTCGACTGGTCCATCGACCGCTCGAGGGGACCCGTCGCGATCCGCGTGCCCGCAGCGGGCTACGTGAGCCGCCCGGGCTTCTCGGCGGCGCAGAACTACGCGCTACCCGCCATGGAGCTCGTGCGTCCCGGCGGCAGCGACCCGGACGCCCCCGCCGAAGTCGCGCTCCTCGCCCTCGGCGACGCGTTCCCGCTCGGCCAGAAGGTCGCCCGCGTCCTCGCCGCCGACGGCATCCGTACCGTTCTCGCGAACCCGCGCCAGGCCACCTTCGTCGACTACGACGGCGTGGCCCGCATCGCCGACTCGGGCTGCCGTCTCTTCGTCACGCTCGAGGACGGCGTCTTGGAGGGCGGCTTCGGCGAGAAGGTCGCCCGTGCTCTCGCCCCGCGCGGCGACGTCCGCGTCCGCTGCCTGGGACTTCCCCGCGCCTTCCCGGACCGCTACGACCCCGACGAGCTTCTCGGCGCCTGCGGCCTCACCGAGGGCGCCGTGGCCGACCTCGTGCGAAGCGAGCTTTCCCGATAGGGTTTAAAGTGGTCAAGCGGGCCTTGCGCCCCTTGGCCGCTATTTGTTTGGAGCCCTATGTTCAAGCTTAGGCGTTACCTGCGCGGGCACTACCTCGAGTGCGTCCTCGCGCCCACGTTCAAGGGCCTGGAAGCGATTCTCCAGCTCATCGTCCCCCTCGTCATGGCGCAGGTCATCGACGTGGGCATCGCGAACGCGGACACGTCGTTCATCCTGTGGCACGCGGGCGCCCTCGTCGTCCTGGCGTTCTTCTGCTACGGCGTCGCGATCGTCGCGCAGTACTTCTCGTCCAAGCTCGCCGCGCAGTTCGGCGCGGCCGTCCGCGACGACCTCTTCCACCACATCATGACCCTCTCGCGCGAGGACATCGACCGCCTCGGCCGCTCGAGCCTCGTCACGCGCATCACGAACGACACCCAGCAGGCCCAGGACGGCCTGAACCTCTTCTTCCGCCTGATCCTGCGCTCGCCGTTCATCATCGTGGGCTCGGTCATCGCCGCCTTCCTCGTCGACGGGCTCGAGGGCGCGGTCCTGCTGTGCTCCACGACCGTCGCGGTGGCGCTCATCCTCTTCTTCATGTCCATCACGACCAAGCGCTACCGCCAGACGCAGCACGCGCTCGACGAGGTGCAGCTCAAGTGCGCCGAGAACCTCGAGGGCGCCCGCGTCCTGCGCGCCTTCCGCCAGGAGGACGGCGAGAAGGGCACGTTCGCCCGCGTCTCCTCGAACGTCCGCGACCTGCAGCTCTCGGCCGGCGACCTCAGCGTGCTCGTGAACCCGCTCACCTACGCCGCGGTGAACATCGGCCTCATCGCCCTTCTGTGGGTCGGCGGGCTGCAGGTGAACGTCGGCAACCTCACTCAGGGCCAGGTCGTCGCCCTGGCGAGCTACGTCAGCCAGGCGCTCGTGGAGCTCCTCAAGCTCACGTGGCTCATCACGACCATCGCGAAGGCCCAGGCCTGCGCGAACCGCATAAACGAGGTCTTCGCCGTGAAGCCCTCCCAGGTAGACGGCAAGAAGACCCTCGACGCAGCCCACGTGCTCGCCGACTCCGCCTGCGCCTTCGAGGACGTGTGCTTCGCCTACCCCGGCTCGAAGGGCAACTCGATCGACCACGTGAGCTTCTCGGTCGCCGCCGGCTCCACCCTGGGCGTCATCGGGGGCACGGGCTCGGGCAAGTCCACGCTCGCCGCGCTGCTCATGCGCTTCTACGACGCGACCTCGGGCCGCGTGACCGTGGGCGGGCGGGACGTGCGCGACCTCGAGGCGAACAGCCTACGCCGCCAGGTGGGCCTCGTCGAGCAGAACCCGCAGCTCTTCAGCGGCACGATCGCATCCAACCTGCGCTGGGGCGACGCCGACGCGACCGACGACGATCTCATGGCCGCCGTCGAGTGCGCCCAGGCAGCCGACGTCGTCGAGGCCAAGGGCGGCCTTGCGGGCGAGGTCGAGCAGTTCGGACGCAACTTCTCGGGCGGGCAGAGGCAGCGCCTCGCCATCGCGCGCACCCTCGTGCGCAAGCCGAGCGTCCTCATCCTCGACGACTCGTCGTCGGCGCTCGACTTCGCGACCGACGCGGCGCTGCGGCGCGGCATCAAGCACGCGTTTGCCCAATCGGCCGTCGTGCTCATCTCGCAGCGCGTCGCGGCCGTCCGCGGCGCCGACCAGATCCTCGTGCTCGACGGCGGTCGGGCCGTGGGCCTCGGGACCCACGAGGAGCTTCTTGCCAACTGCCACGTCTACCAGGAAATCTGCGAATCCCAGCTCACGAGCGAGGAGGCACACCGATGAGCAAGGAAACCCTCGCCGCCGCGGACGCGCCCACCGAGAAGGACCTGCGCGACCAGACCATTCGCCGGATGCTCGGGCTCTTCTCGGCGCGCCGCGGCATGGTCTGCGCGCTTCTCGCGCTCGTGGTCGTGGTGACCGTGGGGACGCTCACGCTCCCCACGCTCTCGGGCCGCGCGGTCGACTCCATCGTGGGGCCCGGAAACGTCGACTTCGATGCGCTCGCGGGCACGTTGCGCCTCATGGCTCTCACGGTCTGCGTCACGGCAGGCTCGCAGTACGCGCTCGCGCTCGTGACGAACCGCCTGGCCTACGACGCCGCCTTCGACCTGCGCCGCCAGGCCTTCGACCACCTGCAGGACATGCCGCTGGCCTACATCGACTCCCACGAGCACGGCGAGGTCGCGAGCCGCATCGTGAACGACGCCGACCAGCTCACGAACGGCCTCGTCATGGGCTTCCAGCAGCTCCCCACCGGCGTGCTCACCATCGTCTGCACGCTCGTCTTCATGTTCCGGCTGAACTTCACGATTGCTCTCGTGGTCACGGTCCTCACGCCTTTCTCGGTCTGGGCCGCCAAGTTCATCTCGTCACATGCGAGCAAGCACTTCAAGGGGCAGACGGAGCTGCGCGGCGAGCTCACCGGCCTCGTGGAGGAGATGATCGGCGGCGTCTCGGCCATCGAGACGTTCGGCGTGGCGGAGTCCGTCGACACCCACGTGGCCGACGTCGACGCGCGCCTCGCGCAGGAGAGCTACAAGGCGGTCTT
>DJRK01000076.1 GCA_002440065.1 Atopobium sp. UBA6362 | reverse complement strand
CACGTGCTCCGACCAGAACAACCCCGACCTCTACGGCAAGCCCATGGCAGGTCGCGCCCTGTGCCTGCCGCAGACGATTGGCTCCACGACGGGCGGCATGGTGCTCTTCTGCGCCACGAAAATGGGTCGGCAGCCTGCGTGCCTGCTCTTCTCCAAGCCGATCGACAGCCTCGCCGCGGCGGGCGCGATCCTCTCGGGCGTCTGGACCGAGACCCCCATGCCCACCGTGGACAACCTCGGCGACGGCTTCCTTGCGGCCGTGAAGACGGGCGACCCCGTGCGGGTCGACGAGGACGGCACCGTGACCGTGGGCTAGGCCTCGTCAAGAAGATCCCGTCAAGACCTCCTGCTAAGAAGACCCTGCCACAAGGCAACGCAACGAAGAAGGGCGCCCGGGCGATGCTGCTCGCTCGGGCGCCCTTCTTTGCGGGTGCGTTGAGAAACCGGTCGCGCCTACTTGGCGTCGGGCCTCGGGCTCATGGGCGCCGGCGGCTCGGTCGCGTCGCCGTGGAGGGCCTTCTCGGGCGTGATCGGGAGGGTCCTCACGTAGTTGCCGGTGGCGTGCGCCACGGCGCTCGCGATCGCGGGCGACGGGGTGTTGATGACGACCTCGCCGATCGACTTCGCACCGAAGGGGCCGGTGGGCTCGTAGCTGGGCATGAACTCGACTCGGACGTCGGGTACGTCCATGCGGCTCGGGATCTTGTACTGCATGAAGGAGTCCGTGCGCATGCGGCCGCGCGCGTCGTAGGAGACCTCCTCGCTCATGGCCATGCCGATGCCCTGGACGAGGCCGCCCTCCACCTGCACGCGGGCGAGGTTGGAGTTGATGACGGTGCCGCAGTCCACGACGGCAGCGTAGTCGGTGAGCTCGTACTTGCCGGTCTGCTTGTCGACCTCGACCTCGGCGATCGCCGCGATGAAGGGCGGGGGAGACTGCGGCTGGGTGTTGCGCCCGTGGCCGGAGAGCATGCCCGGCTGCAGGCCGAAGCCGATGCCTTGGTTCGCCATCTCGGCGACCGTCATGCTCTTCTTGCCGTCGGTGGTGCGGATGGTGCCCGCGTCGAACTCGATGGCGTCGACGGGCAGGTCCCACCACTTGGCGGCCTGCTTGCGCATCTTCTTCACGAGGTCGCGGGCGGCCTTCACCGTGGCGCCGCCGGTGGTGTAGGTGCCCGAGGAGGCGTAGGCGCCGGTGTCGAACGGGGAGGTGTCGGTGTCGACGCCCCTGACCACGATGCGGTCGACGTCGCAGCCCAGGACCTCGGCCGCGATCTGCGCGAGGATGGTGTCTCCGCCCGTGCCCACGTCGGTCGCGCCGTGCTTGAGCACGTAGAAGCCGTCGTCCTCGAGCGTGATCTCGACGTTTGCGATGTCGCAGTTGGAGATGCCGGAGCCCTGCATGGTGAGGGCGACGCCGAGGGCGCGGACCTTGTCGCCCAGGTCCTCGCGGATGGGGCGGCGGCTCCAGCCCACGAGCTGCATCGCGCGCTTGAGGCACTCGTCGGCGCGGCAGCTGCGCAGGGGCTCCTCGCCGAGCTGCCACAGGGTCTCGCCGGTCTTCACGAGGTTCTTCAGGCGTAGCTTGCACGGGTCCATGCCGAGCTTGTCGGCGAGCTCGTTCACGGCGGACTCCACGGCGAAGCAGCCCTGCGTGGCGCCGTAGCCGCGGTAGGCGCCGCCCGGCATGATGTTCGTGTAGACGACGTCGTAGGCGAAGCGGCTCGCGGCGCGGTTGTAGAGCGGCAGGCTCTTCGCGCCCACGAGGCCGATCGTCGTGGTGGCGTGGTAGCCGTAGGCGCCGGCGTTCGAGAGCGCGTAGAGGTCGATGCCGGTGATGGTGCCGTCGGACTTCGCGCCCAGGCGCACATGCATCTTCATCTCGTGGCGGGAGTTCGAGCAGCTCATGGTCTCCACGCGGGAGTAGACGCACCTGCAGGGGCGCCCCGTCTTCCACGCGGCGAACGCCGAGAAGACCTCGGTGCAGCCGGTCTGCTTGGCGCCGAAGCCGCCGCCCACGCGCGGCTTGACGACGCGGACCTCGCTCTTGGGGATGCCGAGTGCGATGGCGACCTGGCGGCGGATGTGGAACGGGACCTGCGTGGACGCCACCACGGTGAGGCGCCCGAAGGCGTCGACGTAGGCGTAGGAGCGCATGGTCTCCATCATGGCCTGCTCTGCGGCCTGGGTGTGGTAGTCCCGCTCGATGACGACGTCGGCCTCGGCGAGCGCCGCGTCCACGTCGCCGTGCTCGTGGACGTCGTGGGCCACGAGGTTGCGCTTGGGGTCGCCCGTGCGGTCGGCGCCGTAGGACCAGTCGTCCTCGTCGTGGATGACGGTCGCGTTGTCCAGGGCCTCGTCCATGTCGAGCACCGCGGGGAGCTTCTCGTAGGTGACCTTCACGAGCTTGACCGCCGCCGCGGCCGCCTCCTCGGTCTCGGCCACGACCATGGCGACCTCGTCGCCGACGTAGCGCACGTGGCGCTCGAGGATGCGGGTGTCGTAGGGGCTGCACTCGAGGAAGGACTGGCCGGCGAGCGTGTAGCGGTTCTCGGGCACGTCGTCGGGGGTGTAGACGGCCACGACGCCCGGGACCTTCTCGGCGCGGGAGGTGTCGATCCCCGTCACGATGGCGTGGGCCTGGCCGCTGCGCACGAGCTTGACGGTGAGGGCGTCCTCGGGGGCGAGGTCGTCGGTGTAGACGGGGCGCCCGGCGAGGAGCGACTCCGCGTCCTTCTTCACGACGGGGGAGGAGAGCGTGCTGCCGCGGTCCTCGGCGGTCACGCCCTTGCCGGCGGCCTTGACCTGGGCCTCGGCCTGGAGCGCGGTCTCGGAGCGCGGGGAGATCTTCCCGTCGGGGCTCTTGTGGCGGGCGAGGAAGCGGCGGATGGCCCTCATCTGGCTCGCGTAGCCCGAGCAGCGGCAGAGGTTGCCCGAGAGGAAGCGGCGGATGGTCTCGTCGTCGGCGTCGGGGTGCTTGCGGTCGAGCGCGAGCACGTCCATCTCGAGGCCGGGGGAGCAGAAGCCGCACTGCTCGGCGCCCTCCTCGGCCATGCAGCGGGCGAACTCCTCGCGCGCCTTGCCCACGCCCTCGAGCGTGGTGACGCTGTGCCCGTCGACGCGGGCCATGAGGACGGAGCAGGAGAGCACGGGCTCGTCGTCGAGCCACACGGTGCACAGGCCGCAGTTGCTCGTCTCGCACCCGCACTTGACGGACTTGAGCGAGTGCTCGCGGCAGTAGGAGAACAGCGTCTGGTCGGGCGCGACGTCCTCGGCGACCTCGCGTCCGTTGAGCGTGAAGCGAATCTGCATTATGCGGAAACCCCCTTGGGCTTGGCGGCCTCTGCCGCGAGCTTCTCCTCGGTCTCCACGTCGAGCTGGGCGCTCGCCGCCTCGATGGCGCGGCGCGACAGGACGTAGGCGAGCTCGGCGCGGTAGTCGGCGCTCGCGCGGCGGTCGGTGCCGTAGTTGAGGCCCCGCGCGGTCTCGCATGCGGCCTCGAGCTCCTCAGGCGCGTAGTCGCGCGGCAGGGCGAGCGCGTCGCCCTCGAGGAACTTGGCCTTCTTGGGCCGCGCCCCCACGGCGAGGTGCCACTCGTCGCCCCACAGGGCGGCGCACACGTTCAGCGTCGAGAAGTCCGTGGCGGAGTTGCGCACGCACTGGAAGCTCGCGCGGTAGTCGTGCTTCTTCACGACGATGCGCTCGAGCACGTCGCGGGCCGCGCCTCCGTTCACGAAGTCGGCGAAGCGCATGGTGCCCGCGCCCGTGAACTCGACCCACGTGTCGAGCGGCAACAGCGCGGTCACGATGTCCGAGAAGCCCATGCGCGCGTAGGCGGAGCCGCCCACGGTGGCGAGGTTGCGGAACTGGGTGCCGATGATGTCCTTCACGCCGTCGGTGAAGACCCCGCGCGTGCAGCGCTTGAACGCCTCGTGGTTCTCCAGCTGGCCGAGCGTGACCATCGCGCCGATGACGAAGGCGTCGTCGGTCTCCTCGATGGCTCCGAGCCCGCAGCGGGAGAGGTCGATCCCCAGGGGAACCGTCCTGTCGGAAAGCCTGAGCCACATCATGCCGCCGATCACGGTGGCGAGGCGGTTCTCCTGCAAGAGGTCGTAGGCCTCTTTCGTGGTGGCGGGGCGAGCGAATTGCTCGAATCTGAGCACTGTTCCTCCTTGTGGTCGCTTGCGCCTTGAGTATTCAAGAATAACGCAGCTCAGGGGGCGTTGTCTCGCCTTTGACCAACGCATGTGGCGAATACACATGACGACTTTTTATTATCTGGCCGCGAGTACCGCGGGATGGGCGAGAACGGGCGCCCGCGTGCGGGCTATACTGGGCTCGTCTGCGCCCGCCCGCGCGGACTCAACGTTCCAGCTATGGCCGCGACTGCCCGTGCGCCCGCGGCTCTGGGGAGATGACCGGTCGCATGAACTGGGTCTTGGCGGCCTCCGCGTCCGCGCTCTTCGCCGGAGCGACGTCCATCTTGGCAAAGATCGGCATCGAGCACACCGACTCCGACGTCGCGACGGCGGTGCGCACGCTCGTGGTCCTCGTCTTCAGCTGGGTGATGGCGGCGATCACGGCGGGCGATCTGCCGGCGGCGCTCCAGGCGATCTCGCCGCGCTCCTACGTCTTCCTCGTGCTTTCCGGCCTCGCCACGGGCGCGAGCTGGATCTGCTACTTCGGCGCCCTGGCGGAGGGCGATGTGAACAAGGTCGTGCCCATAGACAAGTCGTCCACGGCCCTCTCGGCGCTCCTCGCCGTCGTGCTCTTCGGCGAGACGGGCCACCTGGCCGTGAAGCTCGTCGCGACCGGGGTCATCCTCGCAGGTACGTTCATGATGATCGAGAAGAAGCAGTCTGCTTCGGGCACTCAGGGCGATGAGGGGCAGGCCCCCGGTTCGCGCCGCTGGCTCGTGCTCGCCGTCCTCTCCGCGGTCTTCGCGGCCCTCACGAGCGTGCTCGCGAAAGTGGGGATCCAGGGCGTCGACTCGAACCTTGCCACGGCGGTACGCACCTGCGTGGTCCTCGTCATGGCGTGGGGAATCGTCGCTGGGCGGGGAAAGCTCGGCCTCGTGAAGACGATCGACCATCGTGAGCTGGCCTTTATCTGCGCATCGGGCGTGGCGACGGGCGCGAGCTGGCTCTTTTACTACTATGCGGTCCAGACGGGCCAGGTGAGCGTCGTCGTCCAGATAGACAAGCTCTCCATCCTCGTGTCCGTTGCGTTCGCGCGCATCGTCTTCGGCGAGCGCCTCTCGCGCCTAGCCGCCGCGGGCCTCTTCCTGATCGTGGCCGCCACGCTCGCGATGACCGTCTGGGCGTAGGCGCCGTGTGCCGGCGTTGGGCCGGGCCGGGCGTGCGGGCTTCTTCGCTCCTCCATGGGCTGCTTCACCGGAGCGTTTCCCGGCGCGGGCGGGTGATAGACTGGTACGACGGTTCCCAACGCATAAGGAGCGTGCCCCTTGAAGGTCTTGATCGTCCCCAATTACACGCGAGCAGACGCCGTCGAGGACGCGCGCAAGCTCGACGAGTGGCTCGATGGGCAGGGCATAGACGTCAAGTGGGCGCACGACAAGAAGCTCTTTCCCAACCGCGTGACCGAGGCCTCCGACTGCGACCTCGTCGTTTCCCTGGGCGGGGACGGCACGCTCCTGCGTGCGGCGCGGATCGTGGGCTACTCCGGGATTCCCATGCTGGGCGTTTCCTACGGCCACCTGGGCTTCTTGACGAGCGCGGGGCCCGGCGACCTCATCGCTGCCGTGTCGAACGCGCTCGCGGGCGAGCTCCACGTGAGCCACCGCGCGACGCTCGACGTCGAGACCGAGTTCACCCGTCCCGACGGCTCGACCTACGTGGTCCACAGCTTCGCGCTGAACGACTTCGCCGTCTCGCGCGGCGGCAGGGGCGACATGGTCGAGTTCGACGTCTCGGTCTCGGGCAACCACATCGACCGGCTGCGCGGCGACGGCTTCGTCGTCTCCACGGCCACGGGGTCGACGGGCTATGCCCTTGCCGCGGGCGGCCCCATCGTGACGCCCGAGTTCTCCGGCATGGTGTGCGTGCCCATCGCGCCGCACAAGCTCACGGCCCGTGCGTTCCTGACCGCCCCGTCCGATGTGGTCGAAGTCGTCATGTCCCCCGAGCGCCCCGTCGAGAGGCGCTTCTTCGCCGACGGACAGCCCATCGGCACGGGCGAGGCGGACTGGGCCACGCGCGCGAGCGTCCACCGTGGGCCCGGCGACATCATCCTGCTCGACCACAGCGCGCAGAGCTTCTACGCCTCGGTGTCGCGCGTGTTCTACGGCTCGGGGCGCTAGCGATGATCGACGAGCTCCATGTACAGGACGTCGCGCTCATCCACGACGCGACGATCGCCCCGTCCGAGGGCCTGACCGTCCTCACCGGCGAGACGGGCGCGGGCAAGTCCGCGCTGCTCAGTTCCATCAAGCTCCTCGTGGGCGAGCGCGCCGACGCCTCGGCCGTGCGCGAGGGCGCCGAGAGGCTCGAGGTTGAGGGCAGGCTCTACCTGCGCGGCGGTGACCCCGACGGCACCGTGGTGCGCCGCAGGGTCGGGGCCGACGGCCGCGGCCGCGTCCAGATCGACGGTCGCATGGGCAGCGTGCGCGAGCTCGCCGAGACGGTGGGAACGAGCGTCGACCTCTGCGGCCAGCACGAGCACCAGCGGCTCCTTGAGGTCAAGACGCACGCGCAGATGCTCGACGCGTGGATCGGCGAGCCGGCTTCCCAAGCGCTCGAGGCGTACGACGACGCGCTCCGGGCCGCGAAGGCCGCCCAGCGCGAGCTCGAGCGCGTCCGGGAGATGAGCCGCGCGAACGGAGCCGCCTTGGAAGAGGCGCAGTTCGTCTGCCGCCGGATCGACGAGGTCGACCCCCGGGAGGGCGAGCTCGAGGAGCTCGAGGCCAAGCTTCCGCGCGCTGAGCACGGTGAGGCGCTCATGAGCTCCGCGCTCTCAGCTCGCGAGGCGCTCTCGGGGGAGGGTGGCGCGAGCGACGCCATCGGCGACGCGATGAGCGAGCTGCGCGACGCGGCCCGCTACGACGACTCCCTCTCCAAGCACGCCGAGGTGCTGAGAAGCGCGCTTCTCGACATCGAGGACGTGGCCTCTGAGCTGCGCGACTACGCCGACGAGCTCGACTTCGACCCCGAGGCGCTGGCCCAGATGCAGGAGCGCTACTCGAGCCTCCAGGGCCTTTTGCGCTCCTTTGGTCCCGGTATGGACGCCGTCCTCGCCAAGCGCGAGGAGGCGCGCTCGATCGTGGAGGCGGCCTCCGACGGCGGTGCGGCCATCAAGCGGGCGGAGCGTTCCCTTGCGGCTGCCGAGAAGACCCTTGCCCAGGCGGCCGATGCCCTCGACGCGCTGCGCGCCGAGGCTGCCCCGAGACTTGCCGCGGCCGTGACCGAGCAGATGGCGCGCCTCGAGATGGGCTCCGCGGAACTCGAGGTGGCCCTCGAGCGGCTCCCCCGCGATGAGTGGGGAAGCGGCGGTCCCTCCCGCATCGAGTTCATGTACCGGCCGGGAGCAGGCCTGACCGCGCGCCCGCTCAGGAGAATCGCCTCGGGCGGCGAGGTCAGCCGTGTCATGCTTGCGCTCAAGGTCGTCCTCGGGCAGACCGATGCCGCCGAGACCCTCGTGTTCGACGAGGTGGATGCCGGCGTGGGCGGAGCCACGGCCGTCGCGCTCGCGGCGGTGCTGCGTGACCTTTCCCGCACGCACCAGGTCATCGTGGTCACGCACCTCGCGCAGGTCGCGTGCGTCGCGGACGAGCACTACCTCGTGAGCAAGTCCGGCGGCGAGAAGCCCGAGACCTCGATCGCGCGCATTGAGGGCGCGGAACGCGAGGAGGAGATCGCCCGCATGCTCAGCGGCTCGGTTACCGAGGCCTCGCTCGCGCACGCGCGCGAACTGCTCGGTGAGGCGAAGCAGGCATAGTCTCGCCGATGGTCGCTCAGACGCGCTCCGTTATACCTGTTCCAGGAGCTTCTTGAGGTATGCCCGGTATTCGTCTACGAGCGAGTCCGGTCCCGTGAGCCTTACGAGTCCGTCCAGCCCGGCGATCCAGCCAAAGAGCGCCGGGCTTTTCATGATTGGCACACTGACTTCGAGCCTTCCGTCGGCCGTTCTCGCGAACTTGCAATCCCTGCCGAACCGATCGGTGAGGATCTCTTTCTTCTGTGGCTCGACCGTGAGCCTCGCCTCTACCTCTATGCCCTTGAAGTGCCCGAACATCGCGGCGTCTTTGGCCTTTTGCTTTTTGGGAGGCTCTACTGGCTGCGCAGGTTCACCCTCGACGACCTCTATATTCTTCATGCGGTCAAGCCGGTATTCCTTACTGACCCCATCCTCGGTGAGAGCCGAGAGGTAATAAAAGCCGTCGTCGTAGGATATCTGCAGGGGAGTCACCTTGCGCTTCCCATATCGCGGCTGCCCGCTCTCGTTGAGCCGGCGATAGCCAAAGGAGACCTTCGCGTTCTTGCGGAGGGCGTCGTGTATGACGTCAATGGCAGGAAACACGCTGCTGCTTTCCTGCTTGATCCTTCCGGCTACGTGGATTCTGCGCTCGAGCTGTTCTTGCTGGTATTTGCTCGCGAGCGACATGATGTTTGCCTTGAGCCGGTTCGCCTGCCGCTGCGTTATGGAACGGCACGACTGGACCGCGTCGACCAGCAGCATGAGCTCGTCTATGGAGAAGCCCCTGTTCGTCAGGGCGTAGGCCATGGGCTTCCCCGGGAACTTCTCCACGTCCATGCCGATCTCGGAGAGGACCTCTATGTCGTCGTAGATGCTCTTGCGCTCGACCTCGATGCCCTCGGCCTTAAGGAGCTCGATGATCTGGGTCATGGTGAGGCGATGCTGGTCGTCGGTGTTCTCCTCGAGTATTTCCCTGAGCATGAGAATCCTGAGTTTGGACTTGCCGCCTTTTGCCATGAGCGCCACCCCCGTATACCTGGCCGACCTTCTCTATGGAACGATTGTACCAGGCATCCGATTATATAGTGTCCAAATATCAGAACAGTACAAATATAAGGACAGTTAAACGTCGGATCTTGGGATAGACTTCCATCCAACGAAAAAGCCGTTCTAAGGAGAAGGCAATGGGCTGCGACTCCAGGTATCTTTGCGACTTTAACATCGCGGGCATGCGCTATTGGGACGGCGCGACCGTTCTGGGCAAGCTCAAGCCGGGAAAGAGGCTCCGCTTGGTTGCGGAGCCTCAGAATCCCTACGACCACGATGCCGTCGCGCTCTATCGCAAAGACGTCAAGCTCGGCTATGTACCCAAGGCGCAGAACAGCCTGATCGCCCAGATGATCCGCTTTGGCCATGAGGACGTGTTCGAGTGCCGTGTGATCGCGGTCGACGGCGGCGCCGAGGCGTGGAACCAGGTACGGGTGGGAATCTATGTGACCGATAAGGGCCCTCGGGATTAGATGCCCACGGGATCGAAGCCCTTGGCGGCGAGAATGGCGTCTATAAGAACCGCGATGCCGCGCTCGTCGTTGCTGGGGACGCGATACTCGGCGTGCTCCTCCATGTGCTTCTCGGCGTTCGCGACGATGAAGCTGTGGCCCACTGCTGAAAGCATGGGGATGTCGTTGTACGTGTCGCCGACCCCGGCCGCCTCGGAGAGCTCGATGCCCAGGCTGCGACAGAGGTGT
Organism: Atopobium sp. UBA6362; assembly: GCA_002440065.1. GTDB lineage: Bacteria > Actinomycetota > Coriobacteriia > Coriobacteriales > Atopobiaceae > Paratractidigestivibacter. Next base: position 3,310 of record DJRK01000076.1, on the reverse strand, counting down.
GCGATTCCCGAGCCTTTGCTCACGCCGAGGTTCATGAAGTCGATCCACTCGCGCCCGGCGTTGGTGGTGTAGAGCTTCTTGGAAAAGCGGGGCTCGTAGAGCGAGGCGAAGCGCGGCTCTGCGTCGTAGTCGGGATAGAAGATCGAGACCTTGTTGGTCTCCACATCGAGCCCGTCCCAGCTGGGAACGTAGTCGATCGTCTTGTAGTACTTGTAAATGTCCTCGTGATAGGCGCGGTCGCGCTCCAGCACATAGGCGCGGTCGAAGCAGCACAGCACGCCTACTCCTGCGCCTTCCTCCACCACGCAATCCAGGACCTCGTGGTAGAGGCTCGGCTTAATGAGGTCCTTGAATAGAGTTTGGCCCTTGTAGATGACACAGCCGCCGTTGTCCGAGCAAAAGGCGATGTCGTCCGCATGCTCGGGGAACATCATCTGCAAGGTGGGGGCTGGGCGGCCGCTCGCGGGACAAAAGAGCACGCCCGCCTTGCTCAGGGCACTTATGCGCTCCGTCATGCGGGGAGGCTGGGTGCCGTCATGGGCGAGGAGCGTGAGGTCCATGTCCACGGCGAGCAGCTTGATCTGGGCGAGCGCGTTGTCCTGCGTGTAGTCCTTCATGGTCTTCTTTCTTTCGTGGAAGGAGGTGGGAAGAATTCCGTTATCCGGCGAAGCCGACGTCCTCGATGAGCCCGTCGCCGTCCGCGGCCTCGGTGGCCAGTTGGTCGCAGCGCTCGTTCTCGGCGTGCCCCGCATGGCCCTTTACCCAGTGCCATGCGACGTCGTGACGTCCCTCGACGGCGATAAGGCGTTTCCAGAGGTCGACGTTCTTGACTGGCTGATTGTTCGCCGTCTTCCAGCCGCGCTTGACCCATCCCGCGATCCAGTGCTGCTTGAAAGCGTTGCAAACGTACTGGGAGTCGGTGTGGAAGTCCACCTTGCACGGGCGCTTGAGCGCCTCGAGCGCCACGATGGCCCCCATGAGCTCCATGCGGTTGTTCGTCGTGCGCCGGTAGCCGCAGCTGAACTCGCGCTCGTGGGCGACGCCGGAGGGGTCGACGTAGCGCACGACTGCGCCGTATCCGCCGGGGCCGGGGTTGCCGCGGGACGAGCCGTCCGACCAGGCCTCCACGTGCATGGAGCGTGGGACCTCGACGGGGGCGGCGTCGCTCAAGGCCGAGGGGTTGGATTGGGCGAAGTCGTTCCAGCCTGCCATTACTTGGCCTCCGCCCAGTTCTTCCCGTAGCTCACCTCGGCGATAAGGGGCACCTTGAGCTCGGCCACGCCCTCCATGGTCTCCCGGACGAGGTCGCTCACGGCCTCTATCTCGCTCACGGGCACCTCGAGGTCCAGTTCGTCGTGGATCTGGAGGACGAGCTTCGCGGAGAGTCCTTCTTCGCGCAGGCGCTGTTCGACGCGGACCATTGCGATCTTTATGATGTCCGCGGCCGTGCCCTGCATGGGATGGTTCATGGCCGTGCGCTCGCCAAAGGCGATGAGCTGGCGGTTGCGCTGCTTGAACTCCTTGATGTGGCGCTTGCGACTGTACATCGTGGTGGCGTAGCCCAGTTCGTGTGCCTTCGCGACCGACTCGTCGAGGTAGGCGCGCACGCCGGGGTAGGCCTCGAAGTAGCGGTCGATCATCTCCTGCGCCTCGGAGCGGGGGATCTTGAGGCTCGAGGCGAGGCCGAACGCCTGCTGGCCGTAGACGATGCCGAAGTTGACCGCCTTCGCGCGGCTGCGGAGCTGGGGCGTCACTTCGTCTACGGGCACGCCGAAGACGCGCGCCGCCGTCGCGGCGTGGAAGTCGGCCCCGGAGTTGAAGGCCGCGACCAGGTGCTCGTCCCCCGAGAGGTGGGCAAGCAGGCGCAGCTCGATCTGCGAGTAGTCGCAGGCGAGGAAAACGCAGTCCTCGGGCACGGTGAAGGCCTGTCGCACGCGGTGACCGAGCTCGGAGCGCGTGGGGATGTTCTGCAGGTTGGGCTCGGAGCTCGAGAGACGGCCCGTCGCCGCTACGGTCTGGTTGAGGGTGGTGTGGATGCGGCCGTCGCCTCGGACGAGGGCGGGCAGCGCGTCGAGGTACGTCGAGCGAATCTTCGCGCGCTCGCGGTACTCGAGCACCTCTTGGACGATCTCGTGGTCCCGGGCGAGGTCGGCCAAGACCTTGGCGTTGGTGGAGTAGAAGCCGCGCGAGGTCTTCTTCAGGCCCTTGGTGGGGAGCCCGAGCACGTCGAAGAGCACGTGGGAGAGCTGCATGGGGGAGTCGAGGTTGAACTCCTCGCCAGCCGCCTCGTGGATGCGCGACACCATGCCGGAGATCTCCGCGCCGAGCTCTGCGGACTGGGCGGCGAGCACCTGGGTGTCGACGCCGAGCCCCTCGCGCTCCATCTGCGCCAGGACCGGAAGGAGCGGCATCTCTATCTGCGAGAAGAGCTTGTCGGAGCCGTCCTCGGCGAGCTTGGCCGCGAGCTTGGACTCGAGCCCGCGCGCCGCGAGCGCGCCGAGCGCCGCGGCGGGCGCGTCGTCGGAGGGCTCGGGGAGGTCGTAGCCCAGGTAGAGCGGCGCCAGGTCGGCGGCTCCGTACTTGCCGGAGTCGGAGTCGAGGAGGTACGCGGCGACGCCCGCGTCAAAGATACGGTCGGGGTCGATGTTTGCCGCCTCGACCCGGGCAGGTTCGGAGGAGTCCATGGGAAACACGGTGTGGAGCAGCGCCTTCACGTTCATAGACGCGACGTTGGCTTGCGCAAAGGCTTGTGCCAACACCTCGTCCGCTCGCTCGCCGTCGAAGCGTAGCAGCGCACCCTCGACGGAGATCCAGAGCCTATGCGAGAGGCCGAAGAGCGCCCCTGCGTCCCGGTCGTCGTCCGCGGCGCAGCCGAGGTGCGCGCCCTTCTCGACTGCGTCGTGGAACGCGGCCATGGCGTCGTCGCCCGTGAGGATCCGGGGCAGCTCGAAGCCCTGGGCGGCAGACACGCCCGCGGAAACGACGTCTCCCGCCTTCGCGCCCGCGAGCTTCACGAGGCGGCCCGTCATGCCCGTGAAGCCCAGCGCCGAGAAGGCCTCGACCACGCGCGCGGGGTCGAACGTGGGGAACTTCGCGTCGGCGAGCTCGATCTGGATGGGGGCGTCCGTTCGGATCGTCGCCACCTTGCGGCTGAGCAGCGCGTCGTCGATGTGGGCGCGCAGGTTCTCGCCCATCTTGCCCTTGACCTCGTCGGCATGGGCGATGACGGAGTCGAGGTCGCCGTACTGCACGATGAGGGCGGCGGCCTTCTTGGGCCCGATGCCGGGGACGCCGGGGATGTTGTCGGAGG
>DJRK01000031.1 GCA_002440065.1 Atopobium sp. UBA6362 | reverse complement strand
CAAGGCCCCGGCCCGCTTCCCCTCTTGCGATTTCCAAGCTGCGTCCTTTGCAGCGAAGTGAACAAAGAGGGGGAAGCGGGCCGGGGCCTTGGCGTGCCGCAGATCGAATTAGGTCTATGCGCTCTTCATGATGACCGCGCGCACGATGCCTGCCGCGTCGTCGCACGCGTCGAGCACCTGCTCCATGCGGTCGAAGATGCGCAGCCAGGTCACGGCGTACTTGCCGTCGGCCGCGGTCTCGTCCTCGCGGAAGAGGCGGCGCAGCGCGTTCTGGTACACGGTGTCGCCCTCGTCCTCGATGTCGCCCACGGAGATGGCCTTCTCCATAACGGGCTCCGGGCTCTTGTTGTAGTCGGGCAGGCGGTTGATCATCTCCTGCATCTCCTTGACCGCGCGCACGGTGAGGTCGGCGATCTGCTCGGCCTCCAGGCGCATGTCCTTCAGGTTGAAGAGGTCAAGGCGCATGGTCACACCGTACATGGCGTCGGTCACGTTGTCCATGGCGAGCGCGAGGTTGGAGATGTCCTCGCGGTCGAGCGGGGTGATGAAGGACGTGTAGAGCTTGGACATGATCGTCTTCACGCGGTCGTCGCAGTTGGTCTCGTAGACCTTCATCTGCGGAATGCGGCTCATGGAGTTGGGGAAGTCGTGCACGATGCCCGCGTACTCCTCGGAGGTCTCGACGATGAGGGCTGCGAAATCCTTGAGCAGGGTGAAGAACTCGTCTTCTTTCTTGATGCGTGCCATGGTGGGGCTCCTTACGTTAGGGGTCGAAAGTCGTAAACGCTCAAATAATTGATGCGGATCCTAGAAAATCACGAGGAACAGCTTGGCCAGCACGTAGCCGATGAGGCCGCAGCCGGGGAAGGTGAAGATCCAGGTCAGGACCATCTCCTTGCACACGCCCCAGTTCACGGAGCGCGGGTCCTTGGCGGCGCCGGCGCCCATGATGGCCGCGGTCTTCGTGTGGGTCGTGGAGACGGGCAGGCCCGTGACGGTCGCGATGAAGAGCGAGACGGTCGCGCTCACGGAGGCGGCGAAGCCCTGGTACTTATCGAGCTGGACCATCTCCATGCCGACCTTCTTGATGATCTTCTTGCCGCCGATGGCCGTGCCGATGGCCATCACGCCGGCGCAGAGGATCTCGATCCACAGGGGGAAGCCGCCCATGTCGCTCACGGACTTGCCCAGGGTGAGCGCGATGGCGAGCATGGCGGTCGACATGAACTTCTGGCCGTCCTGCGCGCCGTGCATGAGGGCCACGCCCGCGGCGCCCGCGATCTGCATCTTGCCAAAGAAGTTGTTCGCGCGGCGGCGGTCGGAGTCCTTGCACGCGATGGGGATGATCTTCGAGATGACCCAGCCGGCGAGGAAGCCGAGCACGGTCGAGAAGACCAGGCCATAGATGACCTTGACCCACTCGCCCATGTTCACGCCGTCGAGGCCGCCGGACACGGCGAGGGCCGAGCCGGTGAGGCCGGCGATGAGGGCGTGGGACTCGGACGTGGGGATGCCGAAGATCCAGGTCACGATGCCCCAGGTCACGATACCCACGGTCGAGGCGGCCAGGGCGATCATGGCGAGGTGCGAGTCGCCGCCGAAGTCGACCATGCCGCTGATGGTGTCGGCGACGGCGGTCGAGATGAACGTCATGCCGATCAGGCCGATGAAGTTGCACACGACGCTCATCAGGATGGCCGAGTCGATGTCCATGGAACGCGTGCCCACGACCTCGGCGATGGCGTTGGCGGCGTCGGTCGCGCCGTTGACGAAGATGGTCCCCAGCACGAGCAGGATCACCAGCGCCAGGAACGGGTTCGACGCAAGAAGGTCGAAGAACTGCCAAAGGGTTATCAAAAAGGTCTTCTTTCCACGTATGCGCGCGGCGATGCGCGCCCAGCACTGTCATGCTTGTGTAAGCACCCGTTAAGAATAACGTAAACATGCGGTTTCACGGCCAAAAGTAAGCTGCGCGATGCGTTATGTAAGCAACCCTTACAATCAGCTTACATTGCGCGGCACCTATGGGGCTTTTCCTGTCGCGAGCAGCAGGACTTATACTTGGGTTTCGCCGTCGCGGGCCTTGCCGCCCGCTCGACGGCCGTTTACAGCGAACACCGCGGCACACGCCGCGCCACGCACCGCCTGCCCGCCGCCCGACCCGAGGAGAAGGCCATAGCCCCGACCCCCGCAAAGACCCCGCGAAAGCAGCCGCGCGAGCCGCACGTCGAGGCCCTGCGCCTCGTGGCCGCGGCGGGCATCGCCGTCTTCCACACCTTCATGCCGTGGTTCGATGGGCTCACGGGAGGCTTCGGCTACGGGGCGCAGGTGGCCCCCAACCACGCGACGACGGCGATCCTGGGCTTCATCAACCTGCTCGGCGCCTACGGGAACAACGTGTTCTTCTTTATATCCGGGCTGTTCCTCATCCCCGCGGCGGCGCGGGCGGCCTCGGAAGCGCGGACGAGCGGCGGGGCCTACTGGGGTTCGCAGATGCGCAAGACCGCACGCCGGGCAGCGAGCCTGCTCGCCACGGTCGCCCTGTGGTGCGGCCTCGCGTGGGCGGCGAATCGCTGGGTCTGCCCCATCGAGGGGCTCGAGCCGGGCGAGACGGCGTGGTTCACGGGCGGCCTCGAGTTCATATGGGTCTACCTCGCGTTCACGCTGCTCGCGCCCGCAATCGGGTGGGTCTGGTGCCGTGCAAAGAGGCCCGCGGCGATGGTCGCCTGCCTCTGCGCGGCGGTCTTCGCCGTGAACGCCTACATCGCGTTCTTCTCGCAAGGCGACGACGTGCGCGGGCTGCTGGACTGGCGCAAGCTCATGAGCGCGGCCACGTATCTCTGCGCGTTCACCTGCGGCGGCGCGATGGCGGGGGTCCGGCTCGAGCGTAGGCGGGCCACAGGCGCGCTCGCGGGCTGTGTCGCCGTGGCGGCGGCCGTCGAGGCCGTCTGCTCGCACACCGGCGCGCTTACGCTCATGGCCGCGACGAGCTTCAAGTCGACGTCGGTCCTCTCGTTCGCCATGGCGGCGGCGTCCGTGCTCTACGCGCGCTCGGTCGCGGGCGCAGGCTCGAAAGATGCAAAGAAGACCGAGCTCACGGCCGTCGAACCGCCCACTCCCGAGCGCTCAAGCCGGACCGCGGCCTTCGTCACGCGCTGCGCGAAATCGATCCTGGGCTTCTATATCCTGCAGTCCATCCTGGCAGGGCTTTGGCAACCGGTCTTCATCGAGCTCACGGTGGAAGCGTTTCTCGCCTACAACTCGTGGGTCGTCCTCGCGCTGGGATGCGCCCTGAGCCTTGGGCTGCTGGCCGCGCTCATCGCGGTCGACCAGCTCGTGAGGATCCCCCTCTTCGAGCGACTGGGGCTCGCATAGATGGCTGGAGACGCAGGGTATGCGCAGGCCGCGGGGTCGAACCTCCGTGTGTTCGCGCTCGTCATCGCCGTGGCCGCGGCGCCCATCCTTATATATGTATGCGTACGCGCTTGGCGACTGGTTCTGCGCCGACAGGTGGAACGGGAGCTTGGGCCTGCGATTCCCCCGGGCCTCGAGGTCAAACGCCTTGCCCAGGAATCGCACCCCGGCAGGCTTATCCTCGCTTTTCCTCGTTGGGCGAGCTCAAAGGCCGACGGCACGCGCGACCTGCGCACCAGAGACGAGAGTATCGTCCGGCCGCCGTCGGTTGTCGAGGTCGGTCATTGGCGAATCGAGTCGCGCGACCCGCTGGCGCTCTATGCTTATGCCTGCAAGCTGCGCGCTGCGGGCAGCGAGATCGCGCCCTGCGCCGAAGAGACCGAGAAGCTCGCTCGCCTGAAGGACCGTGCCCAGGCCCAGTCGAGCGCGCGCAGCATCGAGGAGCTCATCGGACGCTTCAAGGACTCCCCCACCGACTTCGAGTCGTTCTGCGCGGGACTGATGCGCTCACTCGGCTGGGACGCCCATGTCACGCCACCGAGCCGCGACGGTGGTTTTGACCTGCGGCTCGTTAACCGCAAGACAGGATTCACCGCAATCGCCGAGTGCAAGCTCTACGCCCCGGACAACCCTGTGGGCCGCCCGCTCGTGCAGAAGCTTCGCGGCGCGAACGCATCCGCGCAGGCCGACGGGATGATTTTCTTCACCACAAGCAGCTACACCGCCGAGGCACGCGCCTACGCCGCGGAAACCGACGTGCGGCTCGTCGACGGCAATGAGCTGTTGGCGCTTTGCCGCCGTTCCGACCAGCCCGCGTCAAGCGCAAGTCGACCAACCGTTCAGGAAAGCGACGCACGCCTCACGCCAGACGAGCTCCTTGCCCACTATCCCACCGACATGCTCGCCGACCTTCTCGCTCAGCACCGCCATGGACGATAAGGGCGCGCGCTCGGAACGCCGGCCGCGCTCTGACCTCGGCCGCCCGGCTATTTGAGGAGCTCGGAGACAAGGGCGGCCGCCCTCTTGCGGCGCCGCGCCGTTTCCTCGATGTCCAGCTCCCAAGAACCGCCCGCGTCGTCCACCACGCTGCCCTCCCCTGCATTGCGCGGGAGCTCTGAGCGGGACACGACGACGGTCTTTTGGCTCCCTATGGCCTCAAGCCTCGCCTTATTGCCCTCGAACCCGTCAACCACGGCTTTCATAGTTTCCTCCTTGATGTCAATCAGCTAAGTCACGCTTCACCGTTCTGCGCGGGTCTCCTAGGGATGGCACACGCCGCAGGGCCCATAGCCGGCCGCGATCGCCTGGTCCTTCGTCATCTCGGTCAGCGTTTTGCTTCTCGAGAGCGTGCGGCAGCCCCGCTTGTGGTACTTGCTTCCGCTGGGGGTCACGACGACCGTCTCCTCGGAGCCCTGCTCCTGGGCCGAGGCGCCGGAATCAGAGCCGGAGCCAGCAGCGGCGTCATCGCTCGTCGCTGCATCCTGTGCCGCAGCCGTATCCTGCGCCGCGTCGGCTTCTTCTTCCTGTCCCTGACTGCCGTCTTTCTCGGCAGCAGGCGATTTCACGATACCGTCCTTCTCGGTGCTTATATCAAACGTTTTCCCATCGGTCGTCGCACGGACGGTCCCGTTCACTCCGGTCCCGTACACGGTCGAGGCCGAGAGCGCATCGAGGACGCCCTGCGTCGGATGGCCGTATTCGTTGTCGATCCCGTACGATATGACGGCGTACTTCGGGCTCAACGCAGCCGTCAGCTCGGCGTCCGTGCCGGTATCCGACCCGTGGTGCGAGACCTTGAGGACATCGACCTTGCCCACGTCGAGTCCCTTGAGGATCTCCTTGGGCGCATCGCCCGTGAGGAGCAGCTTCGTGTCTCCGTACGTCACGAGGAGCACGACGGACCAATCGTTCGACTCTTTATACGTCGAGCCTTCAGCCGGAGACAGTATCTTTACCGAGAAGTCCTGCCCGTAGGCAATGACGTCCGATGCCCACGCGGCGCTCGAGGCGACGCCTTTATCCTTCACCGTTTGCAGCAGGTTAAGGTAGGTATCGGTCGTGTGCGTGGACTGGGGCGCGAGGAACTCCCCCACCTCGTGGCTCTTTATGACCTCGGCCATGCCGGCGATGTGATCGGAGTCCGCGTGCGTCGCGATCACGTAGTCGAGGCGCTCGACGCCTTGCTTGGCCAGCTCGTTCTCGACCGCCTTTGCCGTGGTATCCGGGCCGGAATCCACGAGCATGGTCCTGCCGTCAGGGAGCTTGAGGAGCGTGGCGTCGCCCTGGCCCACGTCGATGAAAGACACCCCAAGGTCCTGGCTCGCAGGTTCGTCGGCGGACTGCTCCGAAGCCGATCCTTCAGCAGGTTGGGAAACCGTTGCAGAGGGCGCCGCCTGCTGCTCATTCGAAGCAGAGGGAGTCTTCTGGGAAGGCGGCACGATCACGGCCATGAGCACGCAAGCGAGCAAGAAACATGGAACGGCGGCGGCGAGTTTGCGCCAAATAGGCGCGATCGCGAGGCCTTTTTGCACCAATGGGTTCTTGGGGTCCTCGGCAACCGCGCTTCGCCAAACAAAACGGATAAGGAACCACGCGCCGATGCCCGCCGCGATCGGGACGAGCAGGGCGGCAAGCCCAATCACGATGCACGCCAAGAAAAACAGCAGGCAAGCGCCTGCGCAGCC
>DJRK01000127.1:8507-9423 GCA_002440065.1 Atopobium sp. UBA6362 | reverse complement strand
ACGCGCCGCCGATGATAACGCCAACGGCCAGGTCCATCACGTTGCCGCGGTTGATGAACTCCTTGAACTCCGCCAGGAATTTCTTCATGGCAATTCCCCTTCCCCCCTGTTTGCATGCTGCCGACGCGCCATTATCGCACGAAGCGAGGCCCCTACTCAAGCGGGGAGCGGTCGTGGTTGATCTCGCGGTAGAACAGCTCGCGGATCTTCTGCGGGTCGCGCGTCTGCCCAAGGACCCACATGGTCTTGGCCACCAGGGCCTCGGTCGACATGTCGTCGCCCTTAAGGATGCCGGGATTGTCCGCATACGCACGGCCGACCTCGTAAACACCCAGGTCAAGTCCCTCCTCGGGTACCTGGGTCGTCACAACGAGCGTACGGCCGGAGCCCACCCAGTCCAGAATCGCGTTCTCGTAGGAGTTGTCGCCGTAGGACGGGATACCGCCGATGCCGAACGTCTCGAGGATGATGGCATCGTAGTCGCGCTTGAGCAGGTCAAAGATGGTCGGCTGTAGCTCGGGCGTAAGCTTGAGCACGATCACGCGCTCGTTCACGGAATCGTAGAGCACCGGCTTCGCACCGGTCTTGACCGGGGCAGCCCCCACCCCCGACTCGGCGCCCGCCCGCACAATGCGGTCATTGCGGATATAGGCGAGCGACGGATAGTTCATGCTGGTAAACGCGTTGAAGCTCATGGTGCGCTGCTTGTGCGCGCGCGTGCCCGCGATCGCCTTGCCCGAGAAGACGACGTTCACGTCGCGGCTCGCGTCGTCGCAGGCATAGAGCACCGACTGATAGATGTTCAGCTTGGCGTCGGTAAAAGGGCTCGCCATGGGCTGCTGGGAACCGGTGAGGACGATCGGCTTCTCGCTGTCCTGGATAAGGTAGCTGAGCGCGGCCGCCGTGTAGGCCATGG
>DJRK01000127.1:8272-8484 GCA_002440065.1 Atopobium sp. UBA6362 | reverse complement strand
AGGCCATGGTGTCGGTGCCGTGCAGGACCACGAAACCGTCGTAGCGGTCATACGCCTCGGCGATGACGTCGCGGATAACGAGCCAGTCGCGCGGGCGCATGTTGGTTGAGTCGATGTTCATGGGTTGAACGAAGTCCAGCTCGGCGATGGTGTCGAGCAGAGGCACCTTATCGGCAAGCTCGCGTCCGGAGGCTGTCGGCGTAAGACCGCCC
>DJRK01000127.1:0-8190 GCA_002440065.1 Atopobium sp. UBA6362 | reverse complement strand
GGCTCATTCCCACACGATTCTACGGCACCGACGCCCTCGCCTAGGCATACAGTCCCGCAACATCCATGAAGAGAAAGCCATCCTCGGCATGCCTGCTCCTCGTCGCATCGGACAGGGGATGCTTCGTAAAGAGAGCGTAGTAGAACTTGTCATAGTCCTTCTCGAATATCCGCGAGCGAAGCCCGAGCTTCTCGATGGCCGCCGACTCATTGAACGATTCGCGCCACTTGCACTCCCCCAAAAGGATTTCGCGGGTATCGGGGCTCGCAGCGACGACGTCGACGTCGTCCCGCTCTCTCAGGGCCGGGTTCGTCCCCCACCAGTTCCCAAACTGGAACGGGCCAAAAGGCAGCTCTCCCCGTCTCGCCATGTCGATCACCCGCTCGATGCAGATCTCCTCGAACCAATGCCCCTCATACGTGGAGAGAGGCTCCTTCCCCACCACCCTCATGGCCGCGAGGTCCCCCGCGCCCCGCTCGACGTTGTCGATGTTGGGCTCAACGAACCTGTACCAGAAGGCAAAGCAGGGGTCGGCTATGGCATATATACCTTTGCGAGACGTTCGGGAGGTTTCCCCAAACGGTACCGATCTCCTGATGAGGTGCATGCCTACCAAGGTCGCGAGGTACTTGCCAACCGTAGTCCGGTCGGAGCCGATCCTATCGGCGATATGGGCGGGAGTGTTCGCGCCCGCCGCAATCGCCGAGAGAATCGAGTTGTAGAGCGCCGGCTCCCGCAGTTCTTGGCGCAGGAGCATCATCGGCTCCTCGTAAAGCATTCCCTCTTTCTGGAAATACAGCCTGCAGATGTTCTGGGCAAGGGATTCGCTCGAATCCAGTTGAGAGAGGTAATAAGGCGTCCCGCCAAAGCACGCGTAATACTCCACGAGCTCTTGGGGCTCAAGCCGCGAGAGCATCGAGGCGGCATCGCGATAGTTAAAGGGCCCCAGGTGTATTTGGCCGGTTCGGCGCCCAAAGAGGGGGTTCTTCTCGCCAAGGGCCTCCGCGCCGCCCCGAATCGGCGAGCGACCGAGAACTTGCTCCTCCATAAAGCCTTGGTTACTCCCCGTGACGATCAAGAAGATATTCGATCCCGCAAGGGTCCTGTCGACAGCGATTTGAAGCGTGGAGACAAGAGCCTGGTTCATCTTTGCGGCAAAGGGGAACTCGTCGAACATGAACACGATCCGAGAATCCCCGGCCCTCTGCGCAAGATACGCGAAGGCATCGTCCCAGGTGCGAAACGAGGGGGTTGCAGCGGGGTTCCCAAAAAAAGCGTTGACCTGCCTAGACAACTCGGCGAGGTTCAGCGGATCGCTCTGCAGCTTGGCCGTAAAGAAGAGCAGCGGCTTGTCTTTGGCAAATTCGAGGGCAAGGGTCGTCTTCCCCACGCGGCGGCGCCCATAGAGCACGACCATCTGGAAGCCGCCCTTTGCATACAGGCGCTCGAGTTCCGCCAACTCCCGCTCACGACCGACGAACATGCGCTTCTCCTCTGCAGCTGTTTGTATACTTGTGAGTATACTACTCGTACATATACAAGTTCCCGTCGAGCGAAAAAGCGGCGAGAAGCACGTGCTTCTCGCCGCATCGGTAACGAGGGAACGAGCGGTCCACGGACCTTTACGGCTCGACGGCCGCGAGCTTGCGCAGCGCGGGGCCGCACACGTAGGCGGCTGCCGCAGCGGCCTCCGCAGCGGCGATGACGACGGCCGCGATGGGGCCCAGGGCGCCCGCATCGACCTCGAGCAGAAGGGGCCCGACCACGCAGGCCATCGGCAGCACCATGACCACGGCCGTGGCGACGAGGCTCAGTATGACGCGGCCAAAGGCGTCGCCGCCCTTGGCGAGCTCGTCCTCACCCTCCCAGCTCAGGTTGGGCGAGCCCATGCCCATGGCAAGGCTCACCAGGTCGCAGGCCGCAAGCACAAGCACGTAGAACGCCAGGCACAGCAAGGTCGTCGAGGCCGGGAGCCCGATGACGAGCATGCCCGCAAGCAGAATCGCCGCGATGGGAGCGCGGCCCACGAGCTCACCCGCGACGAACTTGGCCAGCACATAGGACCGCAGGTCGAGGGGCATAGCGCGGAAGTAGAAGAAGTCCCGGCCGTCTCGGCTCACCGCCTGTCCAAAGACGTAGGAGAGCATCCCCGAGAACAGGGCGAGAAACGCGATCGCGATGAGCGGGAAGGTCGCTCCCCCGCCCAGGACCGTGAGCGAGCCCGCGAGCTCGCGCATCTGGTCGAGCGGCAAGCCGTCGCCGGCGGCAACCGCGCTCGCGACGATCGCCGCGACCAAGATGAGCGGCACGAGCCACTGCGACAACACGAACTGGTTAAAGAAGTACGGCACGCGCATGAGCTGCGAGGCGTCCTCGGAGACGAAGGCGGCGAACTGGCTGCGCACGCCCATCTTGCCGGCGAGCTCCTTGGCGCTGTAGCGCTTGGTGCTGCGCGCGCCCGCGCCGCCGGCCAGCCCGCGCACGGCCTCGAAGTACCAGCGGCCCGCGCACCAGTTGAGCAGCAGTATGTAGCAGCCCAGAAGCGCCGCCATGCCCAGGACGCCCAGGACCGGCAGCGCCCCCTCGCCGGCGAACACGGCCCCGCCCAGGGCGAACGGCGGGCACAGCACCGTGAGGATGACCTTCGCCACCGGCCCCGCGGCGATCCCCTCCATCATGGCGGCGATGAGGTTCACGTCCGCCTCGCCCGTCTCGCGCGACTGCGTGCCGAAGGAGACGGCCAGCGCCACGGCGATGACCGCGACCGTGATCACGGCCCCGAGAACGCGTGCGAAGCGGTCCTTGTTGGCCGCGACCTTGGAGAAGCGCACGAGCGGCAGGACGAGCAGCACGAGCGCCACGTTGACGGCGAGCGCGCACAGCACGAAAGCCGCGATCATGCCCAGCCAGGCAAGGGGCCCTTCTCCCCTGCCCAGGAGCACGCCGAGCCCGAGCGGCAGGACGGCGACATCGGTCACGAACGCGCCCGCCATGAAGTTGGCGAGCTTCGCCCACAGGATGGCCTGGCCCGAGACGGGAAGCGCCACGTAGAACGCGAGGTCGCTCACGAAGAAGAGGCTGCTCACCGCCGTATAGAAGCCGACCGTGAGGGAGAGGAACACGAGGGCGAGGACGCTCATGTTGAAGGCCGAGAGCACCGAGGCGCCCGCCTCGCCGAGCTTGAGGCCCCCGGTAAAGAGCGCGCCGGCGATCAGCAGGAACGAGACGAAGAGGCTCGCTATGCGCGCGGCGTCGTTGCCGCCGCCACCCGAGCCCATGCCGTCGTCCGCGCGCTCCTCCCCCTTGTGGATGGCGAAGAAGAGGGCGCGGAACTGGCCCCAGTCGAAGGCGCCCACGCTACATCCCCTCGCCCGCGGCGTCCGGCTCGCCCGCCGCGAACGGGGAGTCGTCGCCCGTGAGCTCGAGGAACATCTCCTCGAGCGAGCCGTTGTTGCGGAAGTGCTCGCGCATCTCCTCCACGGTGCCCACAAAGAGCAGCTGCCCGTGCGCGATGATGCCCACGCGGTCCACGACCTTCTCGGCGACGTCGAGGACGTGCGTCGAGAAGAGCACGGTCTTGCCCTCGTCGGCATGCCTGCGCATGGACTGCTTGAGCAGCCACGAGGCCTTGGGGTCGAGGCCCGTCATGGGCTCGTCGAGCACCCACAGGTCGGGGTTGGGCAGGAGCGCGCCCATGATCATCATCTTCTGGCGCATGCCGTGCGAGTAGGACTTGATCTGGTTGTCCAGCTCGGACGCCATGCCGTAGTCCTCGGCGAGCTTGGCGACGCGCTCGGCGCGCACATCGGCCGGAACGCCGTAGATGTCGGCAATGAAGCGCAGGTACTCGCTGCCGCGCAGGCGCAGCAGGTGGTCGGGCGAGTCGCTCACGAAGCACAGGCGCCGCTTCGCCTCGCGCGGGTCCGCGGCGACGTCCACGCCGTCGATCTGGATGCTGCCCTCGGTGGGCGCGAGCACGCCCACGAGCATGTTGAGCGTCGTGGACTTGCCCGCGCCGTTGGGCCCCAAAAGGCCGAATATCTCGCCGTCGCGGATCTCTAGGTTCAGGTCGCGTACCGAGAAGGTCTTCTTGCCGTCGTACGATTTGCTCACGTGGTCGATCTTGATCACGGGCGCCTCCAATCATCGGGTTCAGGCCATTCTACGCGACCGGGCGTAGGCGTGGGCTACTCGATGGGAGGGAGCGCCTTTTTCACGTAGCCGCGGATGACGTCGCAGCTCTTGCGCATGGCCTGGCGCTCGTCGTAGGACAGGTCTATCTCGAGCACGGTCTCGACGCCCTCGTTGGACAGCATGCACGGCACACCGGCAGCGATGCCGGACTCGCCGTACTCGCCGTCCAGGTGGACCGAGAGCGGCACGACCACGTGGTCGTTGTGGAGCACGGACTGCACGATGCTCGCGACCATGGCCGCGATGCCGAACTCGGTGCAGCCCTTACCGCCCACGATGGCGCTGCCGCTCTCGCGGACCTTCTTCATGACGTCGTCGAAGTCGATGTCGTGGACGCTCGTGTGGCGCAGCGACAGGTACTCGCGCAGCGGGATGCCCTGGACGGTGATGTGCGAGGTGGGGATGAAGGACGAGTCGCCGTGCTCGCCCATGCAGATGGCCTGGATCTGCTTGCTGTTCACGTTGATGATGCCCGAGAGTGTGCGGCGCAGGCGGGCGGAGTCGAGCGACGTGCCCGTGCCAAAGACGTGGCCGCGCGGCAGGCCCAGGTTGCGGTACAGGTACTCGACCACGATGTCGGCCGGGTTGGAGACGCTGATGAGGATGCCGTGGAAGCCGCTCTCGCGCAGCGGCCCGATGATGCCGTCGAGGACCTTCACGGTGCCGGCGAGCATGTCGAGGCGCGTCTCGCCGGGGCGGCGGCTGCGGCCGGCGGTCAGGATGACGAAGTGGGCGTCGGCGCAGTCGGAGTAGTCGCCCACGCGAATCGTGAAGGAGTCGCCGAGGCCGGAGGCGAGGTCCTGCAGGTCGAGGGCCTGGGCGCGGGCGGCCTCCTCGTTCACGTCGAGGAACACGATCTCGTTCACCAGGTGCTGGAACATGAGGCACAGGGCGCTGTGGGAGCCCACGCGGCCCGCGCCGACGATGACGGCCTTGCGCGTCTTGATCTTCTTCGTCATGCGAACGTCCTTCTTTCCATGTCCGGGCGGCACGCGCCGCCGCAAAAAAGCGGGCGCCCCGGCCGCGCTCGGCCTTGGGGTGCCCGCCCATGATAGTGGCTTTGCAGCCGTTATAGCGCCAAGAAGCCCGCGCGATTCGCTAGTCGCGGGTGAGCTTTCGGTGAAGGCGGTGGGGCTTGGACGCCTCGACGCCCAGACGGCGCTCGCGGTCCTTCTGGTAGTCGTCGAAGTTGCCCTCGAACCAGTGCCAGCGGCCGGGGTTCTCGTCGTCGCCCTCCCAGGCCAGGATGTGGGTGGCCACGCGGTCGAGGAACCAGCGGTCGTGCGAGATCACGACGGAGCAGCCGGGGAAGTTCTCGAGCGCCTCCTCGAGCGACTCCAGGGTCTCGACGTCGAGGTCGTTCGTGGGCTCGTCGAGCAGGAGGAGGTTGCCGCCCTGCTTGAGCGTGAGCGCGAGGTTCAGGCGGTTGCGCTCGCCGCCGGAGAGGACGCCCGCGCGCTTCTGCTGGTCCTTGCCCTTGAAGCCGAAGGCCGCGACGTAGGCGCGCGACGGGATCTCCTGGTCGCCTACCTGGATATAGTCGTTGCCGTCCGAGACGACCTCCCAGAGGGTCTTCTCGGGGTCGATGCCCTCGCGCATCTGGTCGACGTAGGAGAGCTTGACGGACTCGCCCAGCTCAAGGGTGCCGCTCGTGGGCTGCTCGAGGCCCACGATGGTCTTGAAGAGCGTTGACTTGCCCACGCCGTTGGGGCCGATCACGCCCACGATGCCGTTGCGCGGCAAGACGAACGACAGGTCGTCGATGAGCACGCGGTCGCCGAAGGACTTGCACAGGTGGTCGGCGACGAGGACCTTGTTGCCCAGGCGCGGGCCCACGGGGATCTGGATGTCGGTGAAGTCGACCTTCTGCGACGCGCGGGCCTCGGCCTCCATCTTCTCGTAGGCGGCGAGGCGGGCCTTGCTCTTTGCCTGGCGGGCCTTGGGGCTGGAGCGGACCCACTCGAGCTCGGACTTCATCTTCTTGGCGCGGCGGGCGTCCTGCTGGCCCTGGGCCTCGAGGCGGGCGGCCTTCTTCTCGAGGTAGGTGGAGTAGTTGCCCTCGTAGGGGTAGAGCTGGCCGCGGTCGACCTCGCAGATCCACTCGGCCACGTCGTCGAGGAAGTAGCGGTCGTGCGTGACGGCCATGACGGCGCCGGGGTACTTGTGGAGGAACTGCTCGAGCCACAGGACGCTCTCGGCGTCGAGATGGTTCGTGGGCTCGTCGAGGAGCAGCAGGTCAGGGGCCTCAAGAAGGAGCTTGCACAGGGCCACGCGGCGGCGCTCGCCGCCGGAGAGGTGGGTCACCGGCTCGTCGGGGTCGGGACACTGCAGGGCATCCATGGCCTGGGAGAGCTGGGAGTCGAGGTCCCAGCCGTTCGCGGCGTCGATCTCGGTCTGGAGGCGGCCCATCTCGTCCATGAGGGCGTCGAAGTCGGCGTCGGGGGAGGCCATCTCCTCGCCGATGGCGTTGAATCGCTCGACCTTGGCGATGACGTCGCCAAAGGCGAGCTCGATGTTCTCCTTGACGGTCTTGGTCTCGTCCAGGGGCGGCTCCTGCTGCAGGATGCCCACGGTGTAGCCGGGCGTGAGGCGCGCCTCGCCGTTCGAGATGTCCTCGAGGCCGGCGATGACCTTGAGCAGCGTGGACTTGCCCGCGCCGTTGGGGCCCACGACGCCGATCTTTGCCCCGGGGTACACGCCGACGGTCACGTCGTCGAGGATCACCTTGTCGTGGACGGCCTTGCGGGCCTTGTAGAACTGGTAAACGAACTCGGCCATGGGGTTTCTCGCCTTCCGGTCGCAGGGTCTGACTTTAGTCTTTCCATACTACCCGCCCCGGCCAAAGTTGGGGACAGGTTCGTTTTTTACTCATTTGAGCAATTTTCGAACCTGTCCCCAAAATTACTCAGCGAGAGGCGCTGCGATGATAAAAAACGTGGTCTTCGATATGGGGAACGTCCTCATGACCTTTGACGGCCCCTACTTCTGCGCGCAGTTCGCGAGCACGCCCGAGGACGCGGCGGCGCTGCAGGCCGCGCTCTTCGGCCGGCCCGAGTGGGCGCTTCTCGACTCCGGGACCATCACGCACGAGACGATGCTGCGCGTGGCCCGCGCCCACCTCGACCAGCGCCTTTGGCCCGAGCTCGACGCGCTCTTCGAGGGATGGCCGCGCTTCTCGGCGCCTATCCCGGCCACAAACGAGCTCGCCGCCCGCCTCAAGGAGCAGGGCTACGGCATCTACCTTCTGTCCAACGCCTCCACGCACGTCAAGCAGCAGCTCTCGCACATGCCCTCCTGGCCCCTCATGGACGGCGCGGTCATATCCGGCATCGAGAGGCTCATGAAGCCCGACCCCGCCATCTACCGCCTGCTGTGCGAGCGCTACGGGCTCGAGCCGAGCGAATGCCTCTTTGTGGACGACAACGCCGACAACTGCGAGGGTGCGCGAATAACTGGTATGCCAGCCGTGCGCTATTGTGACGACGTCGAGGCGATCCAAAACGCGTTATAACAAAGAAGACCCTCATACATGGCCCTATTTGATCAGCTATTTATGTTCAAACAGCAACACCTGTCGCTACATGCAACTTCGCTTTAACACGTGAACGCTAACCTGTTACGAACGAAAGAGGCTATTGGAAACAGGGACCATGTATGCAAACGACTCAGCCCATGACGCCGTTTGACAAGCGCGCGCAGCGAACGAAGAACGCGATCAAGGCCAGCTTCAAGGCGATCATGCGGAGCAAGCCGCTCTGCGACGTAACCGTCAAAGAAGTGATGGAGCAAGCCGGCGTCAACCGCGCGACGTTCTACTCTCACTACTCCAACCTCGAGGAGCTCGCCGCCGACATCGAGGTCTCTTGCGCAAGCCAGGTTCGGGCCGAGTTTGACTCCGAGCTCCAGAAATATTCCTCGCCCACCACCGAGGACGCGATAGGCTGCGCCTGCGATATCCTCCTCGCCGATCGCGAGTCCTGCCTCTGGATCGCGGGG
>DJRK01000118.1 GCA_002440065.1 Atopobium sp. UBA6362 | reverse complement strand
CCTGGCCGACGCCTCCAACGCCATCATCATCGGCTTCGGCGTGCGCCCGGACGCCAAGGCGCGCAACCTTGCCGAGCGCGACGGAGTCGAGATCCGCTGCTACGACGTCATCTACAAGGCCCTCGAGGACCTCGACGCCGCCCGCATCGGCATGCTCAAGCCGACCGAGGTCGAGGTCCAGACCGGCACCGCCACCGTCCTGGACACCTTCAAGGTCCCCAAGGTCGGCATCGCGGCCGGCGTTCGCGTCGAGGAGGGCGAGATCGCCAACTCCGACTCCGTCCGCCTCGTCCGCGACGGCATCGTGGTCTACAACGGCAAGATCGCTTCCATGCGCCACTACAAGGACGAGGCCAAGAGCCTTCGCTCCGGCACCGAGGGCGGCATCGGCCTCGAGAACTTCCAGGACATCAAGCCCGGCGACCAGATCGAGGCGTACCGCATCGACGAGGTTGCCCGCACGGAGTAAGTAAGGGACCATGAAGCAGAACCGCAACTCCCGCAGGATCAACGAGCAGGCTCGCGAGAAGCTTGCCAGCATCCTCTTGTTCGAGATCTCCGACCCCGATCTCGCGCTCGTGACCATCACGGGCGTCGAGGTCTCGGTCGACAAGTCCTTCATGCGCGCGTACGTGACCTGCGACGCCGACCGCTACGACGAGGTCGAGCAGGCCCTTGCGCGCGCCAAGGGGCGCATCCGCTCCCTTCTGGGGCGCAGCCTCGGCTGGCGCGTGACCCCCGAGCTCGACTTCCGCATCGACCCGTCCACCGACGAGGCCGAGCGGATCGCGCGGGCCCTCGAGGTCGTGCCCCCCACCATCGGGGTCGAGAAGGACGAGTTCGGCTACCCAGTCGAGCCCCAGGGCGAGGACGCCGAGCCGGCGGACGAGCCCGAGGACGAGGAATAGAGGGACCGCTCAGCCATGCTTAGCTCTATCGTTGGCCGCGAGGCGGAGGAGTTCGACCGCCTCGCGGCCCTCATCGAGGAAGCCGGCACCATCGCCGTCTGCGCGCACACGTCGCCGGACGGCGATGCCATCGGCTCCACGCTCGCGCTCACCGAGGTCATCGAGGCTCGCTGGCCCGGCAAGGACGTCGCCGCGCTTCTCGCCGACGACGACGTCGTGCCCAGGACCTATCGCTTCCTTCCCGGCGTCGAGAAGATCGTTCCGGCAGCTTCCTATACGGGTGACCCCGACCTCTTCATCTGCGTCGACCTCTCCGAGGCGCACCGCTTGAACGACGGAGAGGCGGTTCTTCGCCGTTCCAGGAAAATCGGTGTTCTCGACCATCACCCCTGTTCCGGGAAGTTCTGGGACGCCGGCGTGGTCAGGCCCGATGCGGCGGCCGCGGGGGTCATCGTCTGCGAGTTCGCCCGCCACGTCCTCGGCAGCCTCACGCAGACCATCGCACAGAACCTCCTGTGCGCCATCGTGACCGACACGGGCCGCTTTCAGTACCAGAACGCGAATGGCGAGGCATTCCAGGTCGCGAGCATGCTCGTGGACGCCGGCGCATCCCCTTCGCAGGTCGCGCTCAACGTGTACCAGAGCGACCGGTTGGCCTACATCCACCTGTGTGCCACGGTCATGAGCCGCATCGCCACCTTTGAGAAGGGCAAGATCTCCTACAGCTACGTCACCGCCGCGGACTTCAAGGCCCACGACGTGCCGGTCGCCGAGTGCGACGGCCTCGTTGACCTTGTGCGCTGCGTCGAGGGCTCCGAGATCGCGCTCTTCCTCAAGGAGGTCCCGGGCGGCAAGGTCCGCGGCAACCTCAGGTCCAAGTCCGACCTGGACATCTCCGGCATCGCGCGAGCCATGGGCGGCGGCGGGCACCATGCCGCGGCCGGCTTCACCGTCGACGGGACCGTGGACGAGGCGTTCCAGGCGGTGCTGCCGCTCCTGTGCGAGCTCTATGAGGCGAAGGAGGAGCGTTGAGGCGCGGTCCGAGCGCGGTGAACGCGCTCATCGCCGTGAACAAGCCCCTCGGCCTCACGAGCCATGACGTCGTGAGCCGCGTACGCCGTGCCGTGGGCGAGAAGCGCGTGGGACATGCGGGGACGCTCGATCCCGCTGCGTCCGGCGTGCTCGTCGTGGGCATCGGTCAGGCAACGAAGCTCCTCGGGCTTCTCACGCTCGACGAGAAATCCTATACAGCAAAGATCGCCTTTGGCGCCCAGACCGACACTGACGACGCCGAAGGTTCCGTGATAGCTGAAGGTCCGGTGCCCGCCTGCCTGCGCGACGAGACTTTTGCGCGCGAGGCGCTTCTTGACCTTGTGGGCGAGCAGGACCAGGTGCCGCCGGCCTATTCCGCCATATCTGTCGGCGGGAAACGTGCTTATGCCATGGCTCGAGAGGGCCGGAAGGTCGAGCTCCAGAGCAGGCGCGTGACCATCAGGCACGCCGAGCTTCTTGGCATCGAGGTGACCGGGCCCGCTTCGGCAGGCGAGAGGCCGACGGTCGTGTGGGAGTGCGCCTTCGAGGTCTCCAAGGGCACCTACATCAGGAGCATCGCCCGCGACCTTGGTATAAAACTCGGCACGTTTGCCCATCTGTGCGGTCTTGAGCGCACGAGCTCGGGCGGCGTTTCGCTCGATTCATGCATCGACCTGGATGCGCTCGTGGCTGCCGGTGAGAAGGGCTCGGCCCTGAAGCTCATTGAGAATTGCTGCCTCGACCCGGTTGCGGCCTTAGGTCTTCCTGTACGCGAGGTCCGGCTCGAGGAGATCCCCGATATCACGTGCGGGCGGCGCATTCCTGCCGCAACGACGCGCGAAGGTCAGGTTCCGTCGTATGGCGACCGCGTCGCCCTCGTATGGGACGGTGCCCTCGTGGGAATTTGGGAATGCCGCGCAGGTGAGCTCGCCTGCGCGTCGAACTTCCCCCAGGCTATCTCGGGGGTCAGGTAATGCTGGGCGAGGAACTCCTGGGTCTATCTCCTCAAAAGCCTTTGGGGGCCGATGAGGCCTCGGCGCTCGTTGCGTCATCCATCGGACGCCTTGAGTCATGTGGTGCCTGTATCGACTTTTCCCTTGCTGGGGGAGTCGCTACGGGCACGTTCTTCTCGCGTGACGATGGGCGTTCTTCCGCTGTGGCTTCCCTTGCCTCGCTTCCCCTCGATGAGGACATCGTGGTGGCCATCGGGGCCTTCGACGGGGTCCATCGCGGGCACCGCGCGCTTCTTGCGCGCGCGGCCAATGAGGCCGATGCGCGAGGTGCAAGGCTCGTGGCCGTGACGTTGTCGCCCGATCCCGCCGCCGTGCTCGGCGGGGCCGACGACGCGGACCTTCTCTGCGCGGCGGAGCGGTGGCAGTGGATCCAAAGCGCCGGTGTCGACGACGTGTGCGTGCTGCACTTCACCCCCGAGCTGGCCTCGCTCGATTATGAGCGGTTCGTCCGCGAGGTCCTGTGCGGCATGGGTCGGCTCCGCGCTATCGTCGTGGGCTCCGATTTCTGCTTGGGCAAAGGCGGGAAGGGCACCGTCGAGGCTTTGTCGAAGCTTGGTGCAACGCTTGGCGTAATTTCTTCCAACGGTGCAGCTCAGGCCAATGACGAAGGTCATCAGGCTCAAGGAGGCTTCGACGTCATCGGCATGGACCTCGCCGGTTCCGACGGCCGTCCCATCACGGCGACGCGCATCCGCGGTCTTCTTCGCGAGGGGAAGGTCGAGGCCGCGGCGTTTCTCCTTGGGAGGTGCCATTTCGTCCGCGGGTCGGTGAGCCACGGCAGGGGAGAAGGGACCGCCTTCGGTTTCCCCACGGCAAACGTCGAGGTCGCCCCCGGGCTCCTCGTGCCCGCCGAGGGCGTCTATGCCGGCTTTGTCGTTTTGAATGGCACGGATTGTGATTCGCGGGGCCGCGCGACGTGTATTGCCTATCCCGCCGCCATCAACGTGGGAAAGCCGCCCACGTTCGCCCCGGGCCAGACCGGTGCCCGCTTCCTCGAGGCCACGCTCCTTGGGTTCTCCGGCGACCTCTATGGGAGCAGCGTGAGCGTGGTCTTTTGTCGGTGGCTCCGCGTCTCGAGGCCGTTCGATTCCCTCGACGAGCTCGAGCGCACCGTGCTCGGCAACATAGAGTGGACCCGCCGCACGCTCGGTGGGCAAGCGATTGACCTGGGGGAGGGCGAGGCGTCGTGATCACCGATGAGGACAAGGAGAAGGTTCGCCAGGCCGTCGACTTCGTCCAGCTCGTGGGCGAGACCGTCGACCTGCGCCAGCGCGGCCAGGAGTTCTGGGGCTGCTGCCCCTTCCATGGCGAGAAGAGCCCGTCGTTCAAGGTGAACCCTGCGACGGGCCTTTGGCACTGCTTCGGATGCGGCGAGGGCGGCGACGTCTTCAGTTATGTCCAGAAGCGCGAGCACCTCGATTTCCCCGACGCCATTCGCTACTTGGCCGACCGCGCGGGCATTGAGCTTACCGAGGAGCGCGGCCGCTCGCGTGGGCCCAAGAAGAACCGGCTCATGGAGGCGCTCGGCGACGCGGAGGCCTTCTACTCGACGATGCTTATGCGCGGCCGCGGCGAGGGCCCCGATTCTGCGCGCAAGTATTTCGCGAGCCGAGGGTTCGGCGCCGTCGTCTGCCGCCGCTGGGGGTTGGGCTATGCCCCGGGCCGCGGGTCGCTCGTGAAGGAGCTGCGTTCCAAGGGCTTCTCGGTGGCCGAGATCGAGGCCGCCGACCTCGCCATGGACCGGCGCGGCAGGCCGCAGGACCGCTTCTTCGACCGCGTGATGTTTCCCATCCACGACGAGATGGGCCGCACGATCGCCTTTGGAGGGCGCGTCATCGGCCCCAAGAAGGACACCGCGAAGTACGTGAACACGCGCGACACGCAGGTGTTCAACAAAGGCAAGCACCTCTTCGCCTATGACCGGGCGAAGGAGACGATGGCCGCCACGGGCGAGGCGATCGTCTGCGAGGGCTACACCGACGTCATCAGCATGCACGAGCACGGTTTCACGAACGCCGTTGCCGCGCTCGGGACCGCCTTCAGGATCGATCACGTGCGGCTCATGGACCGTCAGCGCGTGAACCGGATCATCTGCATGTTCGACGGCGACGCCGCGGGTCAGCGTGCCGCCGAGCGCGCTGTGCAGTTTCTCCCGCAGACGAAGGCCGACATGCGCTGCGTCGTCCTGCCCGACAACATGGACCCCATGGAGTTCCTTGCGGCCCGCCCGGCAGAGGAGATGCGCGCCCAGCTTGACGCCGCAGTCCCGCTCATGAGCTTCGTCTTCGAGAAGAACCTCGAGGGCGTGAACCTGGGCGTTGCGGGCGAGAAGACCGCGTTCTATCAAAACATGCTCAAGGTCCTCGCACCTCTCAAGGAAAGCGTCCTCGTCTCGGAGTACGCGGGGCCGCTCGCGGGCATCGTGGGCACCCCGATCGACCGCGTCGTGGCCGACATCAAAGCGACGCCGATCACGAGCTTCGAGGAACCTGGCCGAGCACGGCGGTCCGGTTCGTCGGCTTCGGGCGGTAGGTCCGGCTACGCCCGCGCTTCTTCGCAGACTACTCGGCGCGGGGCTTCGCCTGCGGGCGGGGCTACCGCTTATGTGCCGGATGCGGCCTATGGCTCCGCGCCGGGCTATTCCGCGTCCGAGGACGAGCCTGTCTATGACTACGCGCCTCCAGAGGCGTACGAGGAGGCGGGGTCGGCGGCACCGATGCAGGCGCCTGCTTCCGTGCGGGCTCCATTGACCACAGGTCCCGTCGACGCCAGGAGGCTCGACGCGGAGCGCGAGCTTCTTTGCGCCATGGCTTCGCATATCGACCACGTGCGGCCCTATGCCGACCGCATCGCCGACTTCCACTGGGCCGACGCGCGCCATGAGTCGCTCGCATGGGCGATGCTCTCGACGCCCGTGGGCGCGACCCCTGCGCAGGTGGTCGAGGCCGCCCGCGCCGTCGAGCCCGCTGCCGACGAGATCTTGTCCGGCGGCAGAGTCATCTCGGCGGAAGACAAGGACATGGGTATCCAGGCCCGCGTCGAGCTTCTTGTGGACGACGTCGACATCCGCAGCTCGCTTGCCTATGCGTCGCAGCTCGCTGGGCTCGCGAGCGTGACGCGGGGCGAGAAGGGCGACGAGCTCTGCCGACAAGCCGTTGAGCTACAAAAACGCGCGGCCCAATTAGAGCAAAAACGTGCTCATTCAGACGATACCGACGAATAATTTTGGGTAATATAAGAAAGTTCATGCGTCGAAGGGATATACGTGGCAGCAAAGAAGACCAAGAATGAGGTCAAGCTTTCCGGCGAGCTCGAGAAGATCGTCGATGCCCTTGCGGGGAGCGCCAACGGCGGTAGCGTAAGCGAGGATGACGTCCAGGTCGCTCTTCGCGACATCGATGTCGACGACAACGAGCTCGACGACATCTACGAGAGCCTGCGCCACAAGGGCGTCGAGGTCGTGGAAAGCGCCGCGAACTCGCAGGAGTACTCCTCAAGCGACGACGAATCCGACGACTTCGACGACGAGGAGGATTCCGAGGACGACGAGTACGCCGACGACGACCGCGACATCGAGGCCGTGAACGAGGCCAAGGCCGTGAAGGAGGCCCTGCGCTCCGTCCCCAAGGCCAAGGCTTCCAAGCCCAAGCGCTCGAGCCGTGCCCGCTCGCGCCGCACGGACGCCTCCACCGTCATGCTCACCGGCGACCCGGTCCGCATGTACCTCAAGGAGATCGGCAAGGTCGACCTCTTGACCGCCTCCGAAGAGGTCAACCTCGCCATGAAGATCGAGGCCGGCACCGAGGCCACCGAGAAGCTCGAGGCCGCAGAGAACGGCGAAATCACGCTGACCCGCGCCGAGCAGCGCCGTCTCATGCGCATCGAGTCCGTGGGCCTCGACGCCAAGCAGCAGCTCATCAGCGCGAACCTGCGACTCGTCGTCTCCATCGCCAAGCGCTACGTAGGCCGCGGCATGCTCTTCCTCGACCTTATCCAGGAAGGCAACCTGGGTCTTATCCGCGCGGTCGAGAAGTTCGACTACACGAAGGGCTTTAAGTTCTCGACATACGCGACCTGGTGGATTCGCCAGGCCATCACCCGTGCCATCGCCGACCAGGCCCGCACGATCCGCATCCCCGTGCACATGGTCGAGACGATCAACAAGCTCATCCGCGTGCAGCGTCAGCTTCTGCAGGACCTCGGACGCGACCCGACCCCCGAAGAGATCGGCGCCGAGATGGGCATGAGCCCGGACCGCGTGCGCGAGATCCAGAAGATCAGCCAGGAGCCGGTTTCCCTCGAGACGCCTATCGGCGAGGAGGAGGACTCCCAGCTCGGCGACTTCATCGAGGACTCGACGGCCGTCGCGCCGCCCGAGGCCGCGAGCGATTCCATGCTTCGCGAGCAGCTCGACCAGGTGCTCGACGGCCTCGCTGACCGTGAGCGCAAGGTCATCAAGTTCCGCTTTGGCCTCGAGGACGGCCACCCCCGTACCCTCGAGGAAGTTGGCCGCGAGTTCGGCGTGACCCGCGAGCGCATTCGCCAGATCGAGTCAAAGACCTTGGCCAAGCTGCGTCACCCGAGCCGCTCCGGCAAGCTCAAGGACTACATGGAAGACTAGCTTTAAGGGCGCCCCGTTTTGGGGCGCTTTTTGGTTTAATCTATTTTTTTAGAGACTGCTGTCGAAGGGAGGGCGTATGGCTGGGGCGGTTATCAGCAGAAGGCAGTTCCTCATTGTTACGGGAATGGGCGCGCTCACGCTCCTTTCGGGTTGCGGTCGCGACGTCTCAGGGGCCAAGAAGGCTGTCGAGTCCTACCTCGATGCCCTGTCTTCATTCGATGATGCCGAAGAGCTCCTAGGCGATCATGCCGGAGACCTAGATTCACTTGGAATATCTGCCGAGGATTTCTTTGCGGCCTTCTTCGCGGGTTTCTCCTATGAGGTTGGCGAGGCGTCTGGCGACGGGGATACCGCGACGGTTCCCGTAACGATTACCTCTCGAGTGCTTTCCGATGTTTTCGGCGCCATGGGAGACGCCTATACCGACCTTTCGCTCGAGAACCCCAATCATTCCGCAGAGGAGTCCGAGCTCTACGGGATCGCCTGCCAAGCACTGAACAAGGCGCTCGCTCAAACTCAGCCCAAGCAATCTCAGGCTGACGTGGTTTGCTCCTATGACAAGGGCGAATGGAGCGTCTCCGATGATGGAAAGCAAGCGGTTCTCTCGATTTTATTGGGCTCCTGACCTGCGCATATATGATTGCACAAAACTTTTTTCCGATTTAGGGTTGCGCGGATGCCGAATGGCGCGTATATTATTGTCTCGCGTTGAGGCACCAACAAATTCCCCGGTGGCGCAGTGGTAGCGCAGCTGACTGTTAATCAGCGTGTCG
>DJRK01000121.1:3110-8052 GCA_002440065.1 Atopobium sp. UBA6362 | reverse complement strand
CGCCCTGCTCCACAACGACGCCGCCTTCCATGAAGACGACGCGGTCGGCCACGTCGCGCGCGAAGCCCATCTCGTGGGTGACCACGATCATGGTCATGCCCGAGTTCTCGGCAAGGTCGCGCATGACGTCCAGGACGCCGCGCACGAGCTCGGGGTCGAGGGCGGAGGTGGGCTCGTCGAAGAGGAGCACGTTGGGGCGCATCGCGACGGCGCGCGCGATGGCGACGCGCTGCTGCTGGCCGCCGGAGAGCTGGGCCGGCTTGAAGTCGGCGCGGTCGCCCAGGCCCACGGCCGTGAGCTGCTTGATCGCCTCGGCCTCGGCCTCGGCCTTGCTCTTCTTGAGCACCTTCGTCTGGCCGATCATGACGTTCTGCTTGGCCGTGAGGTGCGGGAAGAGGTTGAACTGCTGGAAGACCATGCCCACGTCGCGGCGGAGCTTGGCGACATCCGCGGAGCTCTTGCCCGTGATCTCCTCGTCCTCGATGAGGATGTGGCCGGCAGACGGGGTCTCGAGCAGGTTGATGCAGCGCAGCATCGTGGACTTGCCGGAGCCCGAGGGGCCGAGGACCACGACGACCTCGCCGGGCCAGACGTTCAGGTTCACGTCCCTCAGCACCTGGGTGTCGTCGAAGCTCTTGTTCAGGTGCTCGATGCGCACGACGGGGTGCTCGCCGGGCGTGAAGTGGTGGTTCGTGAGGCCCTGGTCGGCCTCGTAGGCGACCTTTGCCGCCTCGTCGGCGGAAAGCGCGGCGGGGACGTCGACGGCGTCGCGGTGGAAAAGCTTACTGGGCATCGGCGGCCTCCTTGAGCTGCTTGACCTTGGGCCTGGGGCCCGCGCCCTTCTCGGAACGGGCGATTCTCGCCTCGACGATGCCGACGACCTTGATGAGCGGCAGCGTCACGATGAGGTAGAAGATGCCGGCGGCCACGTACGGCGTGATGTTGCCGGTCACGGTGGTGAGGTTCTTGGAGAACATCATGAGCTCCATGACGCCCACGGAGGACAAAAGCGACGTGTCCTTGAAGGCCGTGATGAAGTCGGAGGTCACGGTTGGGATCACGCGGCGCACGGTCTGCGGCAGGATGATCGAGAACATCGTCTGCACGTAGCTCATGCCCAGCGAGCTCGCGGCCTCGTACTGGCCCTGCGGGATGGACTGGATGCCGGCGCGGAAGATCTCGGCCAGGTAGGCCGAGGAGTTCACGGCCATGACGATGATGCCGAGCAGGTTGTTGTCGATGTTGATGCCGACCATAGGCAGGCCGAAGAACATGATGTAGATCTGCAGGAAGAGCGGCGTGCCGCGCAGGATGTTGATGTAGACCACGGCGATGGCGCGCAGCAGCCGGTGCTTGGAGATCTTGAGCAGCGAGAAGAGCAGGCCGAGCGCGATGGCGAACGGGTAGGCAGCCACGACGATGCCCAGGCACAGGACCCAGCCGGGGAACAGGGACGAGAAGCTCGTCACGAGCAGCTGCGGCTTGAAGAACATGCCGAGGAACTGGTTGGAGTTCCACGCGGCCACCCACGGCTGGTTGTCGAGCCAGTTCACGATCGACTGCAGCGGCGTGTTCGCGATGACGGAGATGGGGTCGGAGGCCTCGAGGTCCTTCTTCTCGCCCGCCGAGACGTAGGAGCCGGTGACCGAGTAGTCGCCGCCCTCGCCCGGGAACTGCATGTTCGTGACCTCGAGGCGCAGGAGCGACCCCGCCGGGATAGGCTCCGAGAAGCTCACGGTGACCTGGTCGCCGGAAGGCTGGGCGTCGCCGTCGATCTTCACGCGGGTCAGGCCCTCGAGGACGGTGACGCGCGTGCTCGAGCCGTCGAAGCTCGCGCCCTCGGGGAGCGCAAGCGTGACGGACTCGACGCTCTCGTCGTCGCCGACCGTGCCCTCCCAGGTCAGGCGCGTGTCCATGGCGCCGATGACGCCCGAGCCGCCGTCCTCGTTGGGCTTGGCGGTGGCCTTCTCGGTCGTCATGGCGAAGGCCTGGGCAGGCAGCGCCAGGATCGCCGCGAGCGCGACGGCGAAGAGCGCGCCCTTGTGCTTATGGAGCCCCATAGGCATCTCCTTGTCTTTTGCTTGGGTGGATACGCCGCGCGGGACCTCCTCTCCCGAGGGGGTCCCGCCCATACGTTCAGATGCTGGAAAACGCCTGGTCTAGAGCTCGGAGCCGAACCACTTGGTCTGGATCTGGGCCATGGTGCCGTCGGTGTCCATGTCCTTCAGGGCCTTGTTCACGGCGTCGAGAAGGTCGTGGTTGTCCTTGGAGACGGCGATGCCGTACTGCTCGCCCGTCGGGATCTCCTTGACGATCTCGAGGTCGCTGAAGGACTGGGAGAGCATGTACTTGGCCACGGGCAGGTCGACGACCATGGCGGCGTAGGTGCCGGTGGAGACGCCGGTGAGGGCCGGGGTCACGTCGTCGAGCGGGGTGCGCTCGGCGGAAGGCAGGTTCTCGGAGATCCACTCGTCGCCGGTGGTGCCGGTCTGGCAGACGACCTTCTTGGAGGCGTCGTTGAGGGACGTCTCGTTCTCGCCGGAGTCCTTCTTCACGACGATGGCCTGGTTGGAGTCGAGGTAGGGGTCGGAGAAGTCGACGGACTCCTCGCGCTCGTCGGTGATGGTGATGGCCGCGATCGAGACGTCGGCCTTGCCGCCCTGCTTGATCATGGGAACGAGGGTGTCGAACTTCTGGTTGGGCAGGTAGGAGGCCTCGAGGCCCATCTTCTCCGCGACGGCGCCGATGACGTCCACGTCGAAGCCCACGGGCTCGCCGGTCTTCTCGTCCATGTACTCGAACGGGGCGAAGCCGAGCTCGGCGGCGACGGTGAGCTTGCCGTCCTCGACGAGCTTGAGGTCCGCCTTGCCGTCGGACTTGGAGTCGGAGGCGGCGCTCGTGTTGGAGCTGGACTGGGAGGAGCTGCCGCAGCCGGCGAGGACGGAGGTGGCGGCGACGCCGAGGGAGGCGGCGAGGAAGTTGCGGCGGGAAACGTTCATGGTCATGGTTTCTTCTCTTTCCTTGTGTCGTGGGACGCGGGGTCGGTCGCGCCCTTCTCAAAGACGCCGGCCTCGTCGCTCGGGCGGGCCGGCCTTGCGGTGCCTAGGTTGGGGCTAGATCTCCTCTCCGAACCACTCGACCTCGAGCTCCTTGATGGTGCCGTCGGAGGTGAGCTCGGCCAGCGCGTCGTTGATGGCGGCCGTGAGCTCCGGGTTGGACTTGGAGACGACGATGCCGTACTGCTCGCCCGTCGGGATCTCGATGGCGACCTCGCAGTCCTTGAAGGAATTGTTGCAGAGGTACTTCATCACGGGCAGGTCCGCGGCGGCTGCGTCGTAGAGGCCGGTCGAGACGCCGGTCACGGCGGCCACGGGGTCGTCGAGCGAGACGATGGTCGCCTTGGGGAGGTTCTCCTGGGCCCAGGACTCGCCCGTCGTGCCGGACTGGCAGGCGATCTTCACGCCGTCGGCGTTGAGCGAGTCGGCGTCGGCCTTCTCGGCGCCGGCCTTCACGACGACGCCCTGGTTGGAATCGACGTAGGGGTCGGAGAAGTCGATCTCCTTGGCGCGCTCGTCGGTGATGGTGAAGTTCGAGACGCCCACGTCGGCCTTGCCGCCCTGCTTGATGAGCGGGATGATGGAGTCGAACTTCATCGCGGGGAGATACTCGCAGGTCAGGCCCATCTTCGCGGCGACTGCGTTCATGAGGTCGACCTCGAAGCCCTTGGGCTGGTTGTCCTCGACGTAGTCGAAGGGCGGGTTCGCGAGGTCGGAGGCGACGATGATCTTGCCGTCCTCGACGAGGGTGTAGCCGCTCTTCTGGTCGGACGCGGAGGACGCCGACTGGGCGGTGCCGGACGCAGAGCCGCCGGAGCAGCCCGCGAGCACGGCGGTGCCGGCCGCGGCCCCGATTGCGTACAGGAAGTTGCGGCGGTCGAGCATCGTATTCAGGTTCATGTTGGGATCCCTTCCCAAAAAGCTTCGGCGCGTGGTCACGCCCTTTCAGACGGAAGGCACAGGGTCTTCCCTGTGTCAGGGCGCGCACGCCCCGTCCGTCTCCGAGTGATAAGTTTCCACCCCGCGGCTTTAAGGAAGGCAACAGCCGAGGTTCTCTTTACACAATCGCCATAGAAAGAGACCGCGAATCGGCGAGGTCGCGGGTTTTCTTGGTGAGCGGTCGGAGTGGTAGGGGTGCCGGCGAGAAGTGCGGGCGCAGGGGTGCAAGCCAGGGGTGTATGCAAGAAGTGCGTGCCAGAGGTGTATGCAGGCGGGAACGCACTTCTCACGGTTTTCACGGCATTTGGACGCACTTCTGAGGCTTTTCTCGAAGACGGGGATGCACTTCTGGAATACACCTCTGCAGACGGAAACTCGGCAGACCACTACTGCGTCGCCCCGTCCCCGATCGACGCGAGATAGGCGTCGAGCTGCCGCCGGTTCCCTATCCAGACGAGCTTGCCGGGGTAGCGCTCCCCGATGCCGAGAAAAGCCTTGCGCTTGGACGCCGTCCGCCCCTCGTGCAGGACCCACCAGACGAAGCCCGCGTCCATCTTCTCCTCGCAGCCCTCGGCCATCGAGTCGCGGCTGCGCCCCCGGTTGCGCAGCCACCGCGAAACGACGCGGCGCAGGCACACGAACCGGTTGAACCACAGCACCAGGATACGGTCCGCCTCTTCGAGCCGCCGCTCGAAGCACACGTCTCCGTAGCTCCCGTCGATGACCCACGAGTCGTGCTCATCCAGGAACCGGCCCACGATCTCGCGCTCCTCTTCCACCGGGCGCTCAACCCATCCCGGTAGGAAATGCACCGCGTCCAGATGGAGAACCGCGGCGCCGTAGAGCTTCCCCAGTCGCTGGGCGAGCGTCGACTTGCCGCTCCCGCTCGTCCCGATCAAGACGACCCTCATATCCCCTCCTCATGACAAACTTTGGGGACAGGTTCG
>DJRK01000121.1:0-3038 GCA_002440065.1 Atopobium sp. UBA6362 | reverse complement strand
GAACCTGTCCCCGATTTTCTCAGCGGACGGGGGGCTCGCCGGTCTCGAGAATCTGCACGAGGGCGTCCTCGTCGAGCACGGGCACCCCCAGCGCCTCGGCCTTCGCGAGCTTGGAACCTGCAGCGGCGCCCGCCACGACATAGCTCGTCTTCTTCGAGACGGACCCCGTGACCTTCGCGCCGAGGGCCTTGAGCTGGTTGCCCGCCTCGGTGCGGCTGAAGCGCTCGAGCGTGCCCGTGAGCACGAAGGTCAGCCCCTCGAGGGACTGCGGGCGCTCGGGCGCGGCGACCTCCTCCTCAAGCGAGACGCCCGCCTCGCGCAGGCGCTCGACCACGGCGACGTTCTTCTCGATTGAGAAGAACTCGCGCACGGAGGCCGCGATCTTGGGCCCGACGCCGTCGATGGCGGCGATGTCCTCGTCGGTCGCGAGCATGAGCGCCTGCATCGAGCCGAAGTGCTCGGCGAGCGCGCGGGCGACGTTCGCGCCCACGTGACGGATCCCCAGGCCAAAGAGCACCCGGGCCAGCCCGCGCCCCCGCGACTCGTCCACCTGGGCCATGACCTTCTTGGCGATGACCTTGCCCACCACGATGTCGTCGCCGTCGACGGACTGGCGGCCGGTCGAGACGTCGGCCAGCGCGGCCTCGGTCAGCTTGTCGTAGAAGTCCGCCACGTCGGTAAGAAGACCCTGCTCGACCATGCGCGAGACGATCTCGTCGCCCAGCCCGTCGATGTCCATGGCGTTGCGGCTCCCCCAGTGGATGAGACGCTCGGTCGCCTGCGCCGGGCAGTCGATGGAGACGCAGCGGTAGGCGACCTCGCCCTCCTCGCGGATGACCGGGCTGCCGCAGCTGGGGCACGTGGCGGGCATCTGGAACTCGACGGCGTTCGCGGGCCTCAGCTCGAGGACGGGCCCCACGACCTCGGGGATGACGTCGCCGGCCTTGTGCACCACGATCGTGTCGCCCACCCGGACGTTCTTGCGGCGCACCTCGTCGATGTTGTGCAGCGTCGCGCGCGCGATGGTCGAGCCCGCGACCAGCACCGGGTCGAACTCGGCGACCGGGGTGAGCACGCCCGTGCGGCCCACCTGCACGCGGATCTCGCGCAAGACGGTGCGCTTCTCCTCGGGCGGGAACTTGAACGCGATCGCCCAGCGCGGGGCGCGGGCGGTGAAGCCGAGCGCGGCCTGGCCGGCGAAGGAGTCGACCTTGACCACGACGCCGTCGATGTCGTAGTCGAGGTCCTCGCGGTGCGCCAGGGCGTCGGCGCAGAACTCGTGCACCTCGCGGGCGCTCGTGCAGCGGGCCGCGTTGGGGTTCACGCTGAAGCCGCAGTCGCGCAGCCACTGCAGGAACTGCCACTGGGAGGTCACCGAGAGGGGCGCCTCGTCCGCGACGGCGTAGATGAAGGTCTCGAGGTCGCGATGGGCCGTGACCTTGGGGTTCTTCTGGCGCAGGCTGCCGGCGGCGGCGTTCCTCGGGTTGGCGAAGGGCACGCGGCCGGCGGCGTCGGCGTCCTCGTTCAGGCGCACGAAGCTGTGCTTGGGCATGTAGACCTCGCCGCGCACCTCGATGGCCTGCCCCAGCCCGCCGTCGGCGACGCGCGCGAGGCCGGCGCGGCCGAGCGCATGGGGGATGTCCTTGATCGTGAGGACGTTCGCCGTCACGTTCTCGCCTGTCGTGCCGTCGCCGCGCGTGGCCGCGCGGACGAACTGCGCGTCACGGTACGTGAGCGCCACTCCCAGGCCGTCGATCTTGAGCTCGCAGGTATAGGCGATCGGGCGCTCCGGCGTGGAACCCAGGGCCTCGTCCGTGCGGGCGAGCCACTCGTCGAGCTCCTCGAGGTTCATCGCGTCGTCGATGGAGTACATGCGCTGGGCATGGCGAACAGGCTCGAACTGCTCGGAGACGTAGCCGCCCACGCGCTGCGTATAGGAGTCGGGCGTGACGAGCTCGGGATGGGCGGCCTCGATGGCCTGCAGCTCGCGAAGGAGCCTGTCGAACTCGGCATCGGTGACCTGGGGGTCGTCGAGGGCGTAGTACTGGTACGCATAGGTGTTGAGCAGGCGATTGAGCTCCGCCGCGCGCGCCCGGGGAGGCGCGGGGGCCTTCTTCGCTCCCGGTATGCCCAAACCGGGTTCCGCGCCGTCGCCGAAGAGCGAACCCTGACCGGTCGTCGTGTCCATATCCTGAGCCATAAATAGAGTCCCTCCGGAACCGTTGTGTCGGCGTCTGCCCAATGTCGTGGAGTACCAGAATAATCCAGTTACGCGGGCAAGCGATGGGCGGGCACAAAGAAGCGCCGCGGCCGGACCCGCAGCTCGACGGGACCCGGCGCACGGCGCGTCCATCTTTACGCAGGTGCGTTGACTCAAGAAGAACTACGCGACGCTCGCCTCGTAGCCGGCCTGCTTGACGGCATCGACGAGCGCCTCGTTGGAGACCTCCTCGCCGCAGGACACGGTCGCCGTACCGGCTTCGAGGTCCACGTCGGCGGACTCGACGCCCGCGACGCCCTCCAGAGCCTGCTTCACGTGGCCCACACAGTGCATGCACATCATGCCCTCTACGTTGAGCTTCTTCTCCATGGTCTTCTTCCTTTCCACGCTGGGCCCCTCCGCCGGGACCTCTATGCCTGACTCGACGGCGACGGCCTCGTCGCCGGCCGGAACCTCCTTTGACGCCTCCCGCGCCTGCGCGCTCGGCTTCCAACCACGCAGCCTCAGGGCGTTGCCCACCACAAAGACGGACGAGAAGCCCATCGCCGCGGCGCCGATCATGGGATTCAGGGTAATCCCCACGGGCACGAGCACGCCCGCCGCGACCGGGATGCAGATCGAGTTGTAAAAAAGCGCCCAGAAGAGGTTCTGCTTGATGTTTCTCATGGTAGCGCGGGAGAGCTCGATGGACGTGGCGACGTCGGCGGGGTCGGAGCGCATGAGCACGACGTCGGCCGAGCCGATGGCCACGTCCGTGCCGGCGCCGATGGCGATGCCCACGTCGGCACGGGCCAGGGCGGGCGCGTCGTTCACGCCG
>DJRK01000120.1:267-9838 GCA_002440065.1 Atopobium sp. UBA6362 | reverse complement strand
GTGCAGGACAACGGCATTGGCATCTCAGCGGAGTTCCTGCCTCACATTTTCGACCAGTTTGAGCGGGAGAAAAACACCACTGAGAGCGGCATTCAGGGCACCGGCCTCGGCATGGCCATCGTGAAAAAGAACATGGACCAGTTGGGCGGCACGATCAAAATTGAAAGCGAGCTGGGCAAGGGCACCCGGGTGACCATCCGGCTGGAATGCCGGATCGCGCCCGAGGCGGAAAAGGTGGAAACGCCCGCAGCAGCCTGTCCGGAGGCCGGGAAGAACGCTGTGAAGCGGATCCTGCTGGCCGAGGACAACGATCTGAACGCTGAGATCGCCATGGAACTGCTGAAAATGGCCGGGTACGATGTGGAACGGGCCCAAAACGGCGAAGCCTGCGTGGAAAAGCTGAAAGCAGGGCAGTACGATGTCGTGCTGATGGACATCCAGATGCCGGGGATCAACGGCATGGAGGCCGCGCACCTCATGCGCACCTACGACTCCGAGACGCCCATCATCTTTGTGACCAACCTCGCGCAATACGCCGTGAAGGGCTACGAGGTCGACGCCCTCGACTTCATCGTCAAGCCCGTAACGTACTTCAACTTCCGCATGCGCATGGAGCGCGCCATGCGGCGCATCGCCCGCAACGGCGAGCGCAGCGTCGTCATCAACACCAGGGACGGCATCCGCGTGGCCAACCTGTCCGACATCGAGTACGTGGAGGTCAACAAGCACGACCTCTCCTACCACCTCGCAAACGAGGACGAGCCGCTCGTGGTCTACGGCAGCCCGAGGGCCTTCGAAGAGGAGGTTGCGGGCGGCCCGTTCGTGCGGATCTCGAACAGCTGCCTGGTGAACATGAACCGGATCCGCTCCGTCCACGGCGGATCCCTCAGAACGCACGGCGGGCAGGAGCTGTTCTTCAGCCGCTCCCGGAAGCGCGAGGCCGTGGCCACCATCACGGGTTTCCTCGGCGGGAGCATCTGATGACGCTCGGGGTCACGTGGCTTTCCGCCTACTCCATCGTCAAGTTGGCGCTAGCGGTCTGGCTCTTCTCGTACACGCTGACCAAACGCCCCCGGTCCCGAACCCGCGCCGCGCTCGTGCTCACCTGCGTGGCGGCCATCGCGGCGGCAAGCGTGTCGATGGGCTTCTCGGTCTTCCCCACCCTGACGGATGACCTCTCGCTGCTCGTCGCGGTCCTCACGTTCGTCGGCGAACTCGCGCTGGCGGTCGTGGCGCAACGATGCGTGTACGAGTGCCCCCTGTGGACCTCGGTCTTCTGCTGCTCGATGGCATACTCGCTCGAGAACCTCTCCTCGGCGGCCGAGCGCACCCTCAGCGTCCTCTGGCCCGTCTCGGCCTATCCCGCGACGTTGCTCGAGGGGTCGGTTCGCTACTGGACCCTCTCGCTTCTCGTCTACGCGCTGGCGTACCCACTCCTGATCAAGCGCATCGAGAAGACCGGCCTGCTCCAGATCGACGACCCCGTCATGGTCCTCGCAACGGCTCTCGTCATCGTGGTGAACATGGTGCTCGACCTCGTGGTCAAGGACGTCGTCGTGCCCGACCTCGGCGTGCCCGCGTATGACGCCAACACGCTCTCGACCGTCTACCTGCTGCTTTGCGTATACATCATGTACTCGGCATTCGAGATCGTCTACGTGCGGCGCCTGCAGATGAGCATGGCGGCCATCGAGCGGCTGCGCGCCGCCGAGGCCCGGCAGTACGAGATGAGCCGCGAGAACATCGAGGCCATCAACATAAAGTGTCACGACCTCAAGCACCAGATCCGCGCGCTGGCAGCGGGAGGGGCCGCCGTCGACGGCCGCGTGCTCGACGAGATCTCCCGCGAGGTCGGCGTCTACGACTCGGTGGTCAAGAGCGGCAACGACGCGCTCGACACAATCCTCACCGAGAAGAGCCTTTACTGCGAGAAGCACGGCATCACCTTGAGCTGCATCGCCGACGGGGAGGCGCTTGGCTTCGTCGAGCCCGCCGACTTGTACTCGTTCTTCGGCAACGCACTCGACAACGCCATCGAGGCGGTCGAGCGCCTGGGCGACCCGGAGCGGCGCAGCATCGGCCTCGTGGTGAGGCGCGTGGGCGACATGGTGTCCATCCACGTGGAGAACTACTTCGACGGACAGGTCGAGTTCGGGAGCGAGGGGCTGCCCCTGACCCGCAAGGCCGACGGGGCCAACCACGGGTTCGGCACCCGAAGCATGCGCATGATCGCCGAATCCGCCGGCGGCTCGCTGACCTGCGGCGCGACCGGGGACATTTTCCACTTGGACGCGCTCATTCCGGTGTCGGCAAAGGGGTGATCGGCGGGTCGGAAGCCCGTTCCGCAACAAACTCTGACTTTTCCGACATTTGTAACGGAACCCTCGAGTATAGAGACGTTTTCCGCCCACAAAAGCCCAGTTGGCGTGACGAGAATCAGCCTCGCTACTCGACGAGTTTGTACAAATGGCGGAAAAGTCAGAGTTTATAAAAAGCGGCGACGAGAACCGGGTTCTCGCCGCCGTTTCTATGACCTGGCTAGTGGGAAGAGGGGGCTAGCCTAGGCGACTTTGGGGTCCCTGCTCATGAAACAGGAGACGATCTCGGCCACGAGGGCGATGGCCAGGAGCACGGCTACCTGGATGATCCATTCGATGCCGCCCTGGGAGCCGAACATGGTAATGCCGCTCGTAACGTCGGCGATGGTGTTGATGGAGCTCACGAGCAGCTGCACGAGCGCGGCCGCCGTGAGCGGAACGGCAACGAGGTTGCCGAGGTCGGCCCAGGCGGCACCGACGAAGGAGAACACCGCAAGGCAGGCTGCCGCGGCGATGGCGCACACCTCGACGGTGGCGACGAAGTTGTTGACCACGGTCGCGTTCGCGCCGTAGAGAATCCCCGTCACGATCAGGAGAACGGCGATGACCAGGGCAAGATAGCAGACGACCTTCTTCTTCATGCTACTCGCCTCCCTTCTCGTCCTTGGCGGGCGCGTCGGCGTCCTGCTTGTCCCACACGAAGCCTTTGGCGCAGTAGAGGCCGAGGAAGCCGGCCGCCAGCACGCCGGAGCCGACCTTAGCGCCGGTCAGGGCGTTCTGCCACCACGGGGTGATGTGCTCGATCTTGGCGCCGGACGTGAGTCCGTTGACCGCGATGGACCTGACCTCGGCGTACACATGGTTCTTCGTCGCGTTGCGCAGGCGGTCGAGCATGTAGCCGTCGCCCGCCTCGATGAGCTGCGGGATGACGTCCTTGGAGAGG
This sequence comes from Atopobium sp. UBA6362, assembly GCA_002440065.1. Lineage (GTDB taxonomy): Bacteria > Actinomycetota > Coriobacteriia > Coriobacteriales > Atopobiaceae > Paratractidigestivibacter. Next base: position 6,577 of record DJRK01000120.1, on the reverse strand, counting down.
TTGGACGGTCCGTCACCCTGCTTGGCGCCGAAGCCCGCCATGTCCCAGCACCAGTAGTCCATGCCGGCGGCGAGGTTCGAGGCGTAGTGCTTCTTGTAGTCCGTGCCCACGACGGCGTCGGAGCACACGGTCACGTGCGCGCCCCACTCATTGCGAAGGACGGTGGTGAGCAGCTCCTTACAGCTGCCGCAGTAGGTGGTGCCCATGCGATTGAAGGCGGTCATGAGGCCCTGGGCGCCGCCCTTGGCGTAGGCGCCCTCGAAGGCGCGCAGGTAGTTCTCGCGCAGCGCCTGCTCGTTGGTGAAGGTGGCGGCGGACTCGCGCATGGCCTCCTGGTCGTTCACGCACAGGTGCTTGAGGCCCAGGATGATGCCCATCTTCTGGCAGGCGTCGGCCTGGATCTGGCCGACGTAGTAGCCGACCATGCCGTCCTCAGAGTAGTACGCGCTCGCGCGGCCGTTGAACGGGGTGCGGTGCATGTTCGGACCGCCGGACCAGATCTCGGTGCAGCCCATGAAGAAGGCCTCGTTGGCGGTGTAGTTGGCGCGCTTGGCCATCTCGTCCTTGTCCCAGGTCGCGGCCGAGAGCATGATGGACGGCCACAGGAAGCCGGATTGATCGGTCAGCTTGAAGTGCACTTGCTCGAGCTGGTCCATGTCGTCGCCGCGGTAGGAGGCGGGCATAGCGACCTTGTCGAGGGCGACCGAGCCGTTGTTGTCGGGCATGATGGACGCCATCTCGTCGACGGTAAGCTGGTCGAGGAACTTGTTCCAGGTCTCGTCGTCGTCGAAGTCGACCTCGAACATGTCGGCGAAGGAGATGCCGTTGTCGGCGCCCTGGGTGAAGGAGTCGACCGAGGGGGCGTCGGCGGGCTTCTCGTAGATGTCTCCCGCGAGGTCGTGGATCATCTCGGGGGTCGCGGTGATGGAGACGGCCTCCGTGGGGAAGGTGCCGTCCCAGTCGGAGCGGCTGAGGTAGGTGACGGTGTCCGTTCCGAGGGTGTTGATGTCCGCGTCGTCGAACTCGTTGGTCACGGCGACGTCGGTGTAGCGGGAGTGCGCGTAGGCGTTCGCGTCGAGCGCGGACTCGCTCCAGGTGAAGACCTTCTCCTTCACGCCGGCGGCGGGCTTACCCGCTACGTCGACCATGCCGCTCGCGCCCTTGGCCGCGAGGATGTTGTTCAGCGCGTCGTGGGCATCGTCGCCGATGGCCAGGTAGTAGTCGCCGGCCGAGAGGATATAGCTCTTGGCCTTGGTGTAGTCGTAGCTGGCCAGCAGGTACTTCTCGACGTCGATCTCGAGCGTCTGGGAGGCACCGGGGTCGAGCTGCTGGGTCTTGCCGAAGGCGACCATCTGGACCGCGGACTTCTCGACCTTGTTCTGCTTCTCGTAGTCGCCGTAGGGGGTCTGCGCATAGACCTGCACGACGCTGCGGCCGGCGACCGTGCCCGTGTTCGTCACGGTGACGGAGACCTTGTAGGTATCGGTCGCGGAATCATAGGTCACGCCGTCGAGCCTCTGGTCGAACTCGGTATAGGAGAGGCCGAAGCCGAAGGGATAGGCGACCTCGTCGCCGTAGCTCCACGCCTTGCCCGTAGAGGAGCCGGTGGCGGAATCGGCCTTGCCCTGGCCCAGGACGCAGTCCTCGTAGCGGGTCTCGTAGTACTTGTAGCCCACGTAGATGCCTTCAGCGTAGACGAGGTAGTACGAGACGTACTTGTCGGTGTCCTCGCAGCCGGCGAGCACCTCGTCGAGGTTCGCCCAGGTGCGGGTGTTCTTGGACTGGGCGTAGGTGATGGCCGGCGCCGAGAGGGAGTTCTTGGCGAAGGTGTCCACGAGATGGCCGGAGGGGTTGACCTCGCCGGTGAGCACGCGGGCGACGCCCTTGAAGCCGGTCGCGCCGGGGGCGCCCACCCACAGGACGGCGTCGACGCCGTAGTCGGGAAGGTCGCCCAGCTCAATGGCCCAGCTGGAGTTCACGAGCACGATGACGCGCTTGAAGATCCCGGCCTCCTTCTGCTCCTTCACCATGCCAAGAAGGTCCTTCTCCTCCTGGTGTAGAGCGAGGGACGAGATGCCCGCGGGGTCCTCGAGCATGAGGTCGCAGTCCTCGGACGCCTGGCGCGTGAGCATAACGATCGCGGCGTCGTTGTAGTCGGAGGCCCAGCTGGACTTGAGGTCGTCGGTGTAGAAGTCAGCCGGCGCCTCGCCGATGGTCGGCTCGGTCGCGCTCTTCAGGCGCTTGTAGCCACTCGTCTGGTAGGCCTCGACCATCTTCTGGTTGACCTCGTAGACGTCCTGCATGCACTCGAGGTAGGTTACCGTGGGGACCATGGTGCCCTTGGCGGAGTCGCCGCCGGAGTGGTAGCTGTAGAAGGGGCCGCTGTACTTCTTTGGCGCGCCGAAGCCGCTCGCCTGCTCCTCCTCGACGGTCGACTCGATGGAGTTCTGGCCCAGCAGCGTCACGTGCGAGCCGGAGGCCAGGGGCAGCGCGCCGCCCTCGTTGCGAAGAAGCACGCAGCCCTCGGACACCTCGAGGGCGCCCTGCTCGCCGCAGTCGTCCTCGAGCTGCTGGAGCTTGGACTGGTCCATGATGTCGCAGCCGTAGTCGCTCTGGTAGCAGTAGAGCGAGGGGTCGGTCGAGACGGTGTTGTCCGCGAGCGCGGCCTGGGCGCCGAGGCCCGAGATCGTCGCCAGGGTCGCTGCGCCCGTGCCGGCCAGGCCCATGGCCTTGAGGAAGCCGCGCCTGCTCATGCTGTTTGCCATATGCGTCTCCCCCTACTCCGCGACGATCCTGGTCGTGCTGATGCCCAGGGCCGTGTTGATCTTCCCGGCATAGGACTCCGCCACCGGGGCCGCCATCATGGCGATGGTGAACAGCGCGACCGCGATGGCCGCAAGCCCCTTCCAGACTTCTTTCTTCACGCCTTTCATGTCTTCCTCCCTTTGTTCGTCCACGGTGCCCCGGCGCTGGGGACGCCGCATCGCTTCGGCCTGACGGTACGCCCAGCCTCCTGCGCGGCGCGCCCGCCTGCCGAGTTCGGTCGTCGCGGCGCCGTCTTTGGTAGCTCAGGCGGCAAACGGGGGCACGGGCGCCGCACGGCGCCCAACGGGTCGAAATCCCGCATCTACGCAGGTAGAATGTGGTCAAGAAGGGAGATTGACCATGTATCAGGTACTCATGGTGGAAGACGAGCCCGCGGCGGCGGACACGCTCCGGTCGTTCCTTACGCGCTACGGGGCCGAGAACGACGCCGAGTTCAACGTGACGCACTACGACTCGGCCGTGCCGCTCATCAAGGCCAAGCGCAACTACGACCTCATCTTCATGGACATAGACCTGCCAGGCATAAACGGCATGGAGGCCGCCGAGCTCATGCGCACCTACGACCAGGCGACGCCGCTCGTCTTCGTGACCAACCTCGCGCAGTACGCCGTCCACGGCTACGAGGTCGACGCGCTCGACTTCATCGTGAAGCCCGTGAGCTACTACCACTTCAGCATGAGGATGGACAAGGCGATGCGGGCCATGGCGCGCAACCGCCGCTCGCACGTGACCATCGCCACGAGATCGGGACTGCGCGTGGTGCCCTGCAGCGAGGTCGTCTACGTCGAGACCAAGAGCCACAACCTCTTCTACCACCTCGTCGAGGAGGATGAGCCGGTGAGCGTGCGCGGCTCGCTCACGGCCTTGGAGCAGGAGCTCGGCGAGACGCCGTTCACGCGCATCTCGAGCAGCTGCCTCGTGAACATGGACCATGTGCGCTCCATGCAGTCGGGCGAGGTGCGGCTGGACACGGGCGAGGTGCTCTACGCGAGCCGCGCAAAGAAGAAGGCCGCGCTCGAGACCTTCGCGGACTACCTGGGAGAGAGCATCTGATGTATCCCCTCGAGCTTCTTCGCTCCGCCCTGACCTGCGCCCAGCTGCTTGCGGGGACCCTCCTGTACGCCTCGCGGCTCCCGCTGCGCAGGCCCCTGGCCGGCCGAGTCGCCGCGGTCGCGTTCTTCTTCTGCGCGTGGTCGCTCCTGCTCGCCTACGTCATGCCCTCCATCATGCCCGGCTCGGGCTACGCCGCGGCAATCGTCCTCACCTACGGGGTCGCCTTGGCCGCCATGCTCGGCTTCGTCGTCTTCTTGTTCGAGGCGTCCCCGTGGACGGCACTGTTCTGCTGCACGGCGGGCTACACCACGCAAAACCTCGCGAGCGGGCTCAATTCTTTGCTGGGGAACCTACTCTTCCCGCAAGGCATGGGCATCGGTCTGCAGATCGCGCAGATGATCGTCCCGTTCGCCGTCGTGTACCTCGTGGTCCAAGTCGTGCTCGTCTCGCGGATCCGCCGCAACGGCCTCGAGCTCATCCAACAACGTGTCATGCTCCCCATGATGGCCGTCGTGATCTTGGCGGTCATCGGCTTCGACGTCGTCATCAAGGAGATGTGGGTAGGCGGGGTCGACGTCCGGATCACCGTCTCGTGCCGGCTCGTTCACTTGCTGCTATGCATGCTCGTGCTCGCCTTTGAGTACGAGGCGCTCTACAGCAGGCGCATGGGCGAGGAGGTCGGCACGATCGAGCGGATCATGGAGGACGAGAAGGCCCAGTACCAGCTCAGCCGCGACACCATAGAGGCCATCAACATCAAGTGCCACGACATCAAGCACCAGATCCGCGAGCTCGGCGACGGATACGCTGTGGACCCCAAGGCCATCGACGAGATGGCGCGCAAGGTGAGCATCTACGATGCGGGAATCCGGACGGGCAACGAACCGCTCGACGTCATCCTGACCGAGAAGAACCTCGCATGCGAGCGCGAGGGCATCACGATGAGCTGCATCGCCGATGGCACCGCGCTCGCCCACCTGGACGCGAGCGACATCTACTCCCTCATGGGCAACGCGCTGGACAACGCTATCGAGGCCGTACAGCGCGTGGACGACCCGAGCAAAAGGAGCATCAGCCTCGTGATCAAGCGCCGAGGCGGCATGGCCGTGGTGCACGTGGAGAACTACTTCGAGGGCGAGGTCGTGCTGGATGCGGCCGGAATCGCCAAGACGACGAAGCGGGACGGCTCGGCGCACGGCTACGGCATGAAATCGATGAAGCTCATCGCCGAGCGCTACGGTGGAGCCCTCCACGCGCGCACGCAGGGCAACGTTTTCCACCTCAACGTGATGCTGCCCGTGCCTGCGAAGGCGTAGAAACGGGCTCGCGGCTCAAAAAAGTCGCGAATTGCGGTCCTTTTCCCGGGCTGGCCGAGTAGCGGGCGTTTTCAAGCCACAAAAGCCCTGGATTCGAGGCTTGCAAATGACCGCCTACTCGCTCTGCTCGAGATTATGCCCGCAATTGGCGTGATTTTTGAGAAAAGGGCGGCACGGGCGGCCCAACCGGCGGTCGGGCACCGGGGCTCGGGTAAAATGACGGGGTCGAATCGCTTAGAAAGGACCCCCATGGCCGGCATCAATTACCAGCTCGCGAAGTTCGAGGCCTCCTACGGCACGATTGCGCAGCTCCCCGAATCGACGACGCCCGAGGTCGCCGTTGCCGGCCGCTCGAACGTGGGCAAGTCCTCGCTGTTGAACAAGCTCTTTGGGCGCAAGAACCTCGTGAAGGTCTCCTCCAAGCCCGGCAAGACGGCGAACATCAACTTCTTCGACGTCGACGGAATCCGCTTCGTCGACCTGCCCGGCTACGGCTTCGCACAGGTCTCCAAGGCCGAGAAGGAGCGTTGGGCGAACCTCATCTCGGGCTACTTCAACCAGGAGCGCAGCTTCAACCTGGTCATCAGCCTGGTCGACATCCGCCACGAGGCGCAGAAGCTCGACGTCGAGATGATCGGCTTCCTGCACGAGGCGGGGCTCCCCTGCCTCGTGGCCCTCACCAAGGCCGACAAGCTCAGCCGCGGCAAGCAGAACCAGCAGGCCGCGCTCTTGAGCCGCCAGCTCGACGTGCCGCGCGACCAGATGGTGATCACCTCGGCCGAGACGGGCCAGGGCATCGACGAGCTCAAGCGCCGCATCGCCGAGGCCTGCCTCTAATTTGGGGTCGGACCCCAAATTAACTTGGTATCCGACCCCAAATTGCGTCAGGCGCCGCGCTGGGCGAGGAAGGCGCGGGTGCGCTCCTCGCGCGGGTTGTCGATCAGCTCGCGCGCCGGCCCCTGCTCCACGATGACGCCGCCGTCCATGAAGACGATCCGGTCGGCGACCTCGCGCGCGAAGCCCATCTCGTGCGTGACGATGACCATGGTCATGTTCTCGGCCGCAAGCCCCTTGATCACCTTGAGGACCTCGGCCGTGAGCTCGGGGTCGAGCGC
>DJRK01000120.1:0-182 GCA_002440065.1 Atopobium sp. UBA6362 | reverse complement strand
TGCTGTTGGCCGCCGGAGAGCTGGCACGGCACCTTGTCCTCGTTGCCCGTGAGCCCCATCTTGGCCAGAATCTGCCGCGCCTGCGCCTCGACCTCGGCGCGGTCGCGCCTTTGCACGCAGATCGGCGCGTCCATGACGTTCTTGAGCACCGAGAAGTGCGGGAACAGGTTGTAGTTCTGGAA
>DJRK01000087.1:8969-9262 GCA_002440065.1 Atopobium sp. UBA6362 | reverse complement strand
GCAGCGTGCTCTACGAGCTCTATTCAGGCCGGACGCCCTACGACGTGGCGTCCAAGCCGCTGCAGTCCCCCTACCAGATAAAGATGGCCGGCGGCCCCGCCGACATCGTCCCGCGCGATGAGCGCGACACCGAGCTCGTGGCGACCATCCTGGCCGGCATCGCGCCCGACCCCGCCGAGCGCATCGACATGCACGAGCTGCTCGGGCGCCTTCGCGCCTGGCGCGCGCACGGGAGCTACCGACCGGTGGCGGACCGCCCCGACGAGCGGGCGGCGGCGCCCGTCGCCGGGACG
>DJRK01000087.1:0-8960 GCA_002440065.1 Atopobium sp. UBA6362 | reverse complement strand
CCTGAGCATGAAGGCCCCGGTTGAGGGGGGCGGCGAGAGGGGCGGCGCTGGGGTCGGCGCCGGTAATAAGGGCCGGGGTTCGGACACTGTGAGGTCGTTAGGCGGCAACGCGGCCGATAGCGGCCCCGCATCGCTTTCCGCCGACGCCAAGAAGCCCGCACTGCGCCTCACCCGACGCGCCGCGATCGGCCTGGGCATCGGCGGGCTCGTGGTGCTGGGCGCCGCGGCGGCGGTCGCGACGCGCGGGTTCGGCCTTCTCCGCCCCCGCACCGTGGACGACTACGGCTGGGACGAGCTCGCCGAGCTGGCCGACCGCATCGCCGCGGCCGCGAGCGACGACGTGGCCCTGGGCATCGCGCGCGAGGCCGGCCTCGTAAACGCGGACGGATCGCTTACCGACGAGCACGTCAAGCGCTTCCCGCTTGCGGACGGCGCGGCCGCCGAGGCGCAGATCGTGGGCTTCCGGGCGGACAGGCGCGCCGACGGCCAGGGCGTCGCCGGCATCAGCTTCCTCATGCGCACGCCGGTGGGCGACCCGCGTCCCATGAACGACGGGCCGCGCCTCGGCGGCTGGGAGCAGAGCTCCTTGCGCGAGTGGATGGCGACCGAGATGTTGGGCCTTCTTCCCGCCGAGCTCGTCTCGCGCGTAAGGCCCGTGGTCAAGGACACGAACAACGTGGGCGCCGTGGATACGGGGGAATCGACCGAGCTCAGCCAGACGACGGACGCGTTCTGGCTGCCCTCGATGACCGAGCTTTGCGGCTACCAGGGGCCGGAGACGTTCGGCAAGGGGTACGAGTACCTGAGCGACCTCTACAGCTACGAGGGCGCGCAGTATCAGCTATTTAACGAGCTCGGAATCTCCGGGCTCTCGGCAAACGAGGCGATCGTGCGCAGGGTCGCAGGCGAGAGGGTCTACTGGTGGGAGCGCACGCCTTCCGCGGACGCGTCCGTGGGCATGCCGTCGACCGTCTTCAACCGCGTCATGCGCGACGGAGACGCCTTCAACGGCGCGACCCCCGGCGACGCCCCGGCCGAGCCGACCTACGTCATCCCCGGCTTCTGCCTGTAGCGCAAGGTGGGCGCACGAGCCGCGCCCGGTGATCGTCCTGCGCAGCAGCCTTCCCATCCGCAGCCCCTCTTCACCCGCAGCCCCTGCAAAATGAGACATAATCAACCCTCGAGATGTCTCATTTTGCAGGGGCGATTTCCGTTAGCGGTGGGAACCGGTGAACGCAACGGTGCCGCAGGTGATGCCCTGCGCCTCGAGCTTCTGCTCCTGTGCCTGCGCCTGGCTCTCGGTGTCGTAAATACCGGCAATAGCAGCATAACCGCCGTTTACTCCCAAAGAGGACCAGTCGGAGCTCTTAATCAGCTTGCCTTCTAGGTCGAGTTTGAAGAGGTACATCGCGACCGCCTTTGCCGTGGCCTCATCGTTGCCTGAGTAAACGACGACCGTGTAGAACCCGCTTGCGCGATGCGTGAGCAGGGGACCCGCCGCATCGCTGGTCTGCTTGCGCTCAAACATGAAGCTCGTGGAATCAGAGCCATCGGCCTTCGTGCCATCGTTGAAGTTGCTCGACGTCGCACAGCTCACGAGGTCGTCGATCGACTTTTGCTTGGCCGCAGCGGCCGCTTCCTCGGCGGCCTTCTTGGCGGCGGCCTCCTCGGCCTGGCGCTTCTGCTCGAGGGCATCGTTGCGCGAGGTTGTCAAGGCATCCTTGAGCGTGCTGGCAACGGAGCCATCGAGCCCGTCGTCCTTCTCGAGGTAATCCTGAGCCGCCTCGACCTCCTCGTCGCTCACCTCGGCCATGTCGGCGCGGGAAAGGTCGATTTTCACGTCCGAGGACGCGTCGTAGTCGGCGTCGGGAACCTCGCCCACCTCGTCGGGGGTCGCGGGGACATCCGGCGAGTCGGGATCGACGTCGCTGCCGTTGTCTATCGCGAGCGAGAAGGTCGTGCTCGGCACCGAGTAGATGCCGCCGTCTGCGGCGACGGGCGACGCGGGGACCGAGATGTCGTAGTTGCCCGGATGCAGCTGAATCCCCGAGCCGTCGCTCGAGACGTACTGGACCTTGTCGACATCCCCGTCCGCGTCGGTCCCCGTCACGAGAACCGGGAGCCGAGAAGCGCCGGACGCCGTGTCCCAACCGTCGCCTGAGACGCTGATCGCCACGTAAACGAGGCCGTGGGCGCGCTCGTAGGCGAGCTTCTCGGCAGCGGCGCGGCGCTGGCCGGGCGCGTAGATGCCAAAGTAGTAGCCCGCGCCCCCGCCACCGAGGAGAAGCGCCGCGACGAGCCCGGCGATCGCCGCTTTCTTGCCGCGCGAGAGCTTCTTCTTTACAGCGGGCTGGTCGGGGGCGTCGGGTTGGTCAGGGGCGTCGGCCACAGCCGAGTCCGACCCGTCCAAGCGAGCGCCGCATTGCGTGCAGAATACGGCGCCGTCGTCGAGCTCGGCGCCGCAGTGAGGACAAATCATGGGACCTCCGATCGGTCTTCTTCCTTGCTCCTTGAACGTAGCACCCCAAACCCCTGATTTGTTGCGCAACATGGGCTGCGTCTTGTTCGCCCCTCGACCTCTCGGCACACCTTCTCCGTTGCGGCCACCCACGCGCCGTTCCTCAACCGCGCCCCCCGCAAAATGGGACATCCTGCGCCTGGAATATGTCTCATTTTGCGGGGATGGGATACCCAGCTACCTGAAAGTGGAGGCCGAGCTCAAAAAACTCGCGAATTGTGGGGTTGAAACGCGATGCCCGAAGTAGCAGTCAAGCACCCGAACGATCTACCTGGGCTTTCTTCAATCGAAAAGGGGCCTCTACTCGACCGGTTCCGATTCATCACCACAATTGACGATTTTTTCGAACGTTGAGGCTTCACCGAACGGTATTTCTCAAGTGGCCTTGCAAAATGAGACATAATTCGCTCGATAAATTTCTCATTTTGCAAGGGAATTGAACCGGGAACGGTGCCCGTCGCGGCCCGCCTAGGCAAGCATCTCTTCCAGAGAGACGAGACGCAGGTCTTCACGCCTATCGGCGAACTGAGCGCACTTCTTAGTAAAGCCCGACTTAGAGAAAATGAAGTACTCTTTGCAGCTCCCCTGGAACAGTGCGGCGCGCCTAAGCAAGGTCTCGGCGACCTCGACCCCCACGGGAGCATTCTTCCACTTGCATTCCCCAAAGACGAGCTCACCGTCGGACCCCTCAAGGACGATATCGATCTCTTCCTCTTGTTTCGTACGGGGATCGGTTCCCCACCAGGATCCGATTCCCCTGGGAAGAAGTCCAAGCCTTCCCCTTGCCGCCTCGCGCATGAGCCATTGACGGCAGACCTGCTCAAACACTGGGCCCACAAACGTCGGGAACTCCTGGCCCACGATCTTGGCGGCGACCTGCTCCCCCATGCCCAGCTCGATCGCGTTCGCGTAACGGGAAACAAAGAACGACCAGAACCTAAAGAGGTTATCGCTCACCTTATAGACAACCTGGCGCTTCTTTGCCTTGACCATAGGAGTGCAGCGCTCGACGATCTTGAGCTCGATCAGGTTGTCAAGATATCGGCTGACGGCGGACGTGGGAAGCCTCACGGAATCGGAGATCTCGGTCGGGCGGCAGCGCCCCGAGGCGATGGCCTCGACGATGGCGGTGTACATGGCCGGCGACCTCGTCTCCTGCATAAGGTAGTTCTTTGGCTCCTCGTAGAGAATCGCGCTTTGATTGAATACCTTATGCGCTATGTTCCACTCCGTATTTTTCGCTTGATCGAACTGCGAAAGATACAACGGCACACCACCAGCCACGGCATAGAGCTCGACCAGCTCGCGATCAGGCACGTTAGGCAGCAGCTTCTGCGCATCAAAGATGGTAAAAGGCTTGACGCGCAGCTGAAGGGTCCTTCGCCCATACAGGGGGCTCTTCTCGCCAAGGACTTGATGCTCCATGAAGCTGAGGGAAGATCCGCACAGCACCAAGAAGAGCTTGCTCGTGTCCTTGTGGCGGTCTATGAGCGTTTGGAGCGCCGAGGAGACCCCTTTCTCGCTTTGGGCCAGATAGGGATACTCGTCGATAACGAAAATGACCCGCTCCTCGCGGGCGAGACTGAACACTTTCTCAAACGCATCTGCGAACGAGGCGTAGCGAGGATAACTTGTGGAGAGGTCATCCAAAACGCCCGAGGAATCTGAGAGCAGGCGGCTAAGCAAGTCCAGGTTCACCGCGGCGGACGATTCTTGTGCGGTAAAGAAGATCACATGGGCCTTATCGCGCACGAACTCGCGAAGGATGCTCGTTTTCCCCACGCGACGGCGACCGTAGACGACGGCGAATTGAAAAGAAGTCGAGGCATAGGCATATTCGAGCGAGGCAAGCTCGCGATCGCGTGCGACGAACATCGATGTGACCTCCATGTACTTATATACATGTTACTAACATATAGGTTACTAATATGTATATTAGCAATTAATCAGCGCGTTCAACGCAACAAAGCCAACGCTGTCGTGGATAGTCACCCTGCACAGAAGGCCTGACCAATCGGCGTCCGTCGCGGCCGATTGCGTTGCCGTGACCCCACCGGAGGTTGTCCCCCCTTGCAAAATGGGACACCCTGGGGCCGGATTATGTCTCATTTTGCAAGGGGAACGGCGGGGAGGAACGCGCGAGGCAGGCGGGAGCGATCGTCTGACCGCTTACGCAAACTGGGAGCGGTAGAGGTCGGCGTAGGCGCCGCCGGCGGCGAGGAGCTCGTCGTGCGTGCCCTGCTCAATGATGTCGCCGTGGTCCATCACGAGGATGAGGTCGGCGTCCACGACCGTCGAGAGGCGGTGCGCGATGACGAAGCTCGTGCGACCCTCCATGATCGCCTCCATCGCGCGAACGATGGCCTGCTCGGTGCGGGTGTCCACGCTCGAGGTCGCCTCGTCCAGGATGAGGATCGCGGGATCGGTGAGCATCGCGCGGGCGATGGTCAGGAGCTGCCGCTGGCCCTGGCTCACGTTCTCGGCGTCGTTGGAAAGCAGGGTGTCGTAGCCGTGGGGCAGCGTCCTCACGAAGAAGTCAACGTGCGCGGCGCGGGCCGCGGCCTCGACCTCCTCGCGCGTGGCGCCGGGCTTGCCGTAGGCGATGTTCTGCGCGATCGTCCCCTCAAAGAGCCACGCGTCCTGCAGCACCATGCCGAACCGCCGGCGCAGGTCGGCGCAGGTAAGGTCGCGGGTGTCCACGCCTTCGAGCGTGATGCGCCCGCCGCCGACCTCGTAGAAGCGCATGAGGAGGTTGATGAGCGTGGTCTTGCCCGCGCCCGTCGCGCCCACGATGGCGACCTTCTGGCCAGGCTCGGCCGTGAGGCTCACGTCGCGCATGAGCGGCTTCTCGGGAGCGTACCCAAAGCTCACGTGCTCGAACTCGACGCGGCCGGAGACCTCGGCGGGAAGGCTTGCGGGCTCGGCCGGGTCCGGCACGACCTCCTCGGCTTCCAGCAGGTCGAACACGCGCTCGGCGGCGGCGAGCGCCCCTTGGAGCATGTTCAGCGTCGTGGAGAGCTGCGTGAGCGGTTCGGTCGCCGTGGTCACGAACTGGAAGAACGACTGGAACACGCCCACGGTGAGCTGCCCCGCGAGCAGCATGCCGCCGGCAAGAAGCCCGCACACCACCTGCGCGAGCCGCGTGAGGAAGCGGATCGCGGGGCTGATCGCGTTCGTGATGAAATCCGCGTCGGCGCTCGCGGCGGCGAGCTCCTCGGACGCCTCGCGGATGTCCGCCAGGCTCTGCCCGTCCCGGCCGAACGCCTTGATGACGGCGCGGCCGGAATAGGCCTCCTCGACCTTGCCGGTAAGGCGCCCAAGCGCGGCCTGGCGCCGGGATGCGACCTTGAGCGTGACCGTCCCCACGAACCTGGTCAGGACGAGCGACAGCGCGGCGAACACGAGGAAAACGCCCGCAAGCAGCAGGTTGTACGAGAGCATCACGCCAACGGCGCCCACGAACATCAGGGCGCTGATGATGACCTGCAGAAGGCCGCGCTGCAGGACCTCGGACACCTTGTCCAGGTCGTTCGTCGCGCGCGAGATCGTGTCGCCCGGCTGGTGCGCGTCGTAGTAGGACAGGGGAAGAAGACCGATCTTCTCGCTGATCTGCCGGCGCAGGCCAAGGTTCAGGCGCTCCGCGAAGCTCGTCATCACGAGCGACTGGACGGTGTAGAAGACCCACGCGAGGGTCCAGATGCCCAGGAAGACGAGGATCTGCGCGCCGCCGTTGTCCAGCGTGACGGTGAACGCCTCGCCCGCGGCGTGCGCCGCCTGGATGCGTCCCCACAAAAGGTCGACGAGGCCCGCGCTGTAGAGCGGGGCGGCGAGGCTCGCGACCACGTAGAAGACGGCCGAGACCGCGGCGACCACGAGGCGCCACCGCTCGGGGCCGGCGGCGCGCCAAAGCTTGCGCGCCGTGCCGGCCGGGTCGCGGGCGACGTCGTCCTCCTCGGTCGGCGCCGCTGCGGGGGCGTCGGCGGCAAGAAGGTCTTCTTTGCGCTCCTTGCTCGAGCGTGTCTTGCTCGCGCGCGTCTCGTTACTCGCGGTGCCCATCCTCGGCACCTCCCTTCATCTGAGAATCGGCTATCGCCCGGTACGTCGGGCACGTTTCCATGAGCTCGTCGTGCGTGCCCAGGCCCACGACCTGGCCCTCGTTCAAGACCACGATCTGGTCGGCGTGGCGGATCGTGCTCACGCGCTGCGCGATGATGAGTACGGCCGCGCCTCGGAGCTCGCCTGTGAGCGCGTGGCGGAGCGCAGCGTCGGTCTTGTAGTCGAGCGCGCTGAACGAGTCGTCGAAGATGTACAGGTCCGCTCGGCGCGCAAGGGCCCGGGCGATGGCGAGGCGTTGGCGCTGCCCGCCCGAGAAGTTCGTGCCGCCCTGGGCCACCCGCGAGGCGAGCCCGTCGGGAAGCTCGTGGACGAAGGCGCCCTGGGCGACGTCCACGGCGTGCCAAAGCTCCTCCTCTGTCGCCTGCCGCGCGCCGTAGCGAAGGTTGTCGGCGATCGTCCCCGAGAAAAGCCACGCCTTCTGCGGGACATACGCTATGCGCGAGCGGAGGTCGGCCTGCGCGACCTCGCGGACGTCGCGGCCCTCGAACTCGAGGGAGCCCTCGGTCACGTCGTGGAAGCGCAGAAGGAGCTTCGCGATGGTCGACTTGCCCGAGCCGGTGTTGCCTATGACGGCCGTCGTCTGGCCGCGCAGCAGGGAGAAATCGAGGTCGTGGAGGGTGTCCTCGTCGGCGTCGGCGTGGCGGAAGCGCACGTGGGAGAAGCGGGCGACGGCATCAGGAGCCGCACCGAAGCCCTTCTCCGCACCCGGCCCGCAAGCCTCGGCACCGGAGCCCTTCTCCGCACCCGGCCAGCAAGCTGCCACCTCGCAAACCCTCGGCAGCTCGCGGGGCGCTTCCGGGTCCGCGATGCCCGGCTCGAGGTCGAGCGCCTCAGCCGCACGGGTGAGGCACGCGAGGGCGCGCGGCATCTGGAGCAGCGCGAACTGGGCCATCATCATGAAGAACATGATGAGCATGGCATACTCGATCACGGCGCTGATGGAGCCGATCTGCATCGCGTAGGCACCCACGCGGTTCGCGCCCAGGTAGAAGATGAGCGACTCGACCGCGTTCATGATGAAGAAGGTCGCGGTGTCCGTCACGGCAAAGACGAGGTTCACGCGGATGGCGCGCTGCGCGTAGTCCTCGAACGTCTCGTCCAGGCGCTCGCGTTCGTAGGGCTCCTTGCCAAAGGCGCGGATCACGCGCACGCCCGTGATGGCCTCGCGCAGGCGCACGTTCATCCGGTCGATGAAGCCCTGCATGATGAGGAAGATGGGCGCCGACTTCACCACGGCGAAGGCGCTGATGGCCAGGACCGTAATCGTGACGGCCGTGAGCACCCAGCCCATCATCCAATNNAATCGATGTGGAAGGTGAGGATGATAGCGACGACGCAGGTCACGGGCACGGGCCCCATCATGACGAACGCCATGAGCAGCGTCTGCTGGACGACGTTCGCGTCCGAGAGCGTGCGGGTGATCATCGAGCCCGTGCCAAAGCGGTTGAAGTCGGAGCCCGAGAACGCGAGCGACCTCTCGTAGACGGCCAGGCGCAGATCGCGGCCCACGTAGGCGGCGAGCTTGGACGCGGCGCGGTAGCTCACGATGCAGCCGCCCGAGCCCAGGACAGAGGCGCCGAGCATGACGAGCCCGTGGCGCACGACCTCGTCCATGCCGCCGCCGGAGGCGATCGAGTTCAGGAGGGCCGCGAGCTCCGTGGGGATGAAGAGCATGCCCGTGATGTCGCACAGGAGCATGAGGAGCGTGAAGGCGGCGAGCCCCTTGTACGGGGCAAGAAGTGCGGCGAACACGCGCAGCGCGGTCCTCTTGCTGTAGTCACGGCCGGGGGCGGCGTCTTCTAGCTGGTCTTTATTCGTCATCGGAGAGATTCTCCCCCTTCATGAGGTCGAGCTGGGCCTCCACGGCGCCCACGTACTTGTCGACCAAGCGGATCATCTCGGACTGCTCCTCAGGCGTGAGCGCGCAGAAGGCCCGGCGCTCGGCGAGGTTCGCGGGCACGATGCGGCGCGTCGCCAGATCGCGTCCGGCATCGGTGAAGCGGACCTGCTTGGCCTTGCGGCTCCCCTCGCAGAAGCTCATCTCCACGAGGCCGCGCGACTCGAGGGCGCGCAGCGCCGAGTTGACCGTCTGCTTGGAGTAGAGGCACTCGTCGACGAGGTTGCGCACGGTCGTCCGGCCGCCGCAGGTGTAGATGGCGTACATGAGCCAGTAGGCCGACTCGGAGATGCCGCAGTCCTGCGAGAGCAGATAGTAGAGCTTGTCGGTCTTGCGGTAGAGGCGGTCGAAGCTCCGGCTCCACAGGTCGAGCGGGATCAGGCCGTCGGCATCGTGGGGGATCGCATCGTTCAGTTGCATGTAATTCTC
>DJRK01000074.1 GCA_002440065.1 Atopobium sp. UBA6362 | reverse complement strand
GCCGATGGGCACGCCGATGACGTACCACATGAGCAGGGAGGTGGCGGCAGTGCCGACGACCGGGATGATCAGGATCGGGAACACGGACTGCACGGAGGAGGGGACCTTCTTGGAGCAGTCCTTGAGGAAGTTCACGATGTAGCCGGCGATGATGCCGCCCACGACGGCGCCGAGGAAGCCGGCCTTGATCGTGTTGGAGATGACGCCTACTGCGAAGCCGGGGGCGAGACCGGGCTTATCGGAGAGGGCATAGGCGGTATAGGCGCCGATGATCGGGACGCAGACGTCAAAGATGGCGGAGCCGATTGCGTATATGACCATTGCCAGGGAGTACTCGGTGTAGCCGCCGACGGCTTTCATGTCTGCCGCGATGTTGTAGCCGCCCATTGCCTTTGCGATGCCCCACAGGACGCCGCCGCCGACGATGAACGGAATCATGTAGGAAATACCGGTGAGAACAGCATCCCAGGCTTGACGGCCCGCGCTCTTCTTCTTTGCGTTCTTGCGCTTAATCTCAGCCATTTTTACTCAATCGCCTCCAGTACCTCATCAACGACGCCGAGTGCGGTCTCGAGCGTCATGACCTCATTGGTCTTGCAGCTCAGGGTGGGAACGGGGTCGAAGCGCTCAGCCTGCTTGATCTTCACGTCGGCCGCGATGATGGCCGCGTCGGCGCGGGCGAGATCCTCGTCGGTAATGACGTTCTCGGCGCCCGTCGCGCCCTGGGTCTCGATCTTGGCCTCGCACCCGCGCGCCTCGATCGCCTTCGTCAGAGACTCGGCCGCCATGAACGTGTGGGCGATGCCGATCTGGCAAGCGGTAACGCCAACAATGAACTTCTTGCTCGCCATTTCTCCTCCTCTCCTTGCCTACTTCCGATTGCTTACCTGTCTGACCCTCCGGCCCTACGGCTTCTACTGGTGTGGAGGTTTCGATGGCCTGAATCATATTTCCTCCATGGACCTCAGTTGGTGAGAACGTTGCTTTCGTATCAACTTCATTGTTTCTTCATATCGTGTTCTTGTTTTGTTCTGAGAATCTGCCGTTAACTGACAGCTGTCTGACATTTATGTATTAATCGTTCACTGTTTCTCCATAATTTGAGGTACTACACTGCTGTTTCAACATGAATTTGGCTATGATTTCCCCATCAAAACCGGGTATACACAAACGTATGTACCCACTAGAAGGGAGCAGCCGTGGCCAAGGCGATTACGGGAGAGAGACTCTCCATCACAAGCAACGTCGTTTTGCTGGGTTCTTACCTCTTTATGGGCGTATGCCTCTTCGCAGGGGCAATCCTCGTCTTGACCCAGCCGCTCCCCTTCGCGGAGAACCCCCTCGTCATGAAGGTAGGCATGGGCTGGCTCATGGTCCCCGTCTCGCTCTTCATCATCTGCTCGAACATCACGAAAATCGTGAAGCGCCGCAACGCCATCGTCATCGACGAGAACGGCATCACCGACAACACCGACTCCATGGGCTCGGGTTTTACGCCCTGGGACCAGATCTCGGAAGTGTTCCTTCTCAAGCTTAAGGACGACACGTATCTATGCGCCGTCCCCGTCGACTACGATTCCTGGGTCTCCGCCCGCAACCGTCGTCAGGCGCGCCTCGCGTTGGCGAACAAGGACATGGGGTTCGCGCCCATCCGCATCCAGTTCAAGAAGGCGAACGACCGCTACACCGCCGCCGACGGGCTGGCCGCCGTCAAGCGCTTCCACCCCGAGAAGGTCACGCGTATTCGTAAGCCCAAGTACTAAGAAACACGCTGTTCGGGCGCCTTGCACCGAACCTCACGACATCGCGGGCCCAGGCGCGCAGAACAGGAACGTAGCCCCCATGCTGGAAGTCATCGCCAAAGTTGCCTCATTCGTCCTCGTCATCGTCGTGGGCATCGCCGCCTCGCACAGTGGGAAGTTCGGTGACGGCGCGAGTAGGTTGATATCAAAGATTGTTTTCAACCTGACGCTTCCGGCTGCGATCATTCGGGCTTTCGAGTCTTCGACGTTCGATGTGTCGCTCCTTTCCCTCATCGGGCTCGGCTTCGCGGCAAATGCGCTCCCGTTCTTCCTCTCGCTTCTTGTCTATCGCAACAAGCCCCGCGACGAGCGCATTGTGCAGCAGGCAAACGTCTCCGGCTACAATATCGGCTGCTTCGCCCTCGCCTTCGTCCAAGCCTTCTTTCCCGCATCGGGCGCCGTCGCGACATGCCTCTTCGATGCGGGGAACTCGCTTATGTGCACCGGAGGGGTTTGGGCGCTCATCAGGGCGCTCGTCCTGGGAACCGACTACCAGTGCTTCCGCGACCGAGCGCGCATCTTTGCCAGGACGCTCTTCTCGTCGGTGCCCTTTGACTGCTACGTCGTTCTCATCCTCCTGAGCCTCGTCGGCATTCGCATACCCGCCGGCGTCATCACCCTCATCGACCCCATCGCGAACGCGAATTCCTTCTTGGCGATGTTGATGATCGGGCTCATGATTCGCTTCAGCCTCGACGCGAAGAAGGCCGCCGAGCTCGCGAGGTTGCTCGCCTGGAGGTTCACGTTCGCGCTGTTTCTTTGTTTGGCCGCCGCATTTGTCCTCCCTCTCGACCCCGCCGCGCGTACAGTAGTAATGGTGCTCGCCTGGGCGCCCGCGCCTTCTACCGGCCCCCTCTACACGCTGTGGGCCGGCGGCGACGAAGGTCTCGCAGGTGTGGCAAACGCGTTGACCGTTTTTGTAGGCGTGGTCGTCATGACGGCGCTCGTAGTGATTGTTGGTGTCTAAGATGAACATCCTCTGCTTTGGCGAACCGCTTATCAGGCTTTCCACCGTCGCGCACGAACGCCTCGACGACGCAAAGAGCCTGGAAATCACGTACAGCGGCGCTGAGGCCGTGGTAGCGATCACATTGGCTCAGCTCGGCGAAGAGGTCTCCTTCGCGAGCGAGATCTCGAGCAACCGCTTGGGCACGAATGCGATCATGAATCTCGCCCGTTACGGCATCGATACCTCACGCATCCTGCGCTCCAACCACCGAATGGGGCTCTATTACACCGAGCGCGGCCGCTCGATTCGCCCCACGGTGGTGACCTACGATCGCAGCGACACCTCCATGGCGCACGCCCAACGAGAGGACTTCGACTGGGACAGCATGTTGAACGGCGTTGGGACGTTCTTCTTCTCGGGCGTGGTTCCCGCGATTTCCGACGAGATGTTCCACGCGGCCCTCATCGGCCTCAAAGCCTGCAAGGGCCGCGGCATCCGCACCGTGCTCGACCTCAACTACCGCGAAACCATGTGGTCGCGCGAGGATGCTCTCGCCAAGCTCGGCAAGCTGCTGCCCTACGTCGATTGCCTTATAGCCTCCGAGGACGACATCATCACGCTCGAGCATGCGCAGGTCGAGGACGACGCGCTCTTCGACTTCTGTCTTTCTTGGGCACGGGGCATGATGAACGACTACTCGCTCGAAAACACCTGCTTCGTCGTCCGCCAGATCGACCGATACGACGTGGCCAAGATTCGCGGCGCCGTCGTGAGCAAGGACAAGACCTATCTCGCCACGCCTCAGGTCGTCTCGCTCGCCGACATCTCGAGCTCCGGCAGCGTGTTCGCCGCCTCGCTCGTCCATGGCGCTACGAGCAAGTGGGACATGCAGTTCAGCGTGGACTTCGCCACGATGGCCTCCGCGTTTAAAGCGACCATCTCGGGCGATCTCTCGGCGGCGACCGAGAGCGAGATCGCGTCCCTTCTCGCCGCAGGCGTCAAGCCCTCCATCCGACAATAAGCAGGCAAGGAGCTCTCATGAGGACAGGTATCCCTATTGTTCCGCTCAACGAGCGCGTCGACTTCGAGTGCGGATGCAACTGCCTCACCGGCGGGATTCTACCCCGGCCGGGCTCCGTCCAGTGCGGGGACAGGGGGCTCGAATTCATCCTGGGAGAGGGCGCCCGACGCATGCGGATGCCGTGGGACGATGTGACGTCCGTAGTCGTGGACATCTTTCGCTCCGAAGTCCGCGGACTCGATGTGCACACAAACGACGGCCAGGTCACGACCGTCATACCCGCAGAAGGCCCAGGACTCGTGCGCGCGATGGGGACCCATCTCCCCCACGACCTCTTTATCCCAGCGAACTAATTTGGGGTCGGACCCCAAATTAACTTAGGGTCCGACCCCAAATTGCTAGTCGTCGAGGTCGTCGTCGCCGCCGAGCTGCTCGAGGACGCTCACGGCCACGGGCATGACCTCGGCGTCCTTCTTGCGGAAGGGGTAGGCGAGCTTGTGCGTCTTGGGGTAGTTGAGCGCGCCTTGGCCCTTGAGCTTGAGCGCGAGGTCACGCGGCACGTCGACGCCCTGGAAGATAATCCGCCCGTTGACGAGCGAGACGAGCGTGCAGCCCAGACGCTGGGCGCGGATCCGCACGCGCGCACGGTCGAAGAGGTTCCGCCCCGCGAGCGGCAGCGCGCCCCAGCGTTCCTCGGTCTCCTCCTGCAGCGCGTCGACCTCGGCGATGTCCACCGCCGCCGCGAGCTTGCGGTACACGAGCACGCGCCGGTCGACCTCGGGCAGGTACTCCTCGGCCAGGAAGAAGTCCGCCGGGAGGTTGATGTTCACCTCGGCGAGCTCCACGTCGCGCGTCTCGCCGCGGGCCTCCGCCACGGCCTCGCCAAGCATCTGGGTGAAGAGGTCGAAGCCCACGCTCGAGAGGTTGCCGTGCTGCTCGGCGCCCATGAGGGAGCCGGCGCCGCGAATCTCGAGGTCGCGCATGGCGATCTTCATGCCGCTGCCCAGGTCCTGGTACTCGTTGATGGCCGTCAGGCGATCGGTCGCCTCCGGCGTGAGCGGCGTCTCGCCCGGGAACATGAAGTACGCGTACGCCTGCTGGCGGCTGCGCCCCACGCGCCCCTTGAGCTGGTAGAGCTGCGCCAGGCCGAGCCGCTGCGAATCCTCGATGATAAGGGTGTTCGAGCGCGAGTTGTCGATGCCGGACTCGATGATCGTGGTCGCCACGAGCACGTCTATCTCATGCTCGTTGAACTGCAGCATCACGTCCTCGACCTGGCGCGGGCTCATCTTGCCGTGCGCCACGCCCACGCGGGCCTCGGGCGCGGCCTCCATGACGCGCTCGACCGCCTCGTCGATCGTGTGGACGCGGTTGCTCACGTAGTAGACCTGCCCGTTGCGCGCGAGCTCGTCGCGGATGGCGGCGGAGACCACGTCGGGGTCGTACTCCCCCACCGTCACCTTGACGGG
Source organism: Atopobium sp. UBA6362 (assembly GCA_002440065.1). Taxonomy (GTDB): domain Bacteria; phylum Actinomycetota; class Coriobacteriia; order Coriobacteriales; family Atopobiaceae; genus Paratractidigestivibacter. The sequence goes on along the minus strand of DJRK01000074.1, from coordinate 15,764 downwards.
CAGGCGGCCCGGCGGCGGCGTCATGATCAGGCTCATGTCGCGCACGCCGCTCATGGCCATCTGCATGGTACGCGGAATGGGCGTGGCCGAGAGCGTGAGCACGTCCACCTGCTCGCGCATGTTCTTGAGCTGCTCCTTGTGCTGCACGCCAAAGCGCTGCTCCTCGTCGATGATAACAAGCCCCAGGTCATACGGGTTGACGTCTGCCGAGAGGAGCCGGTGCGTGCCCACGAGCACGTCGACCGAGCCGTCGGCGAAGCCCTCGAGCGCGCGGCGCTGCTGGGCCGGCGTGACGAAGCGCGACAGCACCGCCACCTTGAGGTCGAAGGGCGCGAAGCGCTCGTAGAACGTCTCGAAGTGCTGCTGCGCCAGGATCGTCGTGGGGCACAAGATCATGACCTGCTTGGAATCCTGGCAGCATTTGAACGCCGCGCGCAGGGCGACCTCCGTCTTGCCAAAGCCCACGTCGCCGCAGAGCAGGCGGTCCATGGGCTTGCGCGCCTCCATGTCGGCCTTGATGTCGGCCACGGCGCTCGCCTGGTCGGGCGTGAGCTCATAGGGGAAGCTCGATTCCATGTCCTGCTGGACGGGCGAGTCGGGCGAGAACGCGAAGCCCTGCACCGACGAGCGGCGCGTGTAGAGGTCCACGAGGTCGAAGGCGAGTTTCTTGGCGGACTTGCGCGCCTTGCCGGTGGCGCGCGACCAGTCCGCGGTGTTCAGGCGCGTGAGGCGCGGCGAGTCGCCGTCGGGGCCGACGTAGCGCGTGAGGCGGTCCACCTGCTCAAGAGGAACGAAGAGCTTGTCGCCGCCGGCGTACTCCAGCAGGAAGTAGTCTCGCTCCTTGCCCGCGACCTCCTGGCGCACGATGTCCGAGAAGAGCGCGATGCCGTGCGTGGCGTGGACGACGTAGTCGCCCGGCTTGAACGGGAACGTCACGCTCGTGGGGTCCACGCGCTGGGCGCGGCGGCGGGCGCGTGCCGTGCGCGACGTGAGGTCCGAGACGGAAAGAATGCCCAGGTGGGCGCTCGGCATGACCACGCCGGCCGGGACGGGAGCGTCGATGAAGGTCACGCGGTCGCGCGGCAGCCGCGGCGCCTCGAAGCGGGCGTTGGGGTCGAGGACGTCGAGCGCGTTCTCCTCGGCCGCGCCGAGCGACTCGGCGAAGGGGATGCCCTCGTCGTTGAAGCGCAGCTCGAGCTCCTCGCGCGCGGCGCGGTCCGGCACGGCGAAGAGCACGGCCGAGCGGTCGGCGATGAGCTGCCGCACGCGGCCGAGGAGCTTGGACTCCGAGCCGGTCACGCCCGGCTGGCGCACCTCGATCGACGCCGTCGCGGCGCCCGCGCCGGCACGCAGCATCGACGCGAACGAGAGCCGCTGCTGGCTGCCGAAGTCCATCTTGCGCGGGTCGGTATAGAGCCCCTCGGTAGAGATGCGCGCCGCCCCGGCGATCCCCTCGACCTCGTCGGCCGCGCGCATGCAGTCGTCGAAGAGGGCGCGCGGCTCAGCGAGCACCACGAGGGCGTCGGGACTTATGTGCTCGATGGGCGTCGCGCTGCCGCCGTAGAGCTCCACAAGGTAGCGCTCGAGCGCCGGCTGGTCGGCTCGGGAGCGAATAAGCTCCAGGTCGGAGGCTATGCGGGAGTCGTTCTGCGCACGGTTGTAGAGGGCCTTCTCGGCATGGGCGACGGTCTCGTCGGTAAAGGCCATCTCGCGGCAGGGGCTCACCGTGACCGACTCCATCTCGCCGATGGTCTGCCCCGTCGCCGCGACCATGCGGCGCACGCGGTCGATCTCGTCGCCAAAGAACTCTATGCGCACGGGGGCCGTCGCCTGGGCGGGCCAAACGTCCACCGCGTCTCCGCGGACGCGGAACGAGCCGGGGGCGTCCACGTCGTCGTTGTTGGCGTAGCCCATCCCCACGAGGAGCGCCGGGACCTCGTCGAAGGGCACCTCCTCGCCGATCGCGAAGGTGCTCGACGCGTAGTAGCCCGAGCCCACGGGCGGCACGCGGCGCAGGAGGGCGCGCGCCGAGGCCACGACCACGCACTTCTCGCCGGCGGCGAGGCGGGCGATCGCGCGGCAACGGGCGCCCACCACGGCGTCGTCCGGTGCCTTCTCGGACCACGGGTAGTCGCGGCGCTCGGGGTAGCGGCACACGTTGTCCTGGCCGAGCCACGCCGCGAGGGCGCGCGCCGCGCGGTCCGCGGCCTCCTCGCCCGAGACCACGAAGAGGCACGGGCGCGGGTCGGACGCCCACACGGCGGCGAGCATGAGGGGCCTGGCCGACTGCGCCACGGCGAGCGTCGCGTCGTCGCCCGCGCCGAGCGCCCGGACGAGGGGCTCCAGCTCCGGCGTCTGCATGAGCTGGCGAGATACACGGTTAATGAGCATGGGCGCGGTCCTCCCGGGCGGTTTGTGCATGCCTAAAGGCCGAGGTCCTCGCGGAACCCCGGCTGCGAACCCATATTTTAGCAATCGGCCCGCGATGGCCCGGAACCGACCATGCCCACCCGTCGCCTTCTATAACAAAACCGCAGATGGCCACTTCGAACCGCAACGGGTGGGCATGGTCCGTTTTGGGCCTCATCGACGAGCGCCGGGAAAGCGCCGTCCCAGAACGCCTTAAACTGCCGAGAATTGCCAAGAACCGCCGAAATCCTACCGGTTCCTCCGCCAGATCGAGTACAGCCCTCGCAGCGTGAGGGTATCGTCCACCGCGACCTCGCAGCTCAGCAGCGCCGACATCGCCTGCGCGTCGTCGCCCGTGAGCACGACCGGCGCCTCGCATCCCAGCTCGTAGGAGATCATGGACAGCAGCCCCTCGATCCGCGCGACCTCGCCCAGCACGATGCCGCTGCGCATGGCCGCGTCCGTGCTCCTGCCCATGACCGCGGCGGGCGCGCGCAGCTCGACCATGGGCAGCTTGGCCGTGCCCCGCGTCAGCGCCTGGGCGCCCATGCCCATGCCGGGCGCGATGATGCCGCCCACGAAGGTCCCCTCCGCGTCCACGACCTCGAAGTTCGTCGTCGTCCCCAGGTCGACCACGACGACCGGCGCCCCGTAGCGCTCGCGGGCGGCCACGACGTCGGAGATGCGGTCGGCGCCGATCTGGGAGGGGTCGTCGAAGCGCATCCGCACGCCCGTCTTGAGCCCCGGCCCCACGGTGAGCGGCCGGCCGCCGCAGAGCCTCGAGAGCGCCTCGCCCCAGGGCGCGGCATGGCTCGGCACGACGCATGCCATGATCGAGTCCGCCGGCTCCTCGAGCTCGAGCATCGCCAAGGCCTGCTTGACCTGCGCGAACGCCTCGTCGGCCGTCAACCTCGCCGGCGTCGTGACTTCCCAGGTCCCCGCCAGCTCCCCAGACGCGAAGAAGCCCAGCCGCGTCGTCGTGTTACCCACGTCGAGCGCGAGCACGCCCGCAAGGCGCCCGTCCTTCTTGGCCCCATCCTGGCGATTCGACATATATCCCCCTCGTTCCCGAGTCATCCGGCCCCTCAGTTGCCTATACTGTAGCGGTTCGTGCCGAAACCCGACTCCCCAGGAGGGGGAGCGGATATTCGAAGGAGCATACATATGAGCACTGTCCCCAACCGCGCCGAGGAGCGCGGGCAGCTCAGCGCGGCCGGAATCGTCATCGGCCTCGTGGGCTGCGTCATCATCACGGCCTCGTCCGTGTACACCGCGCTCAAGATGGGCGCGCTTCCCTGGCCCACCATCTTCACGTCCATCACCGCGCTCGTGCTGCTGCGCGCGTTTGGCCGCAAGAGCCTGAACGAGGCCAACATCACCCAGATCATCATGTCTGCCGGCTCCATGGTCGCCGGCGGCCTCGCGTTCACGATCCCCGGCATCTGGATGCTCGGGCTCGACGCCGAGATGAGCCCGCTCCAGATCGGCGGCGTCGCGCTCGCCGGCACCCTGCTCGGCCTCGTGGCGTGCGCGCTCATCCGCAAGCGCTTCGTCGACGAGTCTGACCTCGAGTACCCCATCGGCACCGCCGCCGCCAAGACCCTCACCGCCACGCAGGACCGCGGCGGCACGGGCAAGCGCCTCTTTGGCTCCATGGGCATCGCCGGCCTCTACTGCGTCGTGCGCGACGTGCTGGGCTGGATCCCCTCGATGCTGGTCAACCTGCCCATCCCCGGCATCACCTTCGGCATCTACAACTCGCCGATGATGCTCTCCGTGGGCTTCCTCGCGGGCACCGGCGCCATCATCGCATGGTTCGGCGGCGCGCTCGTGCAGGCGCTCATCGCCGCCGTCCTGCCCGCCCTCGGCGCGCTCGACGTGACCGCCGCGCAGGGCATCGTGAGCAGCCTCGGCATGGGCCTCATGATGGGCGCCGGCGTCGCCGTCGTCGTCAAGGACGTCCTGCCCCACATCGGCGCGATGCTGCGCGGCAACGCCAAGAAGGGCGACAAGTTCACCGACCTCGCGAGCCGCACCGACGCGGGCTTCCTCGCGCTTCTCGTGGCCGCGGCCGCGCTCGTGATCTGCTTCGTCCTGGGCATGGGCCCCGTCCCCGCCGTCGTGATCGTCGCCTTCTCATTCGTGACCGCCATCATGAGCGCGCAGTCCGTGGGCCAGACCGGCATCGACCCGATGGAGATCTTCGGCCTCATCGTGCTGCTGATCGTCGCGGCGATCTCTAGCCTCCCGCAGGTCAAGCTGTTCTACGTCGCCGGCATCATCGCCGTCGCCTGCGGCCTGGGCGGCGACGTCATGAGCGACTTCAAGACGGGCCGCATCATCGGCACGAGCCCGCGCATGATGTGGGTCGGCCAGGCCATCGGCGCCGCGCTCGGCGTCGTGGTCGCGACCGCCGCGGTCTGCGTGCTCGCGCAGGCCTACGGCACCGACGCCTTCGGCCCCGGCAAGGAGTTCGTCGCCGCGCAGGCCAGCGTCGTCGCCACGATGGTCACCGGCGTCCCGAGCCTGCCCGCCTTCATCGTGGGCATCGTCGCGGGCTTCGCGCTCTACTTCGCCGGCCTGCCCGCCATGATGATCGGCCTGGGCGTCTACCTGCCGTTCTACATGTCCTTCTCGGCCACGCTGGGCGCGGGCGTCAAATGGGTCTACGACCGCTGGCAGAAGTCCCGCGGCGTCGACCCCGCCACCTCCGAGGAGCGCGGCATCGTGGTCGCCTCCGGCCTGCTGGGCGGCGAGTCCATCGTTGGCGTCGTCGTGGCGCTCGTGGGCGTCGTGACGGGCCTGCTCGGCTAGTCGACGGCAAGAAAACCGCAGGCTCGCGCCCCGCGCGAATCCGCACAACAAAGCACCCGGAGGCGGCTCCGAACCACAGCCGCCTCCAGGTGCTTTTTTCGTCTCGAGCAGGGACAACCCGCAAAGAAGCCCGGCTACGAGAGCTTCTCGTCGTACTCGCCGGGTGCCTGGCCGTCGGAGGCCGTCACGCCGCCGTCGACGCACAGGACCTGGCCCGTGATGTAGCCGGCGTCCTCGGACGCGAGGAAGACGACCGCACGGGCGATGTCCTCCACCTGGCCGATGCGCGCCATCGGCGTGCGGGCCACGAACGGGGCGACCTTCTCGGGCACGCTCCACACGGACCTGTTCATGTCGGTCGCGGTCATGGCCGGCGCCACGGCGTTGATGCGCACGCCGAGCGGGCCGTAGTCGATGCAGAGGCTGCGCACCATGCCCACCACGGCGTGCTTCGTCGCGTTGTAGGCGTAGGACATGTAGTCGCCGCCGATGCCGTTGACGCTGGCGGTCTGCACGATGTTGCCCTTGGTCTTGATGAGCTCGGGCATCGCGTACTTGATGAGGTAGAACATCGAGTCCACGTTCACGGCGAAGAGCTTGTGCCAGTCGCTCGCGGGCATCTCGGTCACGGGTGCCTGGGTAAAGATGCCCGCGTTGTTCATGAGCACGTCGAGCTTGCCGTACTTCGCGACGACGTCCTCGATGAGCTTCTTGCACGACGCCTCATCGGCGATGTTGCACTCCATCGCGCAGGAGTCGGGGAACGCCGCGACGGTCTCCTTGGCGCCCTCGAGGTTGAGGTCCACGGCGACGACCTTGGCACCGTTCTCGCCAAAGGCGCGGGCGATCGCACGGCCGATGCCACGGGCGCAGCCGGTCACGATGACGACCTTGCCGTCGAAGTCGTACTTGTTGTAGGTGATGGCCATGATACTGTCCCTTCTACGTGGGGTTTATTTGCGGTTCCAAATCCAGAGGCGACGCCAGGGGCAGGCGCTCCTACACCGCCTTCGTGATTCCGATGAGCACGCCGCCCACGGCGATGAGCACCATGCCCACGATCACGGACTTGAGCTCCTTGGGCGTCTTCTTCTCGTGCAGGATGAAGAGCCCGCCCAGCGTGGCAAAGATCAGGTTCATGTTCGCGAGGGTCCAGCCCACGGCGACGCCGTTCACCTGGTTTGAGAAGAGCACGGCGATGTTCGCGATGGACCACAGGACGCCGGTGAGCATGTTCTGCCAGCTCTTGATGCCAAAGACGCCCTCCTCGCGGCCCCACGGGCCGTCCTTCGCGTCCTTCTTGCTCATCCAGATGGCGATGAGGATCGTCGCGGCGAGCATAAAGAGCGCCTGCGGCAGCAGGATCTGGAAGCTGTCCACCGAGAAGAACCGCGCGGCGGTCGCGTAGGCCACGTACAGCGCCGAGCTAATGGTCGTGATGACCAGGCCCTTGACGAAGTCGCCCTTGTCCACGGCCGCGTCGTCGCCCTTCTCGGTGTAGGCGGTGAACACCGTGCCCGCGATGATGATCGCGATACCGCCGAAGCCCAGGGCGAGGTCCAGCGCGCTCGACCACTCGCCGAAGCAGAACGTGCCGATAAGCGCGGTGAAGACGAGCTGCTCGCCCGAGGTGATGGGCATCGTGCGCGAGACGCCCAGGTACTCGAAGCTCTTGATCTGCAGGATCTGCGCGATGGCCCAGGGGATGCCGTTGACGGCCGCCGCGGCGATGAGCGCGCCGGACCACTGCACCGGGTCGATGATTGCGACAATTATGGCCATGACGAGGGCGGTGAGCACCATTCCCATCTGCTTATTTGCAGAGGTGCCGCCGATTTTTTGCATAATGATGCCCTGGAAGCCCCAACCAAGAGCCGGGATGAGTCCTATAAGAATATTTTCCATATTGACTCCTTGCGCCGAATACACGAGCGCCACGTGACACTTCGCAGTATACGCAGGGGAGCATCACGCCGTTTTGCGTCAAAGCGTCAAATATCCTACGATTTGCGTCAAATTACCCCACACTCCGCCGACATCGCCCGACGAACCCTCTTTCGCAAGGAGCACGAGCCCATGGCAAGAAGACCTAGCGTCGCCGTCCTGCTCATGAACGGCATGTGGACGCACGACGTCGCGAACGCGATCCAGGTCTTTGGCAACGGGACGCCCATCCGCGGGGCCGTCACCTGCGACTTCTCCTTCGTGGCACACCGGCCTCACGTCCGGCTCGACCACGGTCTCTCGGCCGAGGCCCAGCCCCTCGACTGCGAGCCCGGGCCCTTCGACCTCGTCTGCGTTCCGGGATTCGTGGACCCGATCGCCGACCTCGACGCCGACGAGGAGTCCTACGCCGCCTGCTGCGACTGGCTCGCGACCGTCCATGCGGCCGGTGCCGAGGCCGCCTCCCTCGGCACCGGCGCGTTCGTGCTGGCCGGCGCCGGCCTTCTCGACGGCTCGGAATGCACGACCCACCACGCGTTCGCCGCCGACTTCAGGCGCATCTTCCCAAACATCCGCCTTGCCGAGGACAAGATCTTGACCCACGACGCCGCACGCGGGGTCTGGACGTCCGCCGGCGGCGCATCCGGGCTCGACCTGTGCCTCTCGCTGCTCGCGCACCTCGCCGGAGCGTCGGCCGCGGCGGCGGTCTCGGAAGCGATGAGCCTCTGGCGCCCGCACTCGATCGACGCTCGCGCGGACGCCTTCGGGATGCCGACGAACGAGGCCGCCATCGAGCGTCTCTCCGACGTCGACCAGGTCTGCCACGCCGTGGCCGCCAGCCTATCGCGCCCCTGGTCGGTGACCCAGATGGCCCAAGCCTCGGGCATGAGCCGCCGCACCTTCGAGCGCCACTTCGTCGAGGCGACCGGCGAGACGCCCAAGTCCTGGCTCGGTTCCCAGCGCTTCGAGACGGCGAGCGCCTATCTCGTCCAGACCGACCTGCCGATGCCCGTCATCGCCTCGCGCGTGGGCCTCTCGAGCGCAGACGTCCTCTACCGCCTCTTCGTTTCCCGCACGGGCGAGTCCCCGAGCGCCTACCGCAGGCGCTTCTCGGCCATGTAGCGCCAATCACTCGGATAATATGCTGCTTGCGCACGATAATTAACCAACAGGAATGACGAGGCGGCTAGTGCGAAACGCTCGTCTTTAGAAGCCGTAGAAGCCTCTCCGGTACGGGCGTTTGCATAGCATCGATTTACAATCGATATTTCTTTATTTCGGGCGAGTCTTGCCCACGCTCAACAATGCATCTCACTTGCAGTTTTGAGCCGTACGGTTCGGTACAGGCTACACACTAGAAGCTCTGACTCGGAGATCTGTAGGTGGAGAACTCTCCCGAATAAGATGAGGTCGAGCTGTTCCAGACCTTCGTAAACCCCGAGGAATAAAATGCTCCCGAGTTTGCAGGGTATTCCGTATACCCTTCAACGCCAACGGACGTCTGATTGTTGTAAGCGTAATTACTGGCCCTAAGCAGCACGCCGCTATCGTTATATAGCCTACAGCGATAACCGAGGTGCCCCGCGGGCACAGAGCCACTGATCCTCCCAACATAAACGCGAGCTTGGACGCTGCCGAGATTGGAATAAGTCGCAGTAGATGCTCGATTTTGATACGAAACTCCCGAAACTGTAAACGTTTTATATGACGAATAAGAAGTTCCATAAGGAGTTACCCCGACAACGTCCTTCAGGCTTTGCCGCATTGGGGCCACTTCAAAACTACCCAACACAGTTTCCCCGTCATCCGCATATAGAGGAACGAGGAAAGCGTCTTTCGAAGATTCGGCGAGCGCCGCGGCTGGAGATGTGGGATTGGATTCTTCCAAATCCTCTGCGCGAACATAGCCCTGTACACCGTCGGTTCCGACCGCAGCGATTAAATCAAGATCGGTTTCAGAGAACAGCTCTACGCCATACTTTTGCCCACTTGCATTGGTTCCGAACTCGACGGGAGCAGCCTCAGCTACAAAAACAAAGGCACCCCAAAGGCTAAGCAGACCCCCCAAGCATAAGCAGAGACCAGCACTCTTCAACAATTTATTCATGAGCTCCTCCTTCTGTCGGACCTACATACACGGTTATGGGAAACGCTCCTATAACCGTTCTTCCATCGGAAAGATAGAGGGGGATTGTTGCGTCATCGCCATGGAGCCTCGCGGCTTCCTCGGGCGATGTTGGCCGGTCGCCGATATTGTCAAGATCGTTTTTCTTTACATATCCCCGAACGCCAAACAGTCCGATTGCGGCGATTAAATCGGGATCCGAGTCTTCCGAAGATAGGCCATAGGATTCACCGTACCGGTTGATGCCGTCACCTGAAGAATGGGCGTAGAGGTACAGCCAGGTAAATAGGAGCAGCGCCGCCAATAGTATGGGCAATAGAAGTATAAAAGAGGGCCGACGAGCACTTAGAAACTTTCTCATGGCAATCACCCCAGCTGGACGCGATGTACCCCAAGGAAGTCAAGCAGCAGCACTTTTCTTACTTTTAATTAAGCTACCCAGCCAACAGTCATTTGAAACATTACTCAGCTTCACTTCTTATTAGCATCGGTTATTTTCGAATTGGTCAAGCAACTGTCCCTGTGCACGAAGCGCCCCCGGAGCCGCCTATGGCCGCGGCTCCGGGGGCGCCCTTGCAAAGAAGCGATTCCCACTGCCGGTCTACCGGCCGCTCGCCTCCACGAGCTCGCGCAGGTGCGCGGACGCGGCGAGCACGTCGGCCTCCTTGGCTTGCCAAGACCAGTTGCCCTCGGCCACGCCGGGGACGTTCATGCGGGCGTCGTCGTCGAGCCCCAGCACGTCCTGGAGCTGCATGACCGCGAGCGCGTTGGGCGCGGCGAGCACGTCGCGCGCGATGCTCCCCGCAAGCTCGCGGGCCTCCTCGCCCTCGACGCCGAAGCGCGACTCGACCCACCCGAGCAGCGTCTGGTTGTCGTGCGTGCCCGCATAGACCACGCACTCGGGCTTGGGCGCGTACCCGTCGCGCACGTCGCCGTCCGCGAACTGCACCACGTCCATGCCGGGGATGCCCGTCTCGGCCACGAGGGCGCGGACGGCCGGCGTGATCACGCCCAGGTCCTCGGCGATGAACGGCAGCGGCCCCAGCTGCGCGTACGCCGCGCGGAAGAGCTCTGCCCCCGGCCCAAACGAGAAGGACCCCTTCGCCGCGCCCTCCCCCTCGGGAATCGAGAAGTACGAGGAGAACCCGATGAAGTGGTCGAGCCGCACGTAGTCGTACACCGCGAGCGCGCGGCTGAAGCGGCACAGCCACCAGCCGTAGCCCTGCTCGCGCAGGACGTCCCAGCGATACGTCGGGTTGCCCCACACCTGTCCCTCGGGCGCGAAGGCGTCGCCCGGGGCGCCGGCCACGCGGCGGGCATAGCCGCGCTCGTCCACGTCGAAGATATCGGGCTCGCTCCACACGTCGGCGGAGTCTCCCGAGACGTACATCGGCATGTCGCCCACGATGCTCACGCCGCGCTCGTTCGCATAGCGGCGCAGCTCGTCCCACTCGCGCGAGAAGGCGAACTGCAGCTTGCGGTGGCGCAGCACGCCCGCCGCGAGCTCCGGGCGCTTCTCGAGCTCGGGGTCGTAGCGGCGGTACTTCTCGGGCCACTCCTGCCACGGCCCCTCGCCCAGGAGGTCCTTGATGGCACTGAACGTGGCGTAGGCCGTGAGCCAGTACTCGTTCTCCTCGCAGTACTCGCGGAACTCACGGGTCTTCTCGACGCCCTTGAGCGAGCGCAGCGTGCCCTCGATGCCGTGCTCGAGCATGGCCGGCGCCCCCGCGAAGGCCGAGAGGCCCGCATACGGCGAGCCGTAGCCGTCGGCCGGGTTCACCGGGAGCACCTGCCAGTACTTCACGCCCGCATCGGCCAGCCAGTCGACGAAGCGCCTCGCCGGGGCACCCAGGGTGCCGGGGCCCGAAGCGTTGGGCACGCTCGTGATGTGGCAGAGCACGCCCATGCCGCGCTCGAGCGGCGCCTGCAGGCGCGCGGCCTTGTGGAAGTGCAGGATCGCCGTGCCGAGCGGCCACAGGAAGACCTCGGCCTGGCCCTTCACCACGCGCGGGGCCTGCCCGCTCACCACGTCCGAGACCGCCTCGGAAACCATGGGGACGCGCACCGTATGGGCATCGTGCAGGCTCGCGTTCGCGAGCACGCACACCTGGCCGCCGTCCTCGCCGCGCCGCCAGAAGCCAAAGACGTCCTCGCCGCTGCTAAAGGGCTCGAAGTCGCCGTCCACGAGCACCGGCAGGGTCTTGCGCACGGCGATGGCGTTGCGGAAGACGTTGCGGCAGTCGGTCCGGCCGCCGCCCCAGGGCATCGTCGCGCGGTTGTACGGGTCGCGGAAGCCCTCGAGCCCCAGCTCGTCGCCGTAGTAGACGCTCGGCACGCCCGGCAGCGTCATCTGCAGCAGCACGCAGATCCACAGGCGGCTCATGGCGAGGCTCGCCTGCCCCGCGTCGAGGCGGAACGTCTCGCGCTGGTCCTCGGTGAGGGTGTCGGGGTCGGGCGCGCCGCCGAGCATCGTGAACAGGCGCTCGCGGTCGTGCCCTCCCAGGATGTTCAGGCAAGAATAGAGCGCCTCGCGCGGGTAGTTCTCGCGCAGCTGCTCCAGGCGGGCGGCAAGCTCCGGCGCCCCGATCTCGTTTCTTATGAAGCCGAGAAGCCCCGTGCGCAGCGGGTAGTTCATCGCCCCGTCGAGCTCGGCGCCCTCGAAGTACTGGCGCAGCTTGCCGTAGGCGAGCTTGTTCGACGCGTCCTCCCAGACCTCGCCGATGAGCACGCCGTCGCCCTTCTCGGCCAGGATCGCGGACTTGATCTGCGCGATCATCTCGTCGGAGAGCTCGTCGGCCACGTCCATGCGCCAGCCGGCCGCGCCCGCGCGCAGCCACTTGCGCACCACGCCGTCGCGCCCGCACAAAAACTCGCGGAAGCCCGTCCCGTCCTCGTTGAAGCTCGGCAGGTCGGTGTTGCCCCACCAGCCGTCGTAGGACCCGTCCTCATGGAAAGAGAACCAGTCGGCATAGGGCGACTCCACGCCGTCGCGCTCCGCCTGCCAGGCGCCGGCGCCGGGGTAGTTCCCGTCGCGGTTGAAGTAGATCGAGTCGCGGCCGCAGTGGTTCCACACCCCGTCGAGGATGATGGAGATGCCCATCTCGGCGGCCTCGTCGCAGAGCCGCCCGAAGGCCTTCTCGTCGCCCAGCATGGGGTCGATCCTGAGGTAGTCGGCCGTGTCGTAGCGGTGGTTGCTCGCCGCCTCGAAGACCGGGTTCAGGTAGATGCACGTGATGCCGAGGTCGCGCAGGTAGCCGAGCTTCTCGCGGATGCCCGAGAGCGTGCCGCCGTAGAAGTCCCAGCGGGCGATGGAGGTGTCCTCGTTGCGCTTGTACGTGGTGGGCGTGTCCCAGTCCTCCACGAGCACGCGCTCCGGCCCCTTGCGCTCGCGGCCGAGCGAGGCCTCCGCGAGCTCGCGCCAGTCCTCGCCGCGCGCGAAGCGGTCCGGGAAGATCTGGTACACGATGCCGTTCTTGTACCAGTCGGGCTGCTCCTTGCGCGGCACATAGACCGTGAGCTGGAAAGAAGGGGCGTCCCCGTACGCGAAGCAGCCCTCCCCCGTCGTCCAGCCGGGGCGCGCGCCGTAGCGCCACACGGCGCCGTCGGAGGCCTCGATGTCGAAGCTGTACCAGACGACGCCGGGCTCCGCCGGCTTATAGTCCGCCGAGAAGTGCAGGTGGTCGCCCTCGGCGACGCCCTTCATCTCGACGAGCTCCTCCCCGTGGGCGTCGGTCCAGATGCGCAGGTTGCAGAACGTGACGTCGTCGTCCCACACATCGACCCCCAGCGTGACGACGCCGCCCAGTTGGGCGGCGCCGAAAGGAGTCCTGTACTCTTTCTCGGAGGTAACGTGGCGAGCTCTCAAGGTTACCTATCTCTCCTTTTGTTGTACCGAATGATCTCCGGGTGGAGCCAGTGGTAGATGTCCATGTAGTCGTTCGCGGCGCGGCGCCAGCTGAAGTCTGCGGCCATCGCGTTGTCTATGAGCCTGTTCCACGCGTCCTGGTCGGTCCAGAAGATCTCGCAGGCGCCCAGCAGCGTGTCGGCCATCTCGTCAGCGTTCATGTTCGCGAACGAGAAGCCCGTGCCCTCGCCGGTGAACTTGTTGTACGGCTGCACGGAGTCGCGCAGGCCGCCGGTCTCGCGCACCACGGGCAGGGTGCCGTAGCGCATGGCGATCATTTGAGAAAGGCCGCAGGGCTCGAACTCGGACGGCATGAGCAGCAGGTCGCCGCCCGCGTACATCCGGTGCGAGAGCGCGTTGTCGAAGGCGATGCGCGCCGCCATCTGCCCGGGGTACTTGGAGGCGAAGTACTTGAACGCCTCCTCGTGGTCGTGGTCGCCGGTGCCCAGGATTGCCACCTGCACGCCGCGGCGCATGAGGCCCTCCATGGCGTAGCGCACGAGCCCCAGGCCCTTCTGGTCGGTCAGGCGGCCGATGGAGACCACGAGCGGGCGCGTGGGGTCCTGGTTGAGCCCCAACTCCTCCTGGAGGGCGCGCTTGCACTCCGCCTTGGGCCCGCGGTCGTTCGCCGAGTAGTTCGCGGGGATCATGGGGTCCGAGGCCGGGTTCCAGATCGTCTGGTCGATGCCGTTCAGGATGCCCGAGAGCGCGTTCGCGCGGCGGCGGAAGATGCCGTCCATGCCCTCGCCGTAGAAAGGCATCTGCAGCTCATTGGCATAGCTCGGGCTCACCGTGGTGATCCAGTCCGAGTAGCACAGGGCGCCCTTCATGTAGTTGATGGAGTCCTTGTCGCAGCGCAGCTGGTCGCGGGCCGCGGGGATGCCGCCCAGGCCCAGGATCTCGTCGAGGACCTTGTCGCCGTACTGGCCCTGGAACTTCACGTTGTGAACGGTGAAGACGACCTTCACGTTGTTGCACTGCGGCACCTCGCGGTAGAACTCGCGCAAGAAGACCGGGCACAGCGCCGTCTGCCAGTCGTTGCAGTGCAGGACGTCGCACTCGAGCTCCGGCACGTGGGCGATGGCCTCGCAGATCGCCTTCGAGAAGAACGCGAAGCGCTCCCCGTCGTCGAAGTAGCCGTACAGGCCGTCGCGGCCGAAGTAGTCCTTGTTGTCCACGAAGTAGAAGTCAAGGCCCTGCAGCGTGAGCTTCTCGATGCCGCAGTAGACGTTTCTCCAGGCCAGGGGCACGTAGAAGTCGGCCACGTGCTTCATCCGGTCCTTGTACTCCTGCGGGATAGACGCGTAAAGCGGGGTGATGACCCCCGCGCGAGCGCCCGCATGCTTGAGGGCGCGAGGGAGGGAGCCCGCAACGTCCCCGAGGCCGCCCGTCTTTGAGAACGGTACGGCCTCGGAGCCTGCGAACAACACCCTGATCTTCCTGCGCTTAGCGTTAGTAGCCATGTGGTGTCCGCTCTTTTCTGAACTTAGCTGTGACGCTTCTCTTTGACGAGCACGTCCTCGGGCGTGCCGCGCAGCTCGGTGCCGGCGGGCACCGTGTTGCCGCGGTCGACGATGGCGTTCTCGACGCGGGCGCCGCTCTTGATGATACAGCCCTGCATCACGATGGAGTTGCGCACGGTCGCGCCCGCCTCCACGATGATGTCGCGGCCCAGGATCGAGTCGGTCACGGTGCCGTAGATGCGGCAACCGGAGGACACGCGGGAGTTCGTCACGTGGCTGCCGATCTCGTACTTCGCGGGAGGCGTGTCGTGGGCCTTGGTCTTGATGAAGCGGTCGGCCGGGAAGACCTCGTCGGAGACCTTGGGGTCGAGGAAGTCCATGTTGGACTTGAAGTAGCTCTTCTTGGTGAAGACGGCGGCGGTGTAGCCGTCGAAGCCGAGCGTCTGGACGTTCACGCGGCCGAAGTCGCCGGCCATGGCCTCGAAGAGGTCGAGGTAGTCCGTGGGAGCGTACCAGTCGAACATGTCGAGCAGCAGCTGTCGGCTGATGATGAAGCAGTCCAGGAACGCCGTGTCGCCGAAGTTCACGCCGTTGTGGACGCCCGTGACGCGGCCGTCGGCCACGTCGAAGCCCACGACGTCCTCATAGGCCTGGGAGGCCGTGGAGGTGAGCACGGTGACGTCCGCGCCGGAGGCGATGTGGGCGTCGTAGAGCTTGTCGAGGTCCATGTTGTACACGAAGTTCGCGGAGCTCAGGATCACGTAGTCTGCCTTGGAGCGCGTGAAGTACACCTTGTTGTGCACGAGGTCGCGCAGCAGGAAGCGCGCGCCGGTGCGGGAGGTGCCGAAGGCGCTGCCGGGCAGGATGAACAGGCCGCCGTTCTTGCGGTCGAGGTCCCAGTCCTTGCCCGACTCGACGTGGTCGATGAGCGAGCGGTAGTTGTACGGCATGATCATGCCTACGGTGCGGATGCCGGCGTTGACCATGTTGGACAGGGCGAAGTCGACCAGGCGGTAGCGGCCGAGGTACGGCAGGGACGCGATGGGGCGGTACTCGGTGAGGGGTCCCGTCGCCTTGCCGGAGTAGTTGCATGTGATGAGGCCTA
>DJRK01000129.1 GCA_002440065.1 Atopobium sp. UBA6362 | reverse complement strand
AGCCGGACTCGCCCACGAGGCCGAAGGTCTCGCCGGGGTAGATGTCGAAGGAGACGTCGTTCACGGCGTGGACGCTCTTCTTGGAGAAGCGCTTGCCAAAGACGCCCGACTCGACGGGGAACTCCTTGCAAAGGTGCTGCACAGAAAGCAGCGGGGTCCTGTTCTCGGCCATTAGGCCTCGCCTCCCTTACGGTTACGCGAGTTCTCGGGGGCGTTCGCGGCGACGAAGGACTCGTCGCCCGCGTAGTGGCAGCGCGCGAAGTGGCCGGGCGCGACCTGGACGCGCTCGGGGACCTCGGAGCGGCACTTGTCGGTGGCATAGGGGCACCTCGGCGCGAAGGCGCAGCCAGAAGGCAGGTTCACAAGCGAGGGAGGGTTGCCCTCGATGGGCGTGAGCGGGCGCTTCTCGTTGCCCTCGGGCTTGGGGATCGAGCGCATGAGACCCCAGGTGTAGGGGTGGTGCGGCTGATAGAAGATCTCGTCGGCGGTGCCCATCTCGACCGGGGAGCCGGCGTACATGACCATGATCTTGTCGGCGACGTCGGCCACGACGCCCAGGTCGTGGGTGATCATGATGATCGCGTTGCCGTTCTTCTTCTGCATCTCCTTCATGAGCTCGACGATCTGCGCCTGGATGGTCACGTCGAGGGCCGTCGTGGGCTCGTCGGCGATGAGGATGTCCGGGTCGCAGGCGAGCGCCATGGCGATCATGACGCGCTGGCGCATGCCGCCCGAGAACTGGTGCGGGTAGTCCTTCACGCGCTGCTCGGGGTTGGGGATGCCCACGAGGTCAAGAAGCTCGATGGCGCGCTTCGTCGCCTGCTCCTTCGTGTAGCCGCGGTGCAGGCGCAGGCCCTCGCCAAGCTGGCGGCCGATCGTGTAGACCGGGTTGAGCGACGTCATGGGGTCCTGGAAGATCATCGCGATGTCGTTGCCGCGGATGTGCTGCATCTCGGCCTCGCTCATCTTGAGAAGGGACTTGCCGCGGTAGCGCACGTCGCCGCCCTCGATGCGGCCCGGGGGCATCTCGATGAGGCCCATGATGGTGAGCGAGGTCACGGACTTGCCGGAACCCGACTCGCCCACGACGCCCAGGGTCTCGCCGCGGTCCAGCGTGTAGGAGACGCCGTTCACGGCCTTGACCACGCCGTCCTCGGTGTGGAAGTACATCTTGAGGTCGTCGACCTCGAGCAGGTGGGAGCCCTCGGGGACCGGCTGGTTCTTCAGGTCGTCCGCCGGGTCGAGGACCTTCTTCTTGCCAAACGCCATCTTCTATCACGCATCCTTCATCTTGACGTCGAGGGCATCGCGCAGGCCGTCGCCCAGCAGCGTGAAGGCCAGGACGGTGAGCAGGATGGCGAGGCCCGGCATGATCATGAGCCAGGGCTGGGTCGCGAGGTACTTCTGGCCGTCCTGGATCATGATGCCCCAGGAGGGGTTCGGCGGGGTGACGCCCATGCCCAAGTACGAGAGCGCCGCCTCGGTGAGGATGGCGCCGCCCACGTTCATCGTGGCGTAGACCACGATGGAGGCGACGGAGTTCGGGAAGATGTGGCGGGCGATGATGCGCAGGTCGGAGGCTCCCATGGCGCGCGCCGCGTCCACGTAGTCGTTCTCCTTGACCGTGAGGATCGCGCTTCGGAAGACGCGCGCGATCGACGGCCACCCCAGGATGCCGATGGCTATGAAGACGTTCGTGATGCCCTGACCCAGGACGGCGAGAAGCACGATGACGAACAGCGTGTACGGGAACGCGAGGAAGACGTCGGCCAAGCGCATGATGATCGTGTCCCAGATGCCGCCGTAGTATGCGGCGAGCGCGCCCATGACGAGGCCGATCGCAGTCGAGATGGCGGTGGCGAGCACGCCGACCACGAGCGAGACGCGGGCGCCGTAGATGACGCGCACGAGTACGTCGCGGCCGAGCGAGTCGGTGCCGAAGGGGTGCTCGGGCGAGGGCGGGAGCTTGGAGAGCGTGGCGGACATGGTCGTGTCCGTCTCGGTGGGCGAGCCCAGCCACTGCGGGGCCCACAGGTCGGCCGTCACGGCCACGAGGATGATGAACAAGATCCAGATGAGCCCAATCATGGCGAGCTTGTTGCGACGCAGGCGTTTCCAGGCGTCACTCCACAGGGTACGGCTCTTCTCGGGGGCCGCGGCCTCGGCCTTGGCGGCCGTTTCCTTCTTTGACATGCCTCGCACCTCCCTATTTCTCGGTCTTCGAGGAGCCAAAGCGGATCCTGGGGTCCAGGAAGGCGTAGCTCACGTCGACGATGAGGTTGATGATCATTACCACGATGACGATGATCGTGACGCCGCCCATGACGATGGGCCAGTCACGCTGGCTGATGGCGTTGTAGATCTCGTTGCCCACGCCCGGCCAGTTGAAGACGGTCTCGGTCAGGATGGCGCCGGCGAGCATGGTGCCGAAGTCGATGCCGATGTAGGTGACGACGGGGATCATCGCGTTCTTGAGGGCATGGTGCCAGATGACGTCCCTGCGCGAGAGGCCCTTGGCGCGCGCCGTGCGGATGTAGTCCTGGTTCATGACCTCGAGCAGCTGCGAGCGCATGATGCGCGCGGTGTAGGCCGTGGAGACGGAGGCGAGCGTGATGGCGGGCAGGATGTAGTACACCCAGTCCTCGAACTCGCCGTTCACGCCGCCCGCGCCCGAGATGGGCAGGTAGAAGGCGCCGCCCGTGGCGTCCTTGATCCAGATGCCAAAGACAAGCTGCAAGATCATGCCCAGCCAAAACGCCGGCATGGCGACCATGACCGACGTGAAGAGCGTGACGAACACATCCCAGAACGAGTAGCGCTTGATGGCCGAGACGAGGCCCGCGCCTATGCCGACCACCGCCTCGATGCAGATGGCGACGATGGCGAGCTTGACCGTGTACGGGTACTTCTGCGCCAGGATGTCCGCGACAGGCATGGACTTCTTGTAAGAAGTGCCCAGGTCGCCGTGGAGAAGGCCGGACAGGTACGTGACGTACTGCTGCGGCAGCGGCGTCTCGATCGTGTCGCCGTTCTCGTCGTAGACCGGGTTGCCGTCGTCATCGGTGAGGATGAGGCCGTGCTGCGCCTTGATGGCGATCTCCGTCTCGGGGCTCAGCGCCTTGTCGCCGGCGATGAGCTTGATGGGGTCGCCGGGCACCACGTTCTGCAAGAGGAACATGATGATGGTGACGCCCAGGAAGACGGGGATGAACTGAAGGACTCGCTTCAGGATGTACTTTCCCATGTGGGACTCCCCTACTTGGCTCTTGCTACTACTCGGGGCGCCTCGCGATCCCGCAAAATGGGACATAAATCGGGGTGATTATGTCTCATTTTGCGGGGGTCGCGCGTGTCTCGCGGCCCCTATGCCGCGAGGCTGAATCCCAGCTTAACGGCATGACTTTCGAACTCGAAGGAGGGGCGAAGCGCTCCCAGGCGGCTTCGCCCCTCCTCTTTAGGCTATGTTCGCGCTCGGCAAACGATGGCCCTTACGCCAGCTCGGCGGAGGCCATGTGGTTGCGGCGGCCGGCGTCGAAGTTGAAGGACTTCAGCTTCTTGGAGGCCACGACCTCGTGCGCGTAGTACATGATGGGCGCGACGGGGCAGGCGTCGCCGATAAGCGCGTCGGCCTCCTGCATCTTCTTCACGCGCTCGTCGTCGTCGACGGTGGTACGAGCATCGTTCAGGAGCTTGTCCACCTCGTCGTCGGCGAAGTAGGAGCAGTTGTCGCCGCCGATGCTCGCGGAGTTGAAGAGCGCGTACAGGAAGTTGTCCGCGATCGGGTAGTCGGCGGTCCAGCCAAGGCGGCCGGTCTGCGTGTTGCCGGAGCGGTAGTCGGCCAGGATGGCCTTCCACTCGCGCGTGTCGGCCACGGCGTCGATGCCGATTGCCTTGAGGTCGGCCTGAACCATCTCCATGATCTCCTTGTGGCCACCCTCGGGGTTGTAGGAGATCTGGATCTTCAGGTTGCGGTTGCCGTCGGCGTCGGCCGGGTAGTTCTTGTCGAGAAGGGCGGCGGCGGCGTCCTTATCGTACTTGGAGTACTTCCAAGCGCCCTCCTTGTAGCCCATGATCTTCGGCGGGAGGATGTCGTCGGCCGGCTTACGGATGCCGTTGTAGAGCGTGTCGCAGATGGCCTGGCGGTTGATGGCCAGGGAGATGGCGCGACGGACGTCGACGTCCTTCAGGGTCTCGTCCTGGCAGTTCATGTTGAGGTAGTAGACGGAGACCTCGGCGCCGGTCAGGCACTGCTTGCCCGGGGTGGCGGTGTAGCCGTCGTCGGACTCGCCGTACTGGGAGAGGGCGTCGGTGATGGACGCGGGCGGGATCTCGGCGACGTCGTAGTTACCGGCGGTGAACTCGCGGTAGCCGGTCTCGACGTCCTTCTGGATGTTGAACTGGATGGCCTTGACCTTGGGCTTGTCGCCATAGTAGTCGTCGAAGGCCTTCACGTTGATGTACTGGCCGTCGGTCCAGGAGCCGTCCATCTGGAAGGGGCCGTTGCCGATCGGGGCGAGGTAGAAGGCGTCCTGCTGGTCGGCGTCCTCGACGACCTTGGGCGCGGGGGCCAGGGCCGGGTGAGCGGCGACGTAGGGGAAGTCGGCGTAGGGCGAGGTGAGCTTCACGACGAAGGTCTCGGCGTCCTTGGCGACGCAGCCGGAGAGCATGACCTTGCCGGTGGTGTCGGCGAGGCACTCGTCGTAGCCCTCGACCAGGGCCAGGTGGTAGTCGAGCACGCCGGCGTTCTTGTGGCCGTAGGACGGGTTAACGACGCGGCTCCAGCCGCGGACGAAGGACTCGGCGTCCACGTCCTCGCCGTTGTGGAACTTCATGCCCTTGTGCAGGTGGAACGTGAACTCGGTGGCGTCGTCGTTGGCCTCCCAGGAGTCGGCGGCCTTGGGGATGAGCTTGTCCTGGTCGTAGTCGAAGTCGGTGAGGGAGTCGAAGAGCAGGTAGCCGACCTGGGTGCCCTGGTCCTCGTTCAGGTTGTAGGCATCGATGCAGTCGGGGTTGGAGATGTAGTACTTGACGGTGCCGTCGGAAGCGGTGGAAGCGCTGTCGCCCGAGGTCGAGGCAGAGCTGTCGGACTTCTTGCCGCAGGCAGCAAGGGCCGCGAGGGCGCTGGCCGCGAGGCCGCCCTTCACGAAGTTGCGGCGAGTGACGCCGCCGTTCGTGTTCTGTGCCATAAAGGTTCCTCCTCCTTTATGCGGGTCGGGCAACCCTTTTGCCCGCACAACCCGCCGATCTGCCGTGGTTTTGGCCCCGCTTCTTGCGCAGAGGCGCTTCGACCACATCAGATATGGGAGCTACTTTACCAAAGTGCAGCACGCATCTTTGAACAGCAGTCGATTATTACGTCTCTTTTAACAATCGGCTTACAGAAGGAAAGAGGCATATACGCCCTCCCCTCGTCTTCTTGGCAAGAAAAAAGGGCGCCCAAAGACGCCCTTCTCAATAACTCGATGTTGTTCTCGCCTAGCCGATGGTGCCCACCGGGAAGGTGATCGCCATCACGATGATGCACACGATGAAGACCGTGGTGGTGATGACCGTCAGGCGATCGAGATTCTTCTCCCAGATACCGGAGCCGGAAGCGGAATTGTACAGGGATGAAGCGATCATATCGGAGACGCCGGTGCCCTTGCCGGAGTGCATGAGGACGAGGATGACGGTCAGGATTCCGGAGATGAAAAGAAGCGCGAGAAGCACGATGTTGAGCGGGTTCAAAGGTGTTCTCCTTCAAAGGTTCGGTTCATACAGTGGATAACTGTACCACAGCCGTCAACCTGAGCGATGCCAAGCTCGCAGCACACAAAATAGGCAGGCCATCAAGAAACGCGCCCGCCGGCTGGGATGACCGACGGGCGCGTTCGCAAAATGCTTATCGAGAAGGACGCTACGCCTCGGTGGCGAGCACGCGGCCCGTCATCTCGGCGGGACGCTCGACGCCCATCATCGAGAGGATGGTGGGGGCGATGTCGGAGAGACGGCCGTCCTCGACGCCGGTGAGCTTGACCGGCTTGTCGTCGACGACGATCAGCGGTACGCGGTTCGTCGTGTGGGCGGTGAAGGGCTTCTCCTTGCCGTCCACGACGTCGTACATGTGGTCTGCGTTGCCGTGGTCGGCCGTGATGAGGGCGAAGCCGCCCTTGGCGAGAATGGCCGGGATGACCTTGGACAGGCCGTCGTCGACGGCCTCGCAGGCCTTGACCGCGGCCTCGACGACGCCGGTGTGGCCCACCATGTCGCAGTTGGCGTAGTTGACCACGTAGAAGTCGGCGGCATCGTCGTTGATGGCCTCGACGAGCTTCTCGGTGACCTCGGGCTCGCTCATCTCGGGCTTGAGGTCGTACGTGGCGACCTTGGGCGACGGGATGAGGACGCGGGTCTCGTTCTTCTTGGGCTCCTCGACGCCGCCGTTGAGGAAGAACGTGACGTGCGCGTACTTCTCGGTCTCGGCGGTGTGGAGCTGCTTCAAGCCGTTATCGGCCAGGACGTCGGCGAGGACGTTGGCCGGGACGGTCTTGGGGAACGCGACATGCACGTCGAAGGAGTCGTCGTACTCGGTCATCGTGACGAAGTCGGCGAGCTTCGGGGTCTTCGTGCGCTCGAAGCCGTCGAAGTCGGCCTGCGTCATGGCGCGGGTCATCTCGCG
>DJRK01000017.1:5135-11616 GCA_002440065.1 Atopobium sp. UBA6362 | reverse complement strand
TTGCCGGCGCCCACGGCGACGACCTCGCCGCGCTGCGGCTTCTCCTGGGCACCAGAGGAAATATAGAGGCCCGAGGAAGTCTTCTCCTCCTTGGGAGCGGGCTTGACGAGGACGCGATCACCCAACGGCTTAAGAGTCATGCTAAAGAACCTCCTTCTGTGCGCCATGCGGCGCGCGTATGCGTCCCGCGGCCGAGTCTGAGTCGGGGGCGCTGTATCCAACGGTAGGAATAATACCCACCGCGCCGGATTTATACCATCGGGATAGAAAAAATCTTACAAGCGGCACTTAGATTTTGTGATGCGCAGGTCAATAGGGGCTGCGAGGGTCGTGGAGCTGCAAGCAGAGTCGGGCGGCGCAGGCGGCGCACAAATATCCCGTCGCGTTGACCCCGCCTTCACGCTCTGCTTAATTACACCGTTCCCCTGGCGCCGCCTTCACGCTCCGCGCAGCCCCACCGGCACGCACCGCGCAATTCCGACGTTCGTTTGACTCTGCCGCCAGACCCTGCGCAACTTCAACGTTCCCTTGACTCCATCGCCACGCTCTGCGCAATTAAATCGCTCCCTTGACCCCGCAACGCCCATTTCCGCGCACAAAACCCGTCCGCTTGACCCCAAGAAGTCAAACGAACGGGTTATCTGCGCGCAACCACGCAAGGCACCGGAGAAGAACGCCGTTCTTGGCCCCTACAGTTCCTCGAGCTCGGATTGCCACACGGCGGCGCACGCGTCGCTCGGCATACGCAGGTCGCCGCGCGGGCTCACCGCGGCGCTGCCCACCTTGGGGCCGTCCGGCAGGCAGCTGCGCTTGAACTGCTGCGCGAAGTAGCGGCGATAGAACACCTTCAGCCACTTGAGAATCTCGGCATCGGCGTACTTCTCGCCCAGGGCATAGCGCGCCAGGCGGTAGACCTTGCGCGGAGAGGTGCCGCGGCGCAGCACCTCGTACAGGAAGAAGTCGTGCAGCTCATAGGGGCCCACGAGGTCCTCGGTCTTCTGCGAGATCTCGCCGTCGCCCGTCGCAGGCAGGAGCTCGGGCGACACCGGGGTGTCGAGCACGTCGTAGAGCACCTCGGACTCCTCGGCGTTTCCGCAGGTATCGGCCACGTAGCGCACGAGGTGGCGCACGAGGGTCTTGGGCACGCTCGCGTTCACGGCGTACATGCTCATGTGGTCTCCGTTGTAGGTCGCCCAGCCCAGCGCGAGCTCGGAGAGGTCGCCCGTGCCTATGACCATGCCGCCCTCCTGGTTGGCGATGTCCATGAGGATCTGCGTGCGCTCGCGCGCCTGGGAGTTCTCGTAGGTAACGTCGTGGACCGACTCGTCGTGCCCGATGTCCGAGAAGTGCAGGCGCACGGCGTCGCCGATGTTCACCTCGCGCAGGTCGGCGCCCAGGGACTCGGTGAGCTTGGTCGCGTTGTCGTGCGTGCGGTTCGTCGTGCCGAAGCCCGGCATCGTCACGCTGATGATGCCGGAGCGGTCGATCCCCAGCAGGTCGAAGGCGCGCGCCGTGACCAGGAGCGCCAGCGTGGAGTCGAGCCCGCCCGAGATGCCGATCACGGCGCGGGTCGCGTGCGTGTGGGAAAGGCGCTTGGCCAGGCCGTGGGCCTGGATGTTGAAGACGTCCTCGCACCGCTCCGCGCGGCGGGCGGGGTCGGCCGGCACGAACGGCTGCGGGTCGACGTAGCGGGTGAGCCGGGTTTCTTGGCAAGAGAGCGAGAAGCGCGCGACGTGGTAATCGCGCTGGAGCGGGCTCGCGGCCACGTCGAAGGTCGACATGCGGCGGCGCTCGGCGGCGAGCAGGCGCACGTCCACCTCGGACACCGCCGTGCCCTCGCCGAAGGGCTCGCTCTCCGCGAGGACGCGCCCGTTCTCGGCCACGAGGTCGTGCCCCGAGAAGACCACGTCCTGCGTCGACTCGCCCTCGCCCGCGCTCGCGTACACGTAGCCGCAGATGAGGCGGGCGGACTGGCCCGAGACGAGGCTGCGTCGGTAGTCGGCCTTGCCCACCACGGCGTTGCTGGCCGAGAGGTTCACGATCAACGTCGCCCCGGCCTTCGCGTGCGCGATCGACGGCGGCTCGGGAACCCAGAGGTCCTCGCACAGCTCGGCGGCGACCACGAGCTCGGGCATGTCCTCGCACGAGAAGAGCTGGCTCGCGCCAAAGGGCACGTCGAGCTGGCCCGCGATGTCGATGGGAACGACGTCGCAGGTCCCGCTCACGAAGCGGCGCCCCTCGTAGAACTCGTTGTAGGTGGGCAGGTGGCGCTTGGGGACCACGCCCAGGACCATGCCAGCGCACACGGCGGCGGCGCAGTTGTAGAGCTTCGCGTTCACCCGCACGGGCAGGCCGACCCAGAGCAGGGCGTTCAGGTCGCTCGTCTGCTGGGCGAAGTCGGCCAGGCCCTTCTCGGCGGCGTCGAGAAGGGCGTCTTGCCAAAAGAGGTCCTCGCAGGTGTACGCCGTCAGGCAGAGCTCGGGAAGGACCACGACCACGGCGCCCATCTCTTCGCACGCCTCGCGGGCGCGCTTGACGCACGACGCGACGTTGAAGGCCACGTCTGCCACCCTGACCTCGGGCGTTACCGCCGCGACCTTGACGAACCCGTCTTGCATGATGCCTCCTCGCGACCGCATGCGGCCGCAGCGTCGTCTTTCGTCCCGCCTCTTGTCAGGCCCGAGGCCGCGCCCCGCGGCGCGAGGACCGGGCAGAGGTCCTTTGATTGTAACCGTCCAGGGCAGCGCCGGGACACGCAGCGGCGCCAACACGCGACGCGGCAACATGCGGCCCGTCGCTGAGTCGGGCGTTCACGGCCCCTACCTCACCGCATGCCTAAACTTAGGGCCCCTCCCGCCTTCCAAGGAGTATCTTTTTGGGAGTTGTCGCGCTCATCGCCACCACCTTGGACCCGGCAACCCCGCGAAGCAGCCGTTGGAGGGGCCGGGATGAGTCGCAAGATCCACGTCAATTACGTCAGCATCTGCAGCATGGTCGTGACCGTGCTTCTCGGCGCGCTGTGCGCCTTCCTGTTCTCGAGCGGCGCCGAGCAGTTCAAGGCCCTCGAGGACGCCTCGAACACCTACATGACGTGCGAGTCGGCGGTGACCGACCTCCAGTCGGCGTCCGATTACCTGACCGAGCAGGCCAGGCTCTCCGCCATCACCGGCAACAAGAAGTACATCGACGCCTACTTCGAGGAGCTCGACGGCATGAAGCGCCGCGAGAAGGCCGTCGACACGCTCAAGAGGCACTTCGACGGCACGGACGCGTTCATCACGCTCAACAAGGCGCTCGAGGGGTCGGACAGCCTCGCTCAGACCGAGGTCTACGCCATGCGCCTCGTGGTGGAGGCGAACGACATCGACCTCGCCTCGTGCCCCGAGCGCATCCGCGACACGGGCATCGCCCAGGGCGACGCCGGCCTCAGCCACCAGGAGCTCACCGAGCGTGCCCAGCAGCTCCTGACCAACTCGCTCTACCAGTCCGGCAAGTCCGAGATAGACGCCAAGGTCTCGAGCTGCGCCTCCGAGCTCGTGCACCAGACCCGCAACGCCCAGACGCAGGCGCAGAACCTGTTCTGGAACGTTTACCGCAAGCTCGGCGTCGCCATCGCCGCCTTCGCCGTCCTCATGGTGGCCGTCTGCGTCATCGTGCGGAGGCTCATCATCCGCCCGCTGATCAAGTACAGCGCGAGCATCGTCTCCGGAGCCGAGTTCCCCGTGACGGGGGCGGCCGAGCTCCAGCATCTCGCCGAGACGTACAACCGGGTCTTCGAGCAGAACGTCGAGACGCAGAAACTCATTCGGCACCAGGCCGAGCACGACGCGCTCACGGACCTTCTCAACCGCGGCTCCTTCGACCGCATGCTCGGCGTCTACCTCACAGAGGAGGACGAGCACCCCTTCGCGCTCATCCTCGTGGACGTGGACACGTTCAAGCACGTGAACGACACGTA
Organism: Atopobium sp. UBA6362; assembly: GCA_002440065.1. Classification (GTDB taxonomy): domain Bacteria; phylum Actinomycetota; class Coriobacteriia; order Coriobacteriales; family Atopobiaceae; genus Paratractidigestivibacter. The sequence continues at coordinate 7,658 of DJRK01000017.1, read as the reverse complement.
CGGCCACGCCATGGGCGACAAGATCCTGAAGGAGGTGGCCGAGCTTCTTCGCACCACGTTCCGCAACATCGACCACGTGTGCCGCATCGGCGGCGACGAGTTCGCGATCATCATGGTCGAGATGACGCCCGACCTCGCCTACACCATTACCGAGAAGATCGACTACATCAACGAATGCCTGGCCAAGGGAACGGGCGACCTGCCCCCGGTCTCGCTCAGCGTCGGCGTCGCGTTCACCCAGCGCCCCAACCCCAGCCCCGTGCTGTTCCGCGATGCCGACAAGGCGCTCTACTACACCAAGGAGCACGGCAAGGACGGCATCACCTACTACGGCGACTTCCCCGTCGATACCGTGCCCGAGGACTTCGAGAACGAGTAGCAAGAAGACCTCCAGCGCCCGGCGGCGCACCGGCGAGCGCATCGCCTTCGCAGAACAAGGGTGGGCAGCTCCGCGTTGCACGGAGCTGCCCACCCTTCTTTGCTGGTCGTTCTTGAAGAAGAACCGCTACTTGCCGAGGGCCGCCTTGCCCATAGCGTCCGCCTGCAGGATCGCGGAGTAGAGCTCGATCGGCTTCACGTCGCCCGCGAGGTTGTGGATCGTCTCGCCGTCCACGCACGCCGCCTCGGAGATGGCCTTGACCTGCTCGTCCGTGGTCACGCCGATCTCCTCGAGCGTCACAGGGAGGCCGACCTCCATGCAGAAGTCCTGGACCTCCTTGACCTCGTCCTTGGGCGCGCCTTCTAGCACGAGCTGGACGATGGTGCCCAGGGCCACGCAGCAGCCGTGGTCGGCATGCTTGATGCCAAGGGAAGTAACGCCGTTGTAGAAGGAGTGTGCGGCCGCGCAGTTCACGTTGTCGGCACCAACGCCCGAGAGATAGACGTTGGCCTCGACGATGTTCTCCAGGGCCGGAGTCACGACGCCGAGTTTGCACGCCTCGACCGCCTGGGCACCGTACTCGTGCAGCGTCTCGTAGCACAGCTTCGCGAGGGCCATGCCAGCGCGGGTGATGCCGGTGCCCTCCAGGCTCGCGGACTCCGTGCGGATGGACGCGCGGCCCTCGAAATACGTGCCTAGGGCGTCGCCCATGCCGGCGATGAGGAACCTGACGGGGGCTTCGGCGATCACGGTCGTGTCGACCATGACGGCGTCGGGGTTCGTCGGGTAGAAGAGGTACTTCGAGAAGCTGTGGTCGTCGTTGTAGATGACCGAGAGGCCCGTGCACGGAGCGTCGGTCGCGGCGACGGTCGGGACGATGACGATATGGGTCCCGGAGTAGTACGCCGTCGCTTTGGCGGTGTCCACGGCGCTGCCGCCGCCGACGCCCACCACAACGTCGATCTTGTCCTCCTCGACGATGGCTTTCATGCGGTCGATCTCGCCGTAGCTCGAGATGCCCTTGAAGACCTCATAGCGACGGTAATCGTCCTTGTCGCCAAAGCTCTTCTCGATCTTGTCGTGGCAGGCTTTGTAGCCGCTGTGCGAGCAGATAAAGAGCCACCGCTTGCCCATGTAGCCCATTTCCTCGCAAAACTTGAGCGTGGCATCGCGGCCCTGGACATACTTCAGCGGCTCGCGCATCGCCCTCAAACGACCCATCATAGTAAGGCTCCTCTCCTTACGGGACACAAGGACGCCTCAAGTATTGCACCGCCTCATCGCGATGCAAGGTCACCGGGCCAAGATTCGGCACTGCCGCTACGCGACGGTCTTCACATGACTTAGCAATAGAAACGGACTTCGGCGCGGAGCTGCGTTTCCCAAGCTTTGCAGATTCGGGAATGCTCCGCCGCAACGAACTCGCAGACCAGGGAAAGCTCCCTGCGGGTCAGGCCCGACGTATTTCTCGCAACGATGCATCCGCCTGCCGCCGTGAGCCATATCTTCGTCGAATTGGCCGTCGGCTTCCCTTTTGAGACGCGAACATGGACGGGCTCATCGCCGTCAGAGGCCCAAAAATAGACCTTGAACCCAAGAAAATCGTAGAGTTTAGGCATAGGCGAGTCCTCGGTCCCGGGCGAGCCCGGATATGATGGGCGCATGGCGCGCAACAAACGAGTCAAGCTCGCCTAGGTCGGTGGCGGAGAAGCCCGAGGAGGCTAGACGAGCAAGCGACGGCACCGAGTACCGCGCCGAATCGAATCCTTCGTCCGTGGGCCTCTCGATCAGGACCTCCACCGAGCCATCGTCAAGGACATCCGAGAAAGCAATCGTCGTTTCGTCAGCTAAAGTAGCGTACGCATGCATTTATAACCTCTCCCTTAATCGGCGCGTTCCGTTTGCATCGCCTTTCTTTGCCGCGCTCAATAGCAATGGAGCTCCTTCTCGTACCCCAGGTGAACAGCTCGCGTGCCCCCTTAAGTATAGGAATATTAACTATCTAAATTGGTTGATTTTTACAGAGGGGTCGATTAAACTACGCAATCGCTACGCATTTGCTACACATAAAGAAAAAAGGCCACCGGCTAAGCCGATGACCTGGGCATTTATGGTCGCGGGGGCTGGATTTGAACCAACGACCT
>DJRK01000017.1:0-5113 GCA_002440065.1 Atopobium sp. UBA6362 | reverse complement strand
TATGAGCCCGACGAGCTACCAGACTGCTCCACCCCGCAATATGTAATCACGCGTTTGCGCAAGAAAGTAATATACGCGCATCCCTCAATCGCGTCAAGGATGTGAAGGAAGCTCCACAAATCTCCGTGCTTTACCCGCGCAAAGAATCCCAAATTGTCGGGGCATCATCGTCCGTCTTTTGCAGGACCTCCAGCTTATCGTCCGCAGGCATCCCTTCGCGCAGGGCGACCCCGTCCTTCACGCTTCTCACGGCCGATTTCCCAGCAGCTGCCCACTGGCAGGAATCGCCTGTCACATAGTCGACCCACGATCGCGCCTGCTCATGGTTGTCGCAGCCCTTCACGATAGCCGCGCATCCATGGGCGACCAGTGCGCCCTCTTGCGGGTAGACGACCTCGATTTCCCCCGTCGACGACGCAAAATCCTGGGCAAGCTGCTCATACACGAGACCCGCGACCGCCTCTCCGTTAAGAACCGCCTCGATCACGTCCTCGGACGTAGGGAACACCTTGTCGCCAATCTGAGCCGAAATTCCGGCAAGCAGCGCTTGGCCGTCCAAAGCCTCCGTCGCAGCCCCGGAAGCAACGGCATCCCCGGCAGCAGCGTCAGCGGGCTGCGCGGCCGCTTCCCCAGCCGGATCGCTCTTCTCGGTGGTGCTCGCAGCCGCACTCGCCTCCCCTGACGTAACGGCCGATGCATCGGTTTTCGCCTTTTGCGCGTCCCCGGCAGCCAACACGGCCTCAACTTGAGAAAGCCCCGCAGCGTCCGTCTTTGGATCGGGTATCGCCACGAGCCCCGCACAAGCCCCAGCCAGCAGGCTCTCGTAGCTCTTAACCTCCAGCTGGAGCTTCTCTGCCAGGGCCTTGTTCACCGCGATCACGCACACCTCGCGCGTCACCGGGGTCGCACAGCCTCCCTCGTTGCGGCAATCGTCGCGCACCGACTGGTTCCCCGCCGAGAAGTACTTCTCGAAGCATCCCTCGCCCGCGGCAAACCAGCTCTCATCGCCGCCCCACACGACGTCGCCGATCGCGGAACCAGCCGCGACCTCGGCCGCCGCATAGTCGCGGCACTCGGACGTCGTCATCTGGCGCACGTCCACGACGACCCCCGTCTCCTGGGAAAACGCCGGGACCACGGCGTTGACCAACGCATCGTTGCACGAAGTGTACAGGACAAGTTTTCCTCCACGCTTGCCCGCCGCGGCATCGCCGCTCGTCGTGGGCTCAGCAGGCATGTCCGCGTCGCCGTGCGAGCAGCGGGAGACGCCCACAGCGGTCGCGGCCCCCACGGCCACGACCGCCGCTCCCCCGGCGATTGCCCGCCTCCTGGTTATTTGCGGCAGCTTCAAGCCAAGCTCCTAATCCCGCAAGAATTCCGGCAGCTCACCGTTCTTGCTTGCTTCAGCTATCTGGAACAGCGCGTCGGCCACACCCTCGTCGGCACAGGGCCCGATGTGGTAGTTCGCGGTCTTTGCGACCTCGGGAATCGCGTTGCTCACCGCGACCGAATACTTCACCTTACGAAGAATCTCCAGGTCGTTCGCCGCATCGCCGAACACGACGACCTCATCGAGCCCGATGCCCGTCGCCTCGAGCAGCGTATCGAGCCCCTTGGCCTTGGAGACGTCCCGCGGCATGATGTCGAACCACTCGGGAATGGGCGAGACGATCCTCAGCTCCGGGACCGCCGACTCCACGAGCTCTTTGCAGCGAGCCATGCGCTCGGCAGGTCCGGGGCACGCGACCGTCGCCGCAACGAAGTCCACGTCCGGGACCTCATCGACCATGCCGCCAACGAACTTCGTCATCGCCTCGAAGTGGTTCACGACCTCCTCCGAAGGCGCGCCGATCACGTAGGCGGGGTTAAGCAGGTTCGTCTTGGCAGGATAACAGCAGAGGAACATGTCCTTCTCGGGCTCTAAGGCCCTGGCCACCCGCACGAGCTGCTCATGCGGGATCAGCGTGAGCGAGACGTACTCGCCGCGCGCCCTCACGCGCTTGCCGTTCGAGAAGATGCCCGTCATGAAGCAGTCCTCATCGGTCCTGAACAAGCGCATAAGCTCGACGAAGTCGCGCCCCGTCGCCGGTCCAAAGAGCACGCCGGCGTCCAGGACCGCGTGGATGGCCTCGTTCGTCCTTTTGCTGATGCCGCGAGCGCCCAAGGGGACGAGCGTGTTGTCCATATCCGAAAGAGCGAGCTTAATCATCGATATCCCCGTTCTTCTTTGTGTCGCGTGACCTGGCAACCCTTGCACGGACCGTAGAATCCTGCGCCCTCAGCTGCTTCGCCAAGTTCTCGATCGGACTATCCTCGCCGCCTCCCAGCGGCGCCAGCACATCAAAGCGGTCGACATGAAGAAGGACCTGCTCGATGTCGACGATCCCTCTCACGGTCACCGCATCGTCCTTCGCGATGAGCCTCAGGTCTCGGTAGCCGGAGCGCCGCCTGACCCCGACCCACTCGGTATCGACGATGTCCGAATAGAAGAGGCATGCCTCGTTCCCAAAACACGGAGTGACCACCACGTGATCCTCAAAGAGCGCCACCTTATAGCGCACGAGGCAGATCCACAACACGAACATCGTATAGACGAACGCGTTCGTAAAGGCGAGAACTTGCAGGTACCCGGCCGAGAAGACCCCCATGAAACAGAGCAGGGAGAGCATGACGCCGATGCAGCCCACCATGAGCGTCGCCACCACGAGCGCGCGCGTGAAGTCCGGCGAGACGACATACGTATCATGGTGGCTATGGTGCCGTTCTGCAAGACGCAGGGGGCCGTTCACGTGTTCCAGGAACGTCGCCACGGACCCCGGCAGAACCGCTGCTATAGACAGAAGCGCAAAGAGCAACCCGGATCCCCCTTATGCGAACTTGGCCACCAGGTGCTCTAGGATGTCCACCGTCGCCTCGAGGTTGCCTACCGGGATGAACTCGCGGACCGAGTGGGCGTTGTAACCACCGGTCGCCAGGTTCGGACAGGGAAGCCCGCGGAACGTGAGCTGGGCTCCATCGGTGCCTCCGCGCACCGCCACGATCGACGGCTCGACCCCGGCCTCGCGGTTTGCCTCGAGCGCGTTGTCGATGAGGAACTGCTTGTCAGCAAAATGCTCCGCCATGTTGCGGTACTGCTGGCGCACCTCGACCTCAACGGTCCCCTCGCCATAGCGCGCATTGAGAAACGCCGCGACCTCGTGCAAAGCCTCTTGGCGCCTCGAGAAGAGCTCGGAGTCGAAGTCACGCACGATGTACTTAAGGACGACCTCGCTTGCCGTACCGGAGATGTCCGTCGGGTGATAGAAGCCCTCACGTCCAGACGTGTGCTCCGGGCGTTCCCATGCAGGCACCATCTGCTGGAACTCAGAGGCCACCGTAATAGCGTTGACCATGACATCCTTCGCGCTGCCCGGGTGGACCATCACGCCGTGGACGTGCACCGTGGCCTCACAGGCGCTAAAACACTCGTAGTTGAACTCACCCAGGGCCTCACCGTCGACCGTGTATCCATACGCTGCCCCGAGCTTCTCGAGGTCCAAGAGACCTGCGCCGTGACCGATCTCCTCATCCGGGACAAAAGCAATCTTTAGCTCGGGGTGCTTAAGCTCGGGATGCGCCACCAACCTAGCGAGAAGGGCACAGATCTCGGCAACGCCAGCCTTATCGTCGGCCCCTAGGAGCGTGGTGCCGTCGGTCACAACAATATCTTGACCCGCGAACTTGGCCAAGTCGGGCACCTGCTCGGGCGTCGTCTGCACCGTAACGCCGTTGACCACGCCAGAAACCAAGGCACCGCCTTCGTAATGAACGACATGCGGTTTCACGCCAGCACCGGGGGCATCAGGCGCCGTGTCTATGTGAGCACAGAGCATCAGAGCCGGGACACCCTCAAATCCGCTCGAGGCGGGAAGCGTCGCCGTCACATAAGCATGCCCGTCGACGTCCACGTCGGTGCACCCGATGTTCTTGAGCTCGTCACCCAGGACGCGCGCCATCTCGTGCTGCCGCGGAGTCGAAGGCGTCACGTCCTCATGAGCCTCATCTGACTGAGAATCCACCTGCACATAGCGCAAAAAGCGCTCGAGAACGTCGCTCATAGGGCCTCCAACCTCACCGTTATTCACCGTACCCGATTCTAACGCACGCCTTGGACAAAAATGGGTTCCAGATAGCGGGCAACCCCGGATTCAGAGTTCGAGACGGTCACGTGATCGGCGGCAGCAAATGCTTCAGGAAGCGCATTGCCCATAGCGACGCCGTCACCTGAGGCCAAAAGCATGCTAACGTCGTTGCTCGCATCGCCAAATGCGATCGTGTCGCGAGTTTCGATTCCAAGCCTCTTACACAGCCACTTAAGGCCAGTTCCCTTATTTGCATCGAATCTCGTGATCTCGATGTTGCAAGGAAGCGAGCTCGCACGCGTAAGCTTGGGATTCGCATCGACAATTTCCCAAACCTTGTGCTTGCTCTCCTCATCAAGGTAGAACAAGTTCACGCGACAAACCGGCCCGCACTTCTCAAGCAACTCATCCACCGATATAGAAGACCTTGTACGCATCTGCTTAATCGCCGAACGCGTAGATTCGCTTACAGGGATATCGTCAAGAAAATGCCAACGGTCATCGGTCGTATAAACGGTCGAATCGGCGAACACGTCAAAGCTCACAGGCAAATCGCGAAGCTCACTCCACAGCTCATGAACAAGAACGTCATCCAAGTCAACCTCATGAATGACTTCGCCGCTCTTTGCATCGCATACCAGGGCGCCGTTGCAACAAACGGCATACTTAACGCACGGATGCGCAATCAGCTGCTTAGGCAAGCCGGATACATTGCGCCCCGTACAGGGAACGAACTGCACGCCAAGCTCATAAGCCTGGTCAAGAATCCGTAGGTTCTCGTCAGAGATAGTCTTATCCGGCAAGAGGAACGTCCCGTCCATATCCACAAAGATGAGCTTGACCATTTGCATGCCTTTCATACGAAGAGACCCCCGCGGCGCGAACCGCGGGGGTCTGAAAGTTTGATGAATTGGAGCGAAAAGAAAGAGCCCCTTCGTGGCCGGCGGCGCCCTGCTCTCCCACGGGCTGTCCCGCAGTACCATCGGCGCTGG
>DJRK01000015.1:27498-28497 GCA_002440065.1 Atopobium sp. UBA6362 | reverse complement strand
CCGAGGCCGACTTTGGTCGTTACGGTTCGGCCACATATCTGGAACTCGAGGTAAGCGAGGCTTTTGCGACGGTTCACGCTCTTTATGAGCGCTTCTTTGCCGGTGAGCGGCCCGCTCGTGACCAGCACTCTGTCGCCGTCCGTCACGCCAAAGGACATGGGGACGCAACGCCGACCTTCGCGCGTGAACGTGTTGATAAGGTCCTGGTCGCTCTCGGACAAGGGAACGAACGTCTCCCCCACCGCAAGAAGCCGGGTGAACTCCGGCACGCGACGAAGCGCGAGCTTCAGGGCGTCGGGATATGCGGTCACAGCTATGAGATAGCCAGGAAAGAGCAGCTCCTCGACGTTTTCCCACTCACCGTGGACCTTCTTCTGGGTCTGAAAACGAGGGCTAAAGCACTCCTCCAGAACCTGCTTTTGCTCGGTGTCGGCGCCTTGAGCGGCGAGTTCAACCGATTGAGCCGTCTGTTCCTCTGCTGCAACGCGACGTATGGCTTGCGCCAACGTGCGCTCGCGACCCGAGGGGACCTGTATGACATACCAGCGAGATTTTGCCATGGCGGTGTCCTGATACGGTTATCGCAGGGTCCTCGGCTGGGACTCGCTGTCGCAAAAAGCTACGGCTACGCCCCGGATACTGAACCCTGCGGGAGACGTATATTCATTCCCTTGAACCTCGGAGACACGCACCAGGCGCTGCCTCTCCGGAAGCAAGATATGTGGTCGTACATTTCTTGGAACAAAAAGCCGTGCCTACGCGTGACGCGGCTTAAAGCCACCTTATCACAATTAAGTACCCCCTCCCATGGCACGACGGTATTCCCACACGTCCAATACGTAAACGTCGTGCGAAATTTGAAAGGGAAATCGGCATCTTTTGAGATGGGATGCAACGGAGGCTGGCGCAAATTTTGTCGTTGACCTGCGGAAAGTCTAACGTAATGGTTTGCTTTGCTCCTGGTTACAGCAGTACAATTGTTCTAGCTACAGGCGGCGC
>DJRK01000015.1:27361-27489 GCA_002440065.1 Atopobium sp. UBA6362 | reverse complement strand
ATTGGAGGGTTCCCATGGACGACCTCATCGTGTTCTTGCTGGCTTTGTCGCACTTATTGGCACTGCTTGTGATTCTGAACCTGATCTTTAGGGACAGATAACCCGGTGGGCTCGCCCGCGTTAAATGG
>DJRK01000015.1:23811-27254 GCA_002440065.1 Atopobium sp. UBA6362 | reverse complement strand
TTTTATGGGGACCCGGTCCTGCCCCTACGTGAGGACCGCGGTTCCCATCTGTCTTTCTTAGGTCTGAGCCTTTTCTAAAGCGAAACACTCAACTCATAGAGCTCGTGTGGGGCGATATCTTGGCCATCAGGCCACTCGATTCCGGAGCCATCAGGAAGAAGCCTCACATGCGAGAAATAATCTGGATTTTGCAGGGCACCATACCAGGAGCCATTTGCATAGGGAGTCACATCAAATATCTTTTTCTCCCCCGATGCGTATATCAGAAGTAACTTAAGCCCTGGTTGAGGCTCAACGCTTGAAATCGTCGGACTCATCTAAGCACCACCTATTTAAGGGGGTCGATACGATAGAATTTCTCGCCATCGCTGAGCAATTTCCAGTTCGCATATAGCTCGTCACTATGTATCTCCATCCAAGCCAAAAGCAGCTTCATCTTGTTCTTTGGAATGGAGCCTTCCAATACAGTGCCATCCAAAGCGACAACAACTTCCTCGCCAGAAAACTCTGCATGCAAATGAGGAAGATTGTGTTGACCGCCAAGCTCCCTATACATCCTGACAATAATCCCGTAGAACATGCTCAGCACTGGCATAAGACGACCTCCAGGTCTTTATGTCCTTTTATCAAATATAGCAATTTAGTTGGTGCGCAATTCCAAAACTCGGCAGCTTAATGGGCTCGCCCGCGTTAAATGGGAACAGCCGCCCTGCACGGCGGCTGTTCCCTGTGGGCAAGCCCACAAAACAGATTTGCTGAACAGGAGGGTTTAAGCCCCTGTCGCTACCCATTGTACCCGAATGGTCCTGCGCGAACGGGTGGTTTTATGGGGACCCGGTCCTGCGCTCACGTGAGGACCGCGGTTCCCATCCTTGCGCACCCCTGTTTAAGCTCTCCGAGACGTTACTCCACTAGATAATAGATATCAGGGCTTTCTTTCTGATGCCTCAAAGTCAAAAGCCGAACTTCCATAGCATCATCGTCTATTTCGTAAAACAGCAGGAAATGCGATACGGCTGCCCGCCTTACTTCCCTTTTGGACCTCCGGCTGATTTCTTCATCTATCGAGAAAACCCGAGGATAATTGCCTAGTACCTCGAACTTGTCACTCAGTTCTTGAAATAGCTTTGGTACCGACCTCTCCGCTTCTGGCGAAGACTGCAAAAACTCAATAGCTTTCGCAAGTCGCCGCTCAAATAACGAAGATGCGATTACCTCATACTTCATAGCGGGCCTTGAGTTCGGAGATTATCTCTGCAGCATTACGTGCTTCACCCTGCACATACTCCTTAATGCTTTCTCGAACATCCGCCGCTGTTTCTTCGAGCTCTTTTTCACGTGCGAGTTCTCTACGAGCCGCTCGCCGCACAAGCTCCTCATAGCGTTCGAAGGTTTCAACGCTCATGACGACCATATCACCATAGCCGTTCTTTGTGATTTGGATCGGCTCGTCCGACTCGTGACACTGCTGAGATATTTTCGCAGTGTCTTTAAGCTCTTTAATTGGGATTATGGTCATATTGAATCCTTTTTCGTGGGATTATTAGGACTCTATTATGTCTAACTCGGCCACAAATCACAATCCTACAATCTCGCTGGGAGTTGATTTATCACCAAGCAAGCGAATTCAAATCTGGTATGTCATAAACTCTGATATTTCCGACATTTCTTACGGGATGCGCAAGTATGGGACCGCGGCGCAGTTAAACCAACTGGGCTTTTACAAGAGAAACTCACCTGGATACTCGGAGGTTCCGTAGCAAATGTCGGAAAAGTCAGAGTTTCTCTTCCGGAACGCAAATTGAGCGGATTTTGCACTCATTGAGGGATTCGTCGAGGAACTCATGAGCCCCATAGACGCATATCGTCTACGTGTTTTGGAGAGGCATAAGAGGACCGATACGCGTAGACGGTATGCATCAGTAGAGGTGCACGCCACATACCGCGCGTCATCTGCCCCCGCAACAAAAAACAGGCCAGAAGCTCGATGAGCCTCTGGCCTGCAGCAATACAATGGAGCCGGCAATCGGACTCGAACCGATGACCCCCGCTTTACGAGAGCGGTGCTCTACCAACTGAGCTATGCCGGCGTGCAGGTATTGATGATACGGGAAGACTCCCCGCAATTCAAGCGGCAATTTTTACAGCAGGTGCAGCACGCCGCGCACAAGCCGCTCGAAGTCGTCGGCGTGGCGACCCGCCTCCTCGAGGACGCTCTCGTGGTCGACGCCCGCGGCACCGGCCTCGTTCGCCGCAAGGGTGAGTCCGAGGACGTTCATCTCGAGCGCTTTGGCCATGATGACCTCGCAGACCGTGCTCATACCCACATAGGACACGCCCAGCGCGCGCATCATCCCGACCTCGGCCGGGGTCTCGAAGCACGGGCCCAGCACGCCGGCGTACACGCCCTCCTCCACGGCAATGCCCAGGTCATCGGCCACGCCGCGGGCAAGCGTGCGCAGGTAGGGCGAATAGGCGTCGTTCATGTCCACAAAGGGAGTGTCGACGTCGCGCAGCTCGTCCCACTCGGCGAGCGGGTTGCGGCCGGTGAGGTTGATCTGGTCGGTCAGGATGCCGAGACCCTTGTTGGCGTTGCCGGGGACGCAGCCCGTGGCGCAGGCGAAGATGATATCGCGGCATCCTAGGTGGTGAGCGTGGCGCACGAGCGCAGTGACCTCGGCGGCGCTATAGCCCTGGTACAGGTGGACGCGGCCGGGGTAGACGACCACGGGGACCTCGTCGATCGTACCCACAATGGCCTCGAAGCTGTGGCCTTCGATGGGGTTCGCGTGCGCGGGGAAGCCGTCGATGTCATGGTAGTCGATGCGGCGCACCGGCTTGACCAAGTCCTTCAGGTGACCAAGGCCCGTCCCCAGGACGATTGCCACGGGATGCTCCACGGACGGCTTGCAGCTCTTCACGGTATCTTCGGTGACCATGCAGACCCCCTCATTCTCTAGCAGGGAGGAAAACGTCCCCATCCCCGCCGTCAACGTTCCGGTATAGGTTCCATCGTAGACCAGACCCACGCCGCAAGAAGGGCTTTTTGCCTTGAGTACGGCGAGCGGCGCATGGGCGGCGCGGACGCGCTCGAGCATACGGGCCGAGCCCGCCGCGAACTCGCCGGTCACGTCGCGGCCGTCGGAAAGAAACACGCGCCCTTCTCGCTGCTCGGCGGGAGGGCGCGGCACGGGAAGCCCCGCGGCCCCTTCGGGGCACACGGGGCAGACTTCCACTTTGTTCGCAAGCTCGATGACCTCGGCGCACGGCTTGGTGCCGCCGTCGTAGCGGACGGGGCGACCGAGCAGGCATGCGCTTATCGCGACCCTCATGGCCTAGACCGCCAGGGAGCCGATCTGGATGGTGGCCTTGGAGAGCAGCTGGTTGCAGTAGGAGGTCCACTCGGTCGAGACCTGGCTGTACGCGGTGCTGTACTTGGACTG
>DJRK01000015.1:22808-23777 GCA_002440065.1 Atopobium sp. UBA6362 | reverse complement strand
GGCATAGGTCGCGGAGTCGTTGGAAATGTCGTAGGTCGAGAGGGCGTTGTAGTAGTCGCCGTCCTGAGAAGCCCAGGTGTTGTTCTCGGAGTCCCACTCGTCGCCGGCGAGGTTGATGATGTAGCTCGCGTAGTCGGCGGTCGGGGTGTCCTGGGCGTCGTCGGAAGGCTTGGTGGGAGCAGTGGGCTGGGTCGGGACCGTGGTCGTCACCACGGAATCGCGCAGCTTGGACATGATGGCGGACTGCTTGATGGTCTCCTTGGCGGTGTCCTCTTCGATGTTGTACTGCGAGGCGATCGAGGAATAGTCAGTGGAACCGAACATCTGGTTCGCGTAGGCGTCCACGTCGTCGTCGGAAACGGTGATGCCCTGGTCGTTCGCGGCGGACATCACGATCTGGTTGCGCGCATAGGAGATGACGTCGGTCGCGGCCGGGACGGTGTAGTTGCCGTCGGAGTCGGCGGAGTTCTCCACGGAGCCGTTCTGGGTGATGACCTCGCGGGCGGTGATGTTCGAGGTCTTGCCGTTGTAGGTGTAGGAAGCGATCGTGGAGTCGAGCTGGTCGGAGGTCAGGCTCGTGGTGCCGTTGAGCGAGACGCTGCCGGTGGAGCCCAGGGCGAAGCGGCCCACGAGCACGCCCACGACGAGCGTTGCCACGGCGATGACGATGGCGATGGGCAGACCCACGGTATGGGCGGGCTTCTTGGCCGTGGACTTCTTTGTGACGACCGGCTTCACGACGGTCTTCTTGGCGGCGTCGGTCGCGGGCTCGTTTGCCTCGCTCGCTGTGGCGTCGTCGTGCTTCTCGGTGTTCTGGTCAGACATGCAGTTCCCCTCTTCCGGCGCGCGGCGCCGTTGGATAAGCGGTCATACAGGGCGTGATTCTACCCCAATGGGCTGGGGCAGCCGCGACAAGGCACAAGCAAAGCCCAGAGCTTTAGGCTTGCTGAATTTGGGGTCAGACCCCAA
>DJRK01000015.1:9596-22786 GCA_002440065.1 Atopobium sp. UBA6362 | reverse complement strand
GGGTCCGACCCCAAATTGCTACTTGCAGGCCTCGGCGATCTGGGCCGAGAAGGTCTTGATGTAGCCGGTGCCGTTCGCGGCGTCGAAGGCCACGCGCTCGGCGAGGGCGGCCTTGGTCTCATCGGACGCGCAGGTCTGGACCATGGTCAGGAGCGCCTGGAGCATGTCGCGGTACTCAGCGTCGCCGTGGTAGCACTGAATGGCCTCGTCGAGGAGCGGCCACACCCTGTCCGAGCGCTCCTTGGACGTCTGGCCGAAGCGGCACATGAAGATGAACGCGGCGAGCCTCACCGTGGCGGAATCGTCGTCGAAGAGAGACGCCTCGGCCTCCTCGAAGGCGGGCTCGAGCTCGGCGGCGTGGTCGTCGCACATCTCGGAGAGGGCGCTCAGGATCTCCCAACGGGTCTGCGCCTCGGGACGGGAGAGGGTCTCGACCAGTTGGTCTAGGTAAGGGAGCAGCCTGGAGGGGTCGGCCTTGGCCACGAGGGCGAGCCTGTGGGCGACCTCCTGGCGGCGGCGACGGCTCGTGCCCTCGAGCTCCTTCATGAGCGCCGCGAGCTGGGTGTTGACTGCTTCCTGAGTTGCCATACGTTCGTACCTCTTTCTAGCTTTTGGAACTTGTTTGCTTCCGAGCGCCCGCCTGCCCCGAGGGCCCGAGCGCGCAAAGCCGGGCACCGCGAGGCGCCCGGCAAAGAATCGCTATTTCCCCGAGGGCTTGCCCGCGGGGCCGTCCTCTTGGACGCTGATGAGCTCCGGCTCGGGACCGCCGTCGCGACGGGCGCGGCGGACCGCCTCGGCACGCTCGCTGTTCTGGGCGCGTCGCAGATGGTCCTTGTTCGTCCGGAAGTGCTTATCGGCGAACTTCCAGATGCCCACGGACTCGCCGAAGGTCATCTTGAGCCCCGCGATCACGCCGCCCAAACAACCGATGACGAGCGCCTCGACCATAAGGAGGTCGAGGGCGATCAGCACCGTGCTCGCGATCGTCGCCGCGACGAAGGCCAAGAGGTTCATACGCACGTACTCGCCCTTGGTCACGCAGCGCTTGGCGAGAATATCACCCGCGCCCACGCCGGCGAAGATCCCGAAGAAGAAGAACAGCAGGGCGAGTACCGCCCCGGCGAAACCGTAGTCCACGGGACCTAGTCCTCCCCGTGGCAGCAGCAGTGGCCGTCGCCGTGATCGTGCCCGTGCCCGCCGCAGCACTCGTGGTCGCCGTCGCCGTGGCCATGCCCGCCGCAGCACTCGTGGTCGCCGTCGCCGTGGCCATGCCCGCCGCAGCAGCCGTCGCCGTGGCCGCCGCAGCAGCCGTCGCCGCCGCAGCCCTCGTCGTCGGCATCGAGAAGCGACCAATCGAGGCCGGCCGCAGCCGCGGTGCCCTCCTCGGCATAGAGCAGCGTCAGGGCCTGGGTGCCCATGCGCGAGCCGCCCACCTGGCACAGCGTGTCAAAGAGCGCGAAGGCGGTCTCGGCGCCGGGAAGCGCGAGCTCGGCGTCCTGGGCGCTCGAGAGCGCGAGCGCGATGTCCTTGCGCAGGTGCTCGGCCATGAACCCGGGCTTGTAGTCGCCCGCGAGGGACTTGGGCGCGAGCGTCGAGGCCGCGCCGGAGCCGCCCGTGCCGCTCGCGAGGAGCTCGAGCACGCGCTCCTGGTCAACACCGCCCTGCTCAGCGAGGGCAAGCGCGTCGGCGTAGCCCACCATGCAGGACGCGAGGCTCACCTGGTTGCAGAGCTTGGCCGTCTGGCCGGCGCCGGGCGCGTCGAAATAGAACACCTTGGACGAGAAGGTCTCGAGCAGGGGCAAGAGGCCCGAGCGCTCGACCTCGGCATGCGTCGCGCCCACGATGAGCGTGAGCGTGCCGGCCTCGGCACCCGCCTGTCCGCCCGTAACCGGGCAGTCGAAGGCGTGCTTGTCCTCGACCTCGGCCGCGTCGTGGATGTCGCGCGCGAGCTGCGGGGAGCTCGTGGTGAGGTCCACGAGCCAAGCACCCTTGCGCGCCGCGCGGATGAGGCCGTCCGTGGCCAGGTAGACGTCCTCGACGTCGTTCGGGTAGCCCACCATGGTGAACACGACGTCGGCGTCCTTGGCCGCCTCGGCGGGGGTATCCGCCCACTTGGCGCCGCGGGCCAGGAGACCCTCGGCCTTCTCCTTGGTGCGGTTGTTCACGGTGAGGTCGTAGCCGGCGTCGAGGATGTGCCCCGCAATGGCGGAGCCCATGATGCCGGTGCCCACGAAGGCGACTTTGGGGTTGCGGGAAATTGTCATGCTTGCCTTTCTTGGTCGAGCGAAACACAGGCGTCGCGCCCCGGCCGTCTTTGGCACGGGACGCGAGAATAACTGCAAAGAAGACCGCGCTACTTGCCGCGCACCTTGCGGGCAAGGCGGTCGGTGAAGGACAGGCTCTCCCTGCGGTCCTTGCCCCAGAAGACGAGCGCCACCATGCCCGGCCCCACGTGCGCGCCGATGACGGGCGAGACGGAGCTGTAGATGATGGGGACGTCCGAGCAGCCGGGCTCCTTGCGGAGCTGGTCGGCGAGCCAGTGAGCGTCCTTCTCGGCGTCGGACGAGACGATGCCCACGGGCAGGGGAATCCCGCCCAGGTCCTCGTCCTCCAGGCGGTTGGCCTTGAAGTCCGCCAGGATCGCGCGCAGGGCCTTCTTGCGGCCGCGGCACATGCCGCGCAGCGTGAGGGCACCGTTCAGGTCATAGGAAAGCTCGGGCTTGATGTCGAGCTTTCCGCCCACCGTGGCTGCCGCCGGCGGGATGCGCCCGCCGCGCGCCAGCGCGTCGAAGGACTCGAGCGTGAAGTAACCCTGGATGTAGTAGCGCGCCTCCTCGGCCCACTCCACGAGCTCCTTCGCGGAAAGCCCGTTGCCCGCCTGGCGCACGGCCTCGATGGCAAGCAGCTCCGCCGCGCTGGACGGGCAGAGGTTGTCCACCACATAGAGCTCGAAGTCGGGGTACTTCTCGTGGATCATGTCGGCCGCCTGGCGCGCGGCGTCGACCGAGGACGAGAGCCCGCGCGTGAACGCGAGGTAGACCGTGGGCACGCCTGCCTTGGCGGCCTCCTCGAAGACCTCGAAATAATGACCCGGCGTGACGGCCGCGGTCGTGGCCTGCTCGCCCGCGCGCATGCGGTCGTAGAACTCATGCGGCGTCATGGACTTCCAGAAATCGTCGACGTGCTCCTCCCCTCCCATGACGAAGGAGAAGCTCACGACCTTGACGCCCAGCGACTCGGCCACCTCGGGCGCGAAGTCGGCGCAGGAGTCCACGATGATGTTTACGTTTGCCTTGCCGTGATAAGCGCGGCCCAGGCGCGCAGCTTCCTGCGACGCCTGGGCATTTGCATTGCTATCTAGGGAGTTCGGCTGGTTCTCAGAATCGCTCAAAGGATTCCTTCCCTACTCGTCGTTCTCTTCGATCCGGGGCTTGATGATACCGTACCCGCCGTTCTTGCGGTGGTAGATGACGTTGATGAGGCCGGTCGTCGCGTTGGTGAACACATAAAAATCGTGACCGAGAAGGTCTGTCTGGACCAGTGCCTCTTCCTCGGTCATGGGCACGAGGTCGATGACCTTCTCGCGGACCAGCTGATCGTCATCGTCCTCGTTGGGCGCGGGCTCGATGAGGGTGGCGAGGTCGTCGGCGCTCATGGGAGCGGCGTGACGGGCCTGGGCACGCTGGCGGCGATCGACGACGCGGGTCTTGTACTTGCGCAGCTGACGGGTGGCCTTCTCGGCGGCCTCGTCGATGGCGGCGTACATGTCGTTCGAGGAAGCGACCACGCGCACCACGTTGTCGCGGACGAAGACGGTGACCTCGCAGGCCTTGCGGTCGGGGTTGGACGGGTTCTTGTCCACGCGCAGCACGACGTCGCAGCTCATGGGCTTGATATCGAAGACCTTAAGGGCGTTGCCGACCTTTTCTTCCACGTGATCGCGCAGGGCGTCGGATACGGTGACCTTGCGACCGGAAATCTTGATGTCCACCATAAGAGCCTCCTTACGATTGCCTCGCGCGGGCGGCCCTGTGGTCCTCCCGCGCGTCGTACCTAACTCTTACCCAATTACACGGGCCCGGACGGCCCCGAATCAGACGAACTTTGGCCAGAGGCGCAAACTACTCGGCGGACGCGGAATCGGTCGTGGGTGCGGCGACGGAATTCGTGGTCTGGCCAGAGGCGGCGTCCGCGGTAGAGGCCTGGCCGGTAGCGGCGTCGAGGCCGGAGAGCCTGGAGGCGGCGGTGAGGGTCTGGACGCCGTTCACCCAGCGGCTCTTTATGATGTCGAGCTGGCCGTTGTTCTGCACGGAGTCGACGGCGGTCTGGACGGAGCTCGCGAGCGTGGGCTTCGCGGTGCTCACGGCCACGCCCATGGCGACCGGGGTGTCGAGCGTGCCCAGCAGGCTCACGCCGTCGTAGTCCTCGGCCAGGTAGGAACCCGCATAGGCGTCGCAGACCACGTACTCGACGCTGCCGGTGCCCAGAGCGGCCATGGCCTCGTTTATGCTCGAGAAGGACTGCATGACGCAGCCGAGGTCGACCGAGGAGAGCGCCTTCTGCGAGGCGGAGCCGGGTTGGATGCCCACGGTCTTGCCCGAGAGGTCGGTCACGGTGGAGATGGGCTTCTTGCCAAAGAGGGCGACGGCGCTCTCGGCGTAGTCCCCCATAACGGTGACGCCCGTTGCGGAGGCGCCGTCGGCGGTCGAGACGCCCACGACGAGGTCGCAGGAGGTCCCGAGCGAACTCGCGAGGTCCGTCACGGTGACGAACTTGACGGGCAGGCCACACGCGTCGCCCACGGCGTAGGCGAACTCGATGTTCACGCCCTGGTACGAGCCGTCCTGCGCGGTCGAGCAGAACGGGGCGGTCGCGGTGGGAAGAAGACCCACGGTGAGCGTGCCCGCCTGGACGAGCTCGGAGGAGTCGATGCCCGAGGAGCGCTGCGCCTTGAACGCGGCCTCGGCGTCGGCCACGGAGGTCGTGGTCACGAGGCCGTCGAGGAAGTCCAGGGGGACGTCGGGCAGCTGGACGGGGCCGATGGAGCAGCCCGCGACGCTGAGCGTCACGAGGCCGGCGGCTATGGTTGCGACCGCCTTGCGGCCCAGGTGGTTGCTCGTCATGGTGTGTCCCGTCTTCTCGCTCGTTCCTCTTACCGTTCAGGCGCTTGCTCAGCTGACCTGGTCTTTGACCCCACACTCGCGCACCGGGGCATTCGCTTTGGGCGCCGCGGCGCCCGCCACTTGCGGCCCTCTCGCCCGCGAGGCCGTATGCCTCATGCGTATGACGGGCGGTGCGGCTTACTTCTAGGACGAACCATGATCGCGCCGCGCGCACGCGGACGCTTACGTGGACCCCTTTGGCCTCGTCTACCTTGGGCTAGGGCCGAGGATTCGACCCGCAACCACAGACCTGAGCAAGACGTGATGGCATTATACGCGCAGGTAGCAGGCCTGTCCAACACCTGCCGCAAATGGTTCGCGCACGTGAGGCCCGGCCGAACCCGCTCACCAGACGCGGGCGAGGGCGCAGGCGGTTATTGAGGAGGCGCCGCGCGCGAGGAGGGTGCGGGCCGCCTCGCGCATGGACGCGCCCGTGGTCACGACGTCGTCGAGAAGCAAGAGGCGCATATCGCGCACGTCGTCCACGACGCGGACCGTCCCCTCGAGGTTCCTCGCGCGTCCCGCCCTGCCAAGTTTGCGCTGGTCAGCGGCCTTCTCTCGCACAAGAACGTCTGCCAAGGGGATTCCGGACGCTTGCGAGAAGGCCCGCGCCGTGAGCTCCATGTGGTCGAAGCCCCTTCGAGCAAAGGCTTCGGCCGTCGCGGGCACGAAGCAGCACGCGTCGATCTCGTGCAGATCGTAGCGGCTTCGCCCGTCCGTCGCGTCCCAAAATGCGGCCTCCTCGAGCGCACAGAGCATGGCCGCGGCGTTCACGGGCGCGAGCCTCAACTCATGGTGGTCTTTGAGGCAGGTGACCATGCGGGCCGCCGCACCGGAGAAGGTAAGCGCGCAGACCGTCGCGCGCATCTCCCAGTCCCCCTCACAGTTTGTGCAGGTCAGGGAGCCGTAAGGGCAGCCGCATACCGGGCAAGCGAGCCTCTGCTCCACCCACGGCAACGCCGCCGCGCAGTCCTCGCAGATCAGGTCCCCCGGTAGCTCGCAGCCGACGCAGCGCGTGGGATAGAGCAGCTCGAGCGAGGCCTCCGCGGCCTCATGGGCGACCGCACCGGCAACCAAGCGCAGGTCAACGAGCCCGTGGTCTTCTTTGCTGTACCGAAGAAAAGACAAGGCGACCCCCATCCTTAACGGTTGGGGGTCGCCTTCGGTAAGGGATATGGTAGCACGGCCGGGGATGCGCCGCGATTTGCGGAGGGATTGTAGGCTGGGCTTCTTGGCATCTTGGCACCCTTCTGCGGCAGGGTGCCAGAGGGCACAAGGCGGCGTTTGAGACCGATTTCCGGCCTTTTTGCCCGTTGCCCCCCTTCTACAGCAGGGTGGCAGGGAGCCGCAACCCCGAGCTCTCGACAGGCGCCAAGGAAAGACGACCCTAGCCGCTACAGTTTGAGCGCGTCCTTGGGGCAGGCGTTCGCGCATTCGAGGCACAGGATGCACTCGGTGCCGTTCCTGCGGCGACGGGAATCATCAAGCATATCGACGTCCATGGGGCAAGCAGCGAGACACGCCTTGCACCCCACGCACTTGCCGTGGTCGCAGGTCACGCGCAGCCTGCTCATATACGCCGCGGGCTTCATGAGCGCTCCGACGGGACAAACGTACTTGCAGAAGGCGCGGTTGTCGCGCAGGGCCGCGGCAAGCGCGATACCGATTGCATAGTAGGCGGCGTTGCCGGCAATAAAAGCCGCGAACATAGCACGGTCGTTGAGGACGCCCGCGGCCATCCCCACGAGCACGAGCATGCAGGAGCCCGCGAGCACGATATAGCGGAGCATACCGAGGCCAGGCTTTCTGCCGGGGCTTTTCTTCCAGGGAAGGAGCTCAAGGAAGGCCGCCGTCCAACAGGCGTATCCGCACCAGCCTCGGCCAAAGACGACGGGACCGGCAACCTTCGCGACGAGATAATGGATGGTCGCCCCCTCGAAGACCCCGAGGAAGAGGAAGTACCAGAATCCCTCGATCTGCATGTTCTCTCCGCGAATAAGCCCCAGGTAGACCAGCATATAGAGGCCAACGGCAAACATGCAGAATCTACGGGCCCCGCGATGGCCGGCCGCGAAGAGCGCCATCGCCACAGCAAGGCACGTACCGATGTAGGTGAAGTTAACGAGGTAGAAGATGTTGCCCAATCCGAGCCAAAGCCCAACGGCGACGGCTTCGAAGATAAGCCAGGTAACGACCGGGACCCGATAGCCGCGCGACATGCAGCCTCCCTCGAACGGACTTCTTACCGCCCTCCTGAAGCAGGGTATTAGGGCAGAAAAAACGGTGATTTGGACTGATAATCACGGATTTTGTTTCTTGGCGCCCTTCTATAGCAGAGCGCCAAGAAACCCGTGAAGCCTACGGCACCGAGAAAAACGCGCTCCCCAAGTCCCTCGCTACAACCCAAAGAGCTCGCAGGCGTTTCTCCACAGCGCGGCATACGTCCGCGCCGCCGGGGCGACGCCGGCCTCCTCGCGAACCTGGGCGATGAACGCCGCCGTGATGGCGACCATAGCCGGCTCGCACTCCTCGCCGCGCAGGGGGACGGGGGCCATGAAGGGGCAGTCGGTCTCGGAGAGTATCAGGTGCTCCGGGCAGAGGCGCAGTGCCTCGCGGATGTCCTCGGAACGCGAGAACGTGGCCGCGCCGCCAAAGGCGATTCGGCAGCCCAGCTGCTTGAAATCCTCCATGATGCGGGCATCGGAGGTGAAGCAGTGCAGGTCGCAGCCGGCCTCGGGGACGCCTTCCTCGCGCAGGACGCGCACCGCGAGGGCATGGGCCTCCCCTACCATGTCGTCCTCGCCGTCGCGGATATGGAGCTCCACGGGCAAATCGAGCTCGTGCGCGATCCTGAGCTGGCGGCGGAAGCACGCCTCCTGGGCCGCGGGGTCGACCTCGTTGTAGGGACCGAAGTCCAGGCCGATCTCGCCCACGCCCACGCAACGGGGGGAAGCAAGGAGCTCGCGCATGAGCGCCTCGGCGCGGTCGTCGAAGCACTCGGCGCCATAGGGGTGCGCCCCCGCGATGATGTGCACGTTGTCCAGGAGCTCGGGCGCGTCCCAACCATCAAAGGCGGGCGGCGCCCAGCCGGACCCCGCCGCCTCGGCGAGGCAATCGCGCGCAATGGCGATATGGGTGTCTAGGAAGCGGAAGAGCTCGTCGGCATCGGCCCACTTGCGCGGGAACTCGTCCACGGGGTCGATGGGCACGACGAGCAGCCGGACGCCAGCCAAGGCTGCGCGGGCGAGCGCGAGCGCGGGGTCGTGCCCGTGAAGGCTCCCCAGGTGGCCGTGGGTGTCGGCCACGGGGGCGAGAGGGCGGGGCAGCGGGCAGGCGCGCCCCTTGGAGTTGTGGAAGAGCTCGCCGTCGGCAAGCATCATCTGGTCGAGCACCTTGAGCCCGGACATCGCTACCTCCCCTTTCGGTATGCCCCGCAAGCAGCGGCCACCCAAGCAACGGCTTCGTGAACAGCACAAAGAAGACCGTACACCTCCCCCGCGCTACTGGGAAAGCGCGCCCTCCAGGCGGACGAAGTCCTCCGGCGAAAGCGTCTCGGCGCGAGCGGTCGGCGAAATCCCGCATGCCGCGAAAGCCGCGTCGAGCGCCGCCTTGTCGAAGCCGTTCGCTCCCATGGAGTTGCGGATCGTCTTCCTACGCTGGGCAAACGCCGCGTCGATGACCGCGGCAACGCGCGCGGCGCGGGCGGCGTCTATGGGCTCGCCCGTGACCGGGTCCGCCATAGGGGCGCGGTCGAGGCGCACGACCGCCGAGTCCACGTGGGGCGGCGGCATGAAATTACCAGGCCCCACCTCGAAGCGCCCCGTCGGGCGTGCGAGCAGGGCGAGCTTGGCCGTGTAGGCGCCGTAGGTCTTGTTGCCGGGGGCGGCGCAGATACGGTCGGCGACCTCGGCTTGGACCATGACGCAGGCACGCTCGAGGCTCGCGAATTCCTGGAAGAACTTGAGGATGAGCGTCGCCGCCACCTGGTAGGGCAGGTTGGCGACGAACTTGTTCGGCATGGTCGCCGAGTCGCCGTCCCTAAGTCCCAAGCCTGCGAGCGCGGCCTCCACGTCGGCGGGGCCCACGCGCAGGGCATCACCCATGATCAGGGCGAACTTCTCGGAGTCGTCCGCGCAGGTCTCGGCCAGGACCGCCTCGAGCTCGCGGTCCGCCTCGATGGAGCAGACCGCGCGGGCGCGGCCGAGCATGGCCACCGTGAGGGTGCCGATGCCCGGCCCCACCTCGAGCACCACGTCGTCGCCCGAGAGCTCTGCCAGGTTCACGATCTTGCCTATGACCTCGTCGTTCACGAGGAAGTTCTGCCCAAGCCTGTGCTTCGTCGCCATGCCAAAGCGCGCGAGCACGGCCTGGGTCTCGCGCGGGTTCGCGAGCCTCGAGTACGCCACGGCCGCCTACTTCGCCTGAGACGCGAGGCGCGGGAAGAGCGCGTCGCCCTTCGTGACCTCGACGCCGCCGGCCAGGCCGCCCCACTCGCAGGCGTGGGCGAGGTCGTCGGTCGACGCCTCCTCGGCGAGCGACATGCGGCGCAGGACCTCGGCCGAGGTCACGGGCATGAAGGGCGTGAAGAGGTGCGCGCAGATGCGGATGGACTCGAGCAGGTTCACGATGATGTCCTTGAGCTCACCGGCGCGGGCGGGGTCCTTGGCCACGGCCCAAGGCGCGGTGTCCTCGATGTAGTGGTTGGCGGCGTGAACGAGCTCCATCACGACGTCCTTGGCGCCCACGTAGTCCATCACGTCCATGCGCTCGGCGTAACGCGACTCGATGCCGGCCGCGATCGCGCGGAGCGGGTTGTCCTTCTCGGCCCAGGCGTCCTCGAGCTCGGGGGTCTTGCCGTCGAAGTACTTGGCGCTCATGTTGAGGGCGCGGGAGACCAGGTTGCCCCAGCTATTGGCCAGGTCGGCGTTGTAGACCTGCTCCATCCGCTCGAAGGAGATGGCGGAGTCCTCGCCGTGCGTCACGTCGGTCATGAAGTAGTAGCGGTAGCCTTCGACGCCCAAGAGGTCGACGACGTCCTGGGGCGCGATGGCGTTGCCGCGGGATTTGGACATCTTCTCGGCCTTGCCCGTCTCGGCGTTGCGCACGGTGAGGAAGCCGTGGGCAAAGACGTGCTCGGGCAGGGGCTCGCCCAGGGCCATGAGCATGGCGGGCCAGATGACGCAGTGGAAGCGGATGATGTCCTTGCCGACCACGTGGTACTGCGCGGGCCAGCGACGGGCGAGCTCGGCGCGGGCCTCGTCGGAGTCCACGCCGTAGCCCACGGCGGTCATGTAGTTCAGGAGCGCGTCGAACCACACGTAGGTGACGTGCTTGTCGTCGAACGGGACGGGGATGCCCCAGTCGAAGCTCGTGCGGGAGACGGAGAGGTCGGTAAGGCCGCCCTCGACGAAGCTGCGGACCTCGTTCATGCGGAAAGCCGGCTGCACGAAGTCGGGGTGCTCGTCGTAGAGCTTGAGCAGGCGGTCCTGGAACGCGGAGAGCTTGAAGAAGTATGACTCCTCCTGGACGCGCTCCAGCGGGCGGCCGCAGTCGGGGCAGAGGTGCTGGCCCTGGGTACCGTGCTCCTCGTCGGCCTTCTTGACCTGGTTCTCGGTGAAGTAGGTCTCCTCGGGAACGCAGTACCAGCCGTCGTAGCTGCCCTTATAGAGGTAGCCGGACTCCTTCATGCGCTCCCAGAGGTACTGCACGGCGCGGTACTGGCGCGGCTCGGTCGTGCGGATGAAGTCGTCGTTGGAAATCTCGAGCTGCTTCCAGAGGTCCTTGAAGAGCGGGGCCTGGGAGTCGCACCACTCCTGCGGGGTGGCGAAGCCGTGCTTGGCCGCGGCCTCGGCGACCTTCTCGCCGTGCTCGTCCATGCCGGTCAGGAACTTGACGTCGTAGCCGGCCGCACGGCGATAGCGTGCCTGCACGTCGCAGAGCATGGTGCAGTACGCGGTGCCCAGGTGAGGGGCGGCGTTGACGTAGTAGATAGGGGTGGTGATGAAGAAGGACGGCTTGTCTGCCACGGTTTTCTCCTCATGACGGAATAATGGCGATAACTTATTGATTGTACTCTGTTCTCATTTGACAGGCTTGGCGCCTGGCATGAAATTGTCACGAGGGAGGAAAGTTGACGCTCACGCAGCTCAGGTACGCCGTCGAGGTCGCCGATGCGGGGTCGATCACCGCCGCGGCCAAGCGCCTCTTCATCTCGCAGCCGAGCCTCTCCAAGGCCGTGGGCGAGCTCGAGGAGCAGATGGGCATCGCGATCTTTGACCGGTCGGCGCGCGGCGTGACGCTCACCGAGGAGGGCTCGCGCTTCCTCAGCTATGCGCGCCAGGTCGTGGAGCAGGCCGACCTGCTCGAGAGCCGGTACGTGCGCGACACGCCGGTAAGGCGCGTCTTCGCCGTGTCGAGCCAGCACTACGCCTTCGTGGTGAACGCCTTCGTCGAGCTCGTGCGCGAGGTCGGGCGGGAGCGCTACGAGTTCTCGCTGCGCGAGGGGACAACGCAAGGCATCATCGACGACGTGCGCCTGCAGCGCTCTGAGCTGGGCGTTATTTATCGGAGCCACTTCAACCGCGACGTCATCACCGAGGCGGTGCGCCGCGCGGAGCTACGCTTCGAGCCGCTCTTCTCGGCCACGCCCCACGTCTTCGTGAGCCGTCGCTCGCCTCTTGCCGGGCGCGAGAAGGTGACGCTCGCCGACCTGGCGCCCTACCCGCGCCTCACCTACGACCAGGGGATCCAGAACTCGTTCTATTTCTCCGAGGAGCTCCACGCGATCGAGCCGGCCGACAAGCAGATCGTGGTCACCGACCGCGCGACCCTGTTCAACCTGCTCATCGGCCTCGACGGCTACACCGTGAGCTCGGGCATCCTCTCTGAGGACCTCAACGGGACGGACATCGTGGCGGTCCCGCTAGAGTCCGACGAGGTGATGGAGGTCGGCTATCTGCAGCTCGCGGGGCGGCCGCTCTCCCGCGTGGCCACGCGCTACCTCGACCACCTGCGTACCTATATCGAGGGCTACCCGAAGCCTTAGGCGAACGTGGCACGACGATGCTCTGGCGCATTCGGGCTCTTCGTCACACGTCGCCGGGTTTTTCCGCGCGCTCGGGCCTTTCGTCACACGGTGTTTTGGCCGTTCTGGCTCCGCTGCTTTGCAAAAGCCCGGTTAGTGAATAAATATTCGAACTAGAACTACTCGCTAGAGCGAGATTTGCGTGTGACGAGGCAGCCGAATGTGCGTTGGAGTCCGTTTATGTGTGACGAAGCTCCCGAATGATCATGAATTCAGACAGTCCCATAGCCATAGGCTATAGGACTCAATAGATAACCGGTAGTTCCATATAGCTCAGGCATCCGCCAGACTGAATCGCGTCAAACGAATCGTCTGGAAGGAACCGCAATGCCATACACCCACAACGCTCCGTTCCGCTACGACGTCGTCGGCAGCTTTCTGCGCCCGGACGTCCTCAAGCAGGCCCGCGCCGACCACGCAGCGGGCTTGATCGATGATGCCCGGCTCAAGGTCGTCGAGGATGAGGCCATCCGCGACCTCGTAGCCAAACAGAAGGCCGCCGGCCTCCACGTCATCACCGACGGCGAGTTCCGCCGCAGCTACTGGCACCTCGACTTCATGTGGGGCCTGCAGGGCATCGAGCGTCGCACGTCTCGTACGGGCTACATGTTCCACGACGAGGAGACCACCGCAGACACCGCCGTCGTCACGGGCAAGATCTCCGGCGAGAACCACCCGTTCGTGGAGCACTTCAAGTTCGTGAAGGCCCTCGAGGAGGACGGCCAGGTCGCCCGCCAGACCATCCCCGCCCCCATCCAGACCTTCTCCGAGGTCACGCTCGACCGCTGCGACGGCCAGCAGGAGAGCCTGCGCGCCGTCTACCCGGACGATGAGCAGCTCATCGCCGACATCGCAGCCGCCTACCGCACCGTCATCGCCGACCTCTACGCCGCCGGCTGCCGCTCCATCCAGTTCGACGACTGCACCTGGGGCATCTACTGCGA
>DJRK01000015.1:9265-9507 GCA_002440065.1 Atopobium sp. UBA6362 | reverse complement strand
GCCCGACGACCTCGTGATCAACACGCACGTCTGCCGCGGCAACTACCACTCCACCTACGCCTTCGCCGGCGGCTACGACCCCATCGCCCCCTACCTGTTCGCCAACGAGAACGTCGATGCCTTCTACCTGGAGTTCGACACGCCGCGCGCCGGCACCTTCGAGCCGCTCAAGTACGTGGCCGAGGGCAAGAAGGTCGTGCTTGGCCTCGTGACGTCCAAGCAGCCCGGCCTTGAGGACGAGG
>DJRK01000015.1:9026-9167 GCA_002440065.1 Atopobium sp. UBA6362 | reverse complement strand
GGCTTTGCCTCCTGCGAGTGCGGCAACAAGCTCACCGAGGAGGAGCAGTGGGCCAAGGTCGCGCTCGTGAAGCGCGTGGCCGAGCGCGTCTGGGGCGAGGCATAGGGAACTGAGCACTTTCGGGGACAGGTTCGTTTTTTA
>DJRK01000015.1:0-8991 GCA_002440065.1 Atopobium sp. UBA6362 | reverse complement strand
AAAAACGAACCTGTCCCCGATTTTTCCGATTTTTGTCAATTAGCTTCAAGGATTAAATCGTAGGCCTCGGATTTCGACACGCCGAACTGCTTGGCAAGGCGTTTGGCGAGGGCACTCTTTGGCTCGCCGGCGGCAATGCCCGCCTCGATGGCCTCCTCGAGCGTTGCAGGACCGCCGGCGACGGCGCGACGGCGAGCGTCGAGCTCCGCTGCGTCCGGGGCGGCGATCACAATAACGCACTCGCCGCGCACTTCTTCGCGAGCGGCGATTGCCTGGGCCAGCTCCGGCGCCAAGCCACGGACGCATTCCTCGTGGAGCTTCGTGAGCTCGCGCACAAGCGCCACGCGACGGCACGGAAACACCTCGGCCACGTTCGCGAGCGTCGCTGCCACGCGGCGGGGCGACTCATAGCACACGATCGTGCCCGGCACGCTCGCGAGCTCCTCGAGCCTTGCGACCTGCGCGCCTTTTTTTCGCGGTAGAAATCCCTCGAAGAAGAAATGCTCGCTCGCGAGCCCGCTCGCCACAAGGGCGCACGTCACCGCAGAGGGCCCGGGGATGACCTCGACCTTCTCGCCCGCATCGAGAGCGGCGTCGACGAGCTTCTGGCCCGGGTCCGAGACGCCCGGCATCCCCGCGTCGGACACGAAGGCGACTCGTTCGCCCACCGTGAGCCGATCAAGAACCGCCGGCACGCGCGCGGCGATGATGTTCTCGTCGCAACGCTCGAGACGCGTATGCAGGTCAAAGGCAGCCAAGAGCTTCCCCGTGACGCGCGTGTCCTCGCAGAGCACGACGTCGGCGTCCCTCAGCGTCTCGATCACGCGTGGCGAGGCATCCTGTAGGTTTCCGATGGGCGTGCCCACAATCGAGAGAAGCCCCGCCATCAGACGATCATCCCGCGCTCGAACGAAGCCAGGGCCACGCGGGCGTCCCAGCTCGCCAAAAGCCCGCTCGTCTTCCAGGTGTTGAAGAACCAGGCCGGGCATTTCTCGTAGGCGCCGAGCTGCTCGGAGGTATAGACGCGCTCGAGCGCGATCCGCCCCTCCGGCGTCATGGAGGCATCGGCCACGGGAAGCGCCGATGACCACTTGCCCACCATGACGGGCATGCCGGTGCGCTCGACGTCGCGCAGGCGGCGCTTGACCGCGTCCACGAGTTTACGCACGCCGGAGGGCCCCGCCACGTCGATCTTCTTTGCAGGGTGGTCCATATGGGCATCGACCCAAACGTTGCGATAGTGGCGCTGCGCCATGAACTTGTTCAGGCCCGCAGGGAAGCCGCCATCGGGCATGATGACCACGGGCGTCTCGCCCGCAGCGCTGCGCACGAGCTCGTACGCCTCGCGGTAATAGTTGCGTAGCTGATGCTGTGGCACGCCATCCGTGAGCGTAAGCCCGCGCCGGCGCTGGACGACCACGTCGTCGGCGATCTCGATGCCGTAGAAACCCATGCGCGACGCATAGCGCTTGGACAGGCGAAACACCAGGTCGAGCGCCACATCGCGGGAAAGCCGCATATCAGCCAGGTCGCGAGAAAGGACCTTGCCTTCGCTCGGGGCACCGGGGTCGATGGCCAGCGCAAAGACAACGTTGAGCCCGATCTCTTCCGCCCAATCGAGCGCCTGATCAACGTACTCGATACAACCGACGTACGGACCGCAGTCGCGGCCCTCCTCGCCGTAGACGTACCACGGGATCGGGAGCCTCACGGCATTGAACCCGCGCGAGGCGATCCGCACGAAGTCGTCGCGCGACATGAACTCCTCGCGATGTTTACGGACGACCTCGCGGTAGCGCTCCTCCCCCAGCGCCAAGACGAGCGATTCCTCGTCGAGCGCACCGGACTCGGCGAAGAGCTCTGGCGTGACCCAAGACTCGAGCGTGAGCCAACCGGTCAGGTTGACGCCGTGCAGTGCCCCGTTTGCCATGGCTACCTCCCAGGCCGTCCCTTGTCTCTCATTGCCAGTATATCCCGAGCATCGGACAAAAATATCCGCCCAGCTAGATTGGGGAGAAATGGTCTCCTTACCCTACTGCTCGGGTCGATAGGTCGCGCAGTTGAGCGGCGTCTCGTAGACGTCGACCTGGGAGCACGGCAGGCCCCGGGCAATCAGCTCGTCGGCGAAGTGGCGTGCGAGGTTCTCGGCCGTGGTGCGGAACGGGACGACGGTGAGCTCGAACCCCTCGTCCTCCAAGCAGCGAATCGTCTGGGGCTTGAGGGTCCCCTCCTCCACGAGGAACGTGTGGTCGTACTCCTCGCAGAGCCCCCTCAGCGCGCGCTTGAAGACGCCGAAGTCGAGCACCATATCGCGCATCGTGCTCTCTTCCTGGAGCTCGGGCTGCTCCAGGTACGCGACCACGCGCCACCGGTGCCCGTGAAGGTTCTCGCATTTGCCGTAATAATCCGCCAAGAAGTGCGCGGCATCGAAACTCGCCTCTGTCTTGAGTCCGTACATGTCTTCTCCCTTAGGTGCTAAGACGATCGCAGCCGGTAACGTTCGGGCCCCGTCGCATGAGCGGGGCCCGAGCAAGACCGTCCCTTTACGCTTACCTCCTAGGCAGCGCAGCAGGCGACGACCCAGTCGATGAGGTTCTTCACGGCGCTGCCGCTGCGCTCCGCGAGCATGTGGCCTTGGCCCCAGACCGGGGTGTAAGAAACATCCGCAACGCCGTCGTACTTGGAAAGCGCGAGGGCCAGGTTCAGGGACGTGCACGGCGAGACGCGCGTGTCGAAGACGCCTTCATTGATGCGCCAGTGGGCGGCGACGCCCGCCTGGCCGTAGCCCTCGTAGGCGCCCGAGAGCCAGTACAGCGGGTTCATCATGTTCACGCGCGTGGCCATCGTGCTGTCGAGCGAGTCGGTCTTGGCGAGGTCGTCGTCCCAAGCGGTCTCATAGGAGGCGTCCCAGTCCGAGCACGTGGCGTAGGTCGCTGCGTTGGCCTTGACCAAGTCGGCGACGTTCTGGTCGAAGTGAAGGGTGCTCTCCTCGCCGATGCCAAAGAGCTGGTTGGACTTGGAGGAGCGATCGGGCTGGTCAAAAGGCGAGCAGGCGAGCTCGGCCGGGCGCAGGTGCAGCGAGAAGTCCCTCACGCTCTGCATCGTGACCGTCTCGCGCTTGAGGTTGTAGTTGATCCAGCGGTAGTCCGAGTTCAGCGCCGCGAAGTAGTTCGACGGCGAGTCGTAGATCGTGGACTGGACCTGAGTGGTCCCCTCGGAAGCGGCCGTCGCCGAGGACGCATCGGCGGACGCCTCGCCCGTGCTGTCGGCGGCGGGGGTGTCGCTCGCCGCGCCGTCGCCCGACTTGGCCTGGGAGGCATCGGAGACGCCGGGGACCTGCGCCGCCGCGCGGGTCGCGAGCAGGTTCGGGTCGCCCGGGAACGTGGGGTCGTCCAGGTGCTGGGGCGTATAGGTGTAGGGGAACGCCGTGTTCTGCACGAAGTACGTCGCGGACTCGTTCAGCTTGTCGAGAAGCGCCTCGGCGTAGCTGCCCATCGTGAACTGACCGCCGTCCGACTCATCGAGCGTGAGCTGCTCGTCGTTCCCGTTGCGCAGGTCCATGCCGTTGACCCAGGAGCCGTAGGTCCCGGCGAGGCCCTGGGAGAGCTGCGCGCCCCATGCGCCCTCGGCACGGGTGTCCTTGCTCGCATACTGGCCCATGGCCCATTCGTAGGCGGCATCGGCGGTGTCGAGCGAGGTCACGGGGCACCAAGAAGCGCTGCCCGCGATGGCATCCGAGATGGTCTTGCCCTTCGCGTCGTGCGTCGCGGCGCCGATCTGGTCGAGATAGGGCTTGTACAGCTCGGAGTCGCCCGAGGCGCCCAGGACGGCGCTCACGCCGCCGCCCGCGGAGAAGCCGAAGAAGAAGATGCGGCTCGCGTCGCACGGGAGCGACTCGGCGTTGTAGCGCAGGTAGCGCACGGCGGCCTTGAGGTCCACCACGGGCCACGGGGCGCCGCCGGGATACATATCCTTCGACCCGCTCGATGAGTCGACGCCGGCGCTGCGCCCGCGGAAGCCCGCGTACACGTAGATGCATCCCTGCTCGAGGTAGCTCCCCAGGCCGTTGTACTCATAGGCCGTGGGGCTCACCTGGGCGTTCATCGTGCCGGTGTTGATCGGCATGAGGATGGGGGCGGTTGCCGGCGTGAAGCTGCCCACGACGGCCTTCTCGTTCACGGTGCAGTTATAGGTGTTTCCGTTCTTCTCGCCGGTAAAGAACTTGCCCGGGACGAAGATGGCAAGCGACTCGTAGGTCTTAGTGGCCGGGTTCTTGCAGTACGTGAGCCCCAGCTGGTAGTAGACGTCGTTCTCGTCGTCGTAGCGCCAAGAGCCCATGTTTATGGCGAGGTCCTTGAACTCCTCCAGGTCAACGTTGGACTGCTGGTCGGAATCGCCGGAGCTGGGCTGCGCGTTCTGGGAGGCCGGCTTGGAGCAGCCCGCGAGCCCGGCCGCGCCGGCCATGGAGGCGAAGGCGAGGAATTCTCTTCTTGTGAAGCCCATGTTGGTTTCTCCTTCTATGCAAAGCCGGGCGGCACGCTATCGCAGGGCCCGGCAGACGTTACTTGGACTGGCGCACGCCCTTGACCTTGGAGACCTGCTTGGCGTCGCGGCGGTCCGAGCCCCAGAAGCAGATCGAGAGCATGCCCGGGCCCACGTGCGAGCCAATGGTCGGGCCGATGGTCGGGCGCAGGACCTCGAGGGAGTCGTCGAGCCGGTGCAGCTCGGAGGCCACGTTGAAGCCGTCCTCCGCCACGTCCGCGTCGCCGACGGCGCAGGTATTGGAGTAACCGGAGGCGTCGTGGTTCTTCTCGTAGTAGTCGACGAGCTTGCGCATGCCCTTCTTGCGGCCGCGCGCGACGGCGCGGATGCCGAGCGTGCCGTCCAGGTTGAAGTGCAGCAGCGCCTTGACGTCCAGCGCGTCGCCGATGACGGCCACGCCCTTGGGCAGGCGGCCGCCGCGGTGCAGGGCGTCGAGGTTGTCGACCATGAAGAGCGTGTGGACGTGGTAGCGGGCCTCCTCGGCCCACATGACGAGCTGCTCGGCGTACATGCCCTCGTCGCGCTTGTTGCAGGCCTCGTCGAGCAGGAGCGTGAGCGCCGTCGAGGCGACGCCGGAGTCCACGACGTAGATGCGCACCTCCTCGTCGGGGTGCGCGTCCTTCAGGCGCTGCAGGCTCATGAGCGCGCCCTCGTAGCCGCCGGAGAGGCCGCTCGTGATGCAGAAGAGGACCGTGGGGACGCCGGACTCGTACGCCGCGCGGAACGCCTCGTCGTACTCGAGTTGGGAGGGCTGGGAGGTCATGGGGCAGGCGCCGTGTCGGATGGCGTCGTAGAACTCGTGGGCCGAGCGCGACTGGAAGAGGTCGTCGTCGCCGGAGAGGCCGCCATCGGGCTTGTTTGCCTCGGTGTAGTGGAACGGCAAGATGTGAACACCGCGGGCAGCCGCCTGGTCGGCGGTGAAGTCGCAGGTGGAGTCACACATGATGTTGCACGTAACGGCCATTCTCGTCCTCTCGCTCATATAGCCAATCGGCGTATCTAGAGTATTGTAAAGCCGAGGACGCCCAGTCGGGGCGCGACAAAGGAGTCTCACATGTTTTGGAGAAGCGAAGAAGAGCCGCGGCATTCTGTCGGCAGCATCGCCGAGACACGGGGCAAGGCAGGAAGCGGCGACGAGGTGGGCGACATGGGGAATGCACCCGAGCACGCGAAAGAAGGGAGCTCCCAGGCATTACGTCGTACCCGTTACCGCTACGTCGGCCAGGTCCAAGGAGTCGGCTTTCGCTGGACTTCTCAGCGCATCGCCCGCGCACTTGGGCTTACCGGCTGGGTGAGGAACGAATACGACGGCTCGGTCACGCTCGTTCTGCAAGGGGCGTCCGACCAGATAGGAGCCTTCGCCACGCAGCTTTCCCAGAAGCTCGCCCATTACGCGCGCTACACGGTCGAGGAGCGGGAAGACCTGCCCGTCGATTCCGATGAGCGCGATTTCCGCGTGCGGTATTAGGCCCGTCTCCCCTACTCCAAACAAATCTCCAGGCAGATCCACCTCCCAGAAAGTCGTTTCATGACCTTACAGCAGCTCAGATACCTCATCGCGGTCGCCGAGAGCGGTTCCATCAACGCCGCGGCCAAGAAGCTCTATACCTCCCAGTCCAACATCTCGTCCGCCGTCGCCGAGCTCGAGCGCGAGCTCGGCATCGAGGTCTTCACCCGCAGCAACCGCGGGGTCGCCCTCACCAACGACGGCACCGAGCTCCTCGGCTACGCTCGCCAGGTCATCGAGCAGGCCGACATGCTCGTTTCCCGCTTCGCCGACAAAGAGGCGGGACGCGCGAGGCTCGCCGTGTCGACCCAGCACTACGCCTTCTCGCTCCACGCCTTCGTCAACGTCCTCGAGCAGTTCGGCGAGGACGAGTTCGAGTTCGTCCTGCGCGAAACGACCACGGCCCAGATCATCGAGGACGTCCGTGAGTTCAGGAGCGAGGTCGGGATCCTCTATCTCGACGACTTCAACGAGCGTGTGCTCAGACGCGCCCTCGCCGATGCCCGCTGCACTTTCCACCCTCTCTTTGAGGCGCAGGTCCATGTCTTTGTGGGTACGCAGCACCCCCTGGCATCGAGAAGCTCGCTCACGATGGCCGACCTGGAGCCGTATGCCCGTTACAGCTTTGAGCAGGGAACCGTCAACTCGTTCCACTACTCGGAGGAGCCCCTCGCCGACGTCCCCTGTTCCCGAAGCGTACGCTACACGGACCGCGGCACGCTCACGAACCTCCTCACGAGCTACAACGGCTATACGTTGAGCACGGGCGTCCTCACGAGCGAGATGCAGTCGGGCATCGTGAGCATTCCATTGGAGGGGGCGCCCACGATGCGGGTGGGCTACATCATGCACGAGGAGCGTCGCGAGAGCGGTCTTGTGGAGCGCTTCATCTCCGAGCTGCATGCGATCATCGCCGCAAACCCCAGCGTAGAGGCGCAGTAGCCCCGCATCGTATCAGGAAGCGTTTCGGCACCAGTACTCGTATGCCGCCTGCCATGCGTCCTTAGTGCCTTGCAGCTCGAATGCCCGCTCGTTCGCGTCGGCATAGTCCTCCGGGTCGTCGTAATCAAGCGGGTCCTCGGCGCCGTCGGGAGCCTCTTCGGGAATCGGACTCGAGCCTGAGGCAACGACCGCTGTTCCGGCTGCTTCTCGATCCGGCAGCTCTTTCGGCATCACGCTGCCGGGATTCGCCCAATAGTCCTTGGACAGGTTCTCTTTGGTCACCTGGGCCACGACGCCATCGAGCGCTATCGCCGAGAAGACGCGGTCCCCCGTCCCGTTCCGCGCAAGCCACCGATATGAAGTGCCGCCATCGTAAAGTCCGCCCTGGATTTGCTCCCCTTCCTCGTCGTGAGCTCCGAGCCACGTCTGGTCGAGAAGCGAGGCGTCCATACCCTTGAACGGGAGCCCCTCGCTTATGTCCTTGCCATCGGGACGGGCGGTAAGGCCCTTCTTGACTGCTCCCTGACTGTTCGTCGGCTCCCTTGAGCGCACGTTATTCGAAGTCAACGAGCCATGCGGAGAAGACGCGGCTGACTCGGCGGGCGCCTTACCCTGAGATGCGTTGGCCTCGGGGCCGGCCGATGAGCCCAGCACCACAGCGATGATTCCCGCACAAAGAGCGCAGGCGACGCCCAGGGCAACGAGCGCCTTTATGCGATTCTTAGCACCCATAGCCACCCCTCCTCACGCGCTGTTTCCCTACGCGCACTTCTCGATGAGACGGAGCTTCCCTTCCCGCTCGATACGCGCCCTGTGCACGCGGGCCTTGCTCCCGTCCACATCCCTAAAGCGGGCAAAGAGCTCGTCGGCCACGATATCGACCTCATAGTCGCTCCGCACCGGCGGGACCGATTCGCAGGCCGCTTTCAGGGACGTTTCGAGCGTAGGACCCTCCCCGTCCAATGCTGAGAAGTACGTCGGCGTAGCCCCAAGTCCTTGTTCGGCACGTATCTTAACCTGCGGCGACGAGGCATACACGATGAGACTCGCCACGGAATCGGGGTCGATCGAATAAACGTTTGTGTTTGCAACGGTCCTACAGTGGGCGGCGTTTTGCTGCGGCGCCCAATCGGCCTCGGGGACACCGCGCTCCCCACCGTCCGCGGCAGGGCAGATACGAACGGCCTCGTAGCGGTTCTTCCAATGGTCGAAGTCGACCGAGACGTTGCGGGTCGTGCGTTTAACCTCCACCACCACGATGGCCCCGGTCGTCACGAGCAGGAGATCGATCTCGTTGTAGCGGATATGCTTATTGTATTTTTGCCTCGGGTCCTCGTCATAGGGCACATAGAGGCCGGCAAGCAGACGGCAATGCCCGAGCTTACCCGCCTTGACGATACTGTTTACCTGCTCAAATGCACAGTATTCCGCATAATGCGCCCTCGCCCAGGTCGCACGCTTCCTGTTCCCCGAGTCGTCGAGGCAATCAAAGCGCACCCCGCCGTCCTTTCTCAGGCTAAACCATGGGTTCCCAAAAGCGGAGTCCCGGGCCGACGTGCGCAACGGGATGCGCGTCGCACGGAACCAGTCCGACACGTGATAACGCGCCAATGCGAGTAAACGAAGGTTTCGGCGAGAGGCTTTCTTTTGCGAGTCGAGGTCTGCGGCCGATGCACTCAGGGCCACGAGGCGTTTTCTTGCCGGCAGGAATGGAATCTTCCCGAGGATGCCCCATTTGGCGAGTTTCTTCTCAAGCGCATCGATCCGTTGCTCGACGTCCTTGGATTCGGCCTTCGTGGACTCGATGCCGAGTAACAGCGTTTTTGCTGCCCGGTCGTACTCCTCTTCGTTCAGGGGAGCACCACATGTGGGGCAAGACATCGCACGACCCGAGCAGCGCAGCTCATCGACAGGGATATGCGACCCGCAATTCCAGCACATGATCGACTTGGGCTCGGCCTTTAGAACCATCTTCCCAGCTTGTTTCGTCATAACGGATG
>DJRK01000132.1:23899-28013 GCA_002440065.1 Atopobium sp. UBA6362 | reverse complement strand
TGCGGCCATCTTCGAGCACGTGGACTGCGTCTACCCTACGCTCACCTACGTCTGCCACGCGTCCATAATGAGCGGCTGCTGGCCGGATAGGCACGGCATCCCCCACAACCAGATCCTCGACCCGGCGATCGAGGACAGGGACTGGTACTGGGACTACTCGTGCCTGAAGGTCCCCACGATCTTCGACTACGCGCGTCGCGCCGGCCACACGACCGCGTCGGTAGGCTGGCCCGTCACCGCGGCGTCGCCGGTCATCGACGCGAACGTTCCCGAGGTCTGGGAGCCCGACGAGCGCGTCTGGCGCGATCCGGAGCGCCTCGCGCAGAGCCTCGACGCCATCTATGAGCGCGGATGCTCCCCATATGGCCATGAGCTCTACCTGCGTCACCGTGAGCTGCTCAAGAACAACGCCACGCCGCAGCTCGACGAGTTCGACACTGCCTGCAACGAGGACATCATCCGAGAGGTGAGGCCGGGCGTCCACTTCACCCACCAGGCGCAGCTCGACCACGCGCGCCACGAGCACGGGG
Organism: Atopobium sp. UBA6362; assembly: GCA_002440065.1. Classification (GTDB taxonomy): domain Bacteria; phylum Actinomycetota; class Coriobacteriia; order Coriobacteriales; family Atopobiaceae; genus Paratractidigestivibacter. The sequence goes on along the minus strand of DJRK01000132.1, from coordinate 27,483 downwards.
TGCTTGCGCCCGAGGTGCAGGACGCGCTGCGGGCCCACGACGGCTGGATCTGCCGATGCATCGAGGCGATGAAGGAAGCGGGCGTCTATGACGACACGGTCTTCGTCATCCTAGGCGACCATGGCCACGTGCGCATCGACTACAAGCTGAGCCCCAATGTGCTCCTCGAGCGGGCGGGGCTCCTTACCGTCGACGCGAGCGGCCGCGTGACCTCCTGGCGGGCCTATATGCAGAGCTCGGGCGTGAGCGGTCAGCTCTTCGCGAAGGACGACGCCGCCCTTGCGCAGGCGCGCGAGGCTTTGAGGCCGCTCGTCGAGGACGGGCTCGTCACCGACGTGTTCACGCGCGAAGAGGTGCGCGAGCGTTTCCATGAGGACGGCGCCTTCGCCCTCATGGTGGAGGCCGCCCCCAACTACGGCATCAGCGGCGACTGCGTGGGCGAGCTCGTCACGCCGGCGGGCAGCGCCGACTACAAATACGCCGTCTCGACCCACGGCCACCTGCCGTTCCGTGGCCCCAAGCCGCCGTTCATCGTCGCCGGCCCAGGGGTGAGGCCCGGGCGCTACGCCGGCGCCCGGCTCGTGGACGAGGCGCCCACGCTCATGAGGCTCGCGGGCATTCCGTTCGATGCCGACGCGCTCGACGGCGAGGACCTCTTTGCGGAAGGCTCGCGCGCCGTGAGGCTCCCGGAGCCCTAGGGGTTATCGTTGCGGCGCCGTCTTTGCGCGGCCATCGAAGAAGGGCGTCCCGGCGGGACGCCCTTCTCGTGCTTGGGATGGATTGCGGCGGACGGCCCTAATAGTGGCGGCCGTAGCGCCCTCCGGAGAAGCCGCGGCCGCGGGCGCGCGAGCCGGAGAACATCGTGCGCATGGGCTTCTTGGTGGAGCGGTCGGCCTGCGGGACGATGCGGCCGGCATCGTAGCTAAAGCCCTCGAGGTCCCATACGGGGATGAGCTTCTTCGTGAAGTACTCGATCTCGCGCAGCGGAGAGACCTCGTCGGGCCCCAGGAAGGTGTAGGCGTGGCCCGTCGCGCCCGCGCGGCCCGTGCGGCCGATGCGGTGCACGTAGTCCTCGGGATCCATGGGCACATCGAAGTTCACGACGGCGTCGATGCCCGAGACGTCGATGCCACGGCTCATGACGTCGGTGGCCACGAGCACCTGGATCTTGCCGTCGCGGAACCGCTCGAGCGCCCGCTCGCGGGCCTTCTGCGGGCGGTCGGCGTGCATGACGTCCACTTTGATGCCGGCGTTCTTGAGCATGGAGCACACGTCGTCGACGCGGTGCTTCGTACGGCAAAAGACGAGGACGCGCTCGGGCGGCTCGCCGGACGCGCCGCCGTTCTTGAGGAGGGCGCGCAGGAGCTCGGGCTTCTGCGCCTGGGTCACGGGGCAAAGGTGCTCGTCCACGGTGTCGGCGGTCTCGCCCGCACGGGCGATCTCGACGGTGACGGGGTCGGTCAGCAGCGAGTCGATCGTCGACTTGATCGAGGGCGGGATCGTTGCCGAGAAGAGCAGCGTCTGATGCTTTGCGGGCAGCGCATGCATGATGCGGCGGACGCTCGGCCAGAATCCCATGTCGAGCATGCGGTCTGCCTCGTCGAGCACGAGGACCTTGACGTTCGCGAGGCTCACGTGGCCGTGTTCCATGAGGTCGAGAAGGCGGCCCGGCGTGGCCACGAGCAGGTCGCAACCGCGCTCGAGCTGCTTGATCTGACGCTCGAACTTGGCGCCGCCCATGACGATTACGGCGCGCTGGCCGGTCTTTGCGCAGACGGTGCTCACCACGTCGTCGATCTGCGCGGCGAGCTCGCGGGTGGGGGTCACGACGAGCGCGTGCGGGCCGTCGCCCTTCGCGCCCTCGATGACCTGCAGCGCCGGCAGGGAGAAGGCCGCGGTTTTGCCCGTGCCCGTCTGCGCGGACGCGACCACGTCGCGACCTGCGAGGACTTGCGGGATGGCGCCGGCCTGGACCGGCGTGGGGGTCGTGAAGCCGAGGGCTTCGACCCCGGCGAGGATCTGCTCGTTTAGCCCGAGCTCGGCAAATGATGTAGTCATAGCCCCAGTATCTTACAAATCCGCAGGTTCTGCACGTGGGAAGGGAGGGTCTTTGCCGCGCACGGCCCCATAAGGCGGATGAATCGGGTCGCAACGGCCATGCGGGGCCGGCTCTCCAAATATCGACCATGCCCACCCGGCGCCTTCGCAAGCGGTCAACTGGGTAAATGCGATTCTTCGCGACGGGTGGGCATGGTCGGTTTTCGGCCACTCGCCTACGGGGCCGCTAATCGGCGCCGTTTGGGCGGTCTTTCCGCGCCGGCAAAGCAATCGGCTCAGCCGCTATACTAAAAAAGTTGTCTGTATATGCCGGCGGAGGACCGACCGGCGCATCGGGCGGCGGCGCGGTCCCATTTGCCGCGGCGAGCGCCCCAGAAAGGTACCGCGCACCATGCCCATCAACATTCCCGACGGCCTGCCCGCCAAGGAGCTCCTGCACCAGGAGCGCATCTTCGCGCTGGAGGAGGACGTGGCCGAGAGGCAGCAGATCCGTCCCCTTAAGGTCGTCATCTTGAACCTTATGCCGACCAAGGTTGAGACCGAGACGCAGATTCTGCGCCTCATCTCAAAGTCTCCGCTGCAGGTGAGCTGCGATTTCATGCGCGTGAGCACCCACGAGGCGACGCACGTCTCGGCGGACCATCTCGTGAAGTTCTACGATACTTTTGATGTGCTCAAGGACAACTACTACGACGGGCTCATCGTCACGGGCGCCCCGGTGGAGCAGATGGAGTTCGAGGACGTCGACTACTGGGACGAGTTCTGCCGCATCGTGGACTGGTCGCAGACCCACGTGCTTTCCACGATGTTCCTGTGCTGGGGCGCGCTCGGCGCGCTGTGGCACCTTTACAGCATCCCCAAGAAGCCCCTCGGCACGAAGCTCTTCGGCGTCTTCCGGCAGCGGCTGTGCGACGAGTACAACTTCCTCACCAACGGCTTCGACGAGGTCCACTACATGCCGCACTCTCGCCATGCGGCCATCGACACCGCGGCGCTCGCCGAGCACCCTGAGCTGCAGGTTCTTTCCGAAGGTTTCACGAGCGGCCCGGCCCTTATCGCGACGCGCGACTTCCATGAGGTCTACGTCACGGGGCACTTCGAGTACGGGCGCGACACGCTCGCGAGCGAGTTCTGGCGCGACTTCCACAAGGGCCTGCCCATTCGCGTGCCCGAGAACTACTTCCCCGACGACGACCCCGAGAAGCAGCCGCTCTTCACGTGGCGCGCGCACGCGAACCTGCTCTACCGCAACTGGCTCAACTGGGTCTATCAGATGACCCCCTACGAGCTCGACCGGATTCCCGAGGTCATCGAGCAGCTCCATGCCGGAGCCGACCTCATGAGCGACAAGTTCTAGAAGGCACGAAGACGCAACGGTGCATCAGCATTGCCATGGCCCCCTGCAAAATGAGACATCCTAAGCGGGTTTTATGTCTCATTTTGCAGGGGGCTTTGCTAAGAAGATCGTGTGACGGGCGACCTCTCTTCCACCCTTTATTCGAGGTCGATGGGCGGCTCGTCGTTGA
>DJRK01000132.1:16971-23826 GCA_002440065.1 Atopobium sp. UBA6362 | reverse complement strand
CGGATGATCTTCGCGAAGCCGGTAAGCGCGGCGAAGGGCATGAACTGTACGGCCCTCTGGGCCTGCGGCCTGGGGAGCCGTGCGGTCCGCGGCCGTCCTGGCGGCGGCTCCTCGGCTCGGAGCTTGGGCTCGTTACTCTGCATTGTGGCCTCCGACCTGTTTGTTGCGTTCGCGCTGCGTCGCCTCTTTGCGCAGGCTGACGCCCCTGATGAGCGCGTCTTTTCCAAAGCGCTGCTGAACGGCGAGGGTCGCCTCCGAGAGGTGATGCTCGGCCGCGACTCGCACGGTGTCCTCAAAGAGGGAATGCTCGACGAGATCCTCGGGCATGAGGGAACCCATGCCTATGTTCACGCGCCGGATGGGCCGGGAGGGGTCGCATATCTCGGCAAAGACGTCGAGGAAATAGGCCTGGAGGCCGTTTCTCGAGTTCGTGTAGGCGGGCAGCTTGCGCGATGCCCCTGCGCTCGGGACGAGGGCCTCGTTCCAGGAGTAGCCGATGTAGAGCGAGATGCAATTGGTGACGAGCCCCTGCTCAACGAGGTCGAGCGCGGACGCGGTCACCATTTCCCTGAGCACGGTGGACGCCTCGCGCGCGGTATAGTCGCGCGCGAGCACCTGGCCGTTCGAGATGGAATGGCCCTTGGGCCTATAGGCTTGGATATCTTTGATCGTGCACGTCTCGTATCCCCAGGCATGGTCGATGATGAACTCCGCGTTCGAGCCGAACTCGTTGAAGAGAAACCGCTCGTCGATATGCGTGATGCCCTCGAGGTCGTAGACGTCGTATTTCTGCAGCCTTCGCGTGATTCCCGGGCCGAACCCCCAGATATCCGTGAGCGGTCGGTGGTGCCAAATCGACTTGCGGAAGGCGACCTCGTCTAGGAACCCGATATGGTCCTCGACGTGCTTCGCCTGGATATCGAGCGCGACTTTGCAGAGGAAGAGGTTGGTCCCGATGCCCGCCGTCGCGCAGATTCCCGTCGCATTGTGGACACGGTCGATGGCCTCGACGGCAATTTCCTTCGCTGTGCTCTTGTAGAGCGAGAGGTAGGGGGTGACATCGATGAAGCATTCGTCGATCGAGTAGACGTGAATGTCCTGCGGAGAAAACATCTGCAGGTAGATGCCATAAATTTGGGCTGAGACCTCCATGTAGCGCTTCATGCGCGGCTTGGCCTTGATGTACTTGATGTTCTTTGGGATCTGGAAGACGCGGCAGCGCCCGGGGACGCCGAGCTTCTTCAACGCCGGCGAGACGGCGAGGCAGATGGTCGTGTCGCAGCGGTCGGGATCGGCGACCACCAGGTTCGTGTCGAAGGGGTCGAATCCGCGGTCGATGCACTCCACGGAGGCGTAGAACGATTTGAGGTCGATGCAGAGGTACGTCCGGCCCGTGTCCACGGGGTCGCGCCTGATGATGGGCTCTGCGCTCACGGGTCCTCCTCTGCTCTGACCGACGGGACGATGCTCGGAATGGTAGATAGACATGATGCGACGACTCTGGAGGGGCGGATCCGACATCCGGCGCCATCACAGCATTTGCAACATTTGTTCTAGTTTCGGGCTTTTGTAGGCCCTTGAGCATTTTTCGAAGAGCAAGAAAAGCACTTCCCTTCCTGGAATAAAGATACGAAAAATGATATTAGATATAATACATGTATTGCTTAGATAAACGACACGCGTTGTTTACCTGGGCGTTTATATGGAACCCAAGAGAATTTTCAGACGATTTTAAGAATCGGTGAACGGTATATTCGAATTCAAGAGGCCGTTGCAAATTAAAATACTGATATGGCTTCCTACCTGGAGCGCGTTAAAAAGATACGGCTGGAAACCGGAGAATTCTGACAGATTTTTATACTACGTTCACCGCAAAGAACAGCGGCATGCCCCCTCCCATGCGGTACTTTGTTCCGCACTCGAAATCCGAGAAGGCACAAGAACTCAAACCATCGCAAAAAGGGGACATCGTGGGAACAAAAGCTACCAGGACAAAAATCGACTATCGATTCGCCAAAACTTGGCGCTTTGATGCCATGCGCGGCACCACGAATCCCTACAATCTTTTGGCGCTTCTGCGCGATTCAGGGCTGTTGGTCCTGTGCGCGGAGCCGGGATGCTTATACACGGGCTTCGCGGAAGAGGTGCTTAAGGCCTCTCAGGCCGACCGCGACCTGATTTTCTACCGGAACTTCTCGAGGTCCACATCCTCGAATGCGGTGGACGCCGTGACGCGCCTCTCTCGGGAAGTGGCGAGAAAGGCCAGAGGGGTCGCCGAAGAACTCATGGTCGCCTTGGACTTTGTGCCGCCGGCCGATGAATACGAGGTGACCAGGATGGCCGCCTCCATCGCAAAGATGCGCGACGCCGGGGCCCTGGTGCTGGTCACGATTCTCCCGGAGGCCCGTCAGCTCGCCGAGGGGCTTAATGAGTTCGTCATGCTGGGGACGGACGACCTGTGCGACCGGAGCGTGTATAACGGTTCGTCGGTGGACGGTGGCCCCAGGAACGGGGCGTGGGACCTCACGCGCGGAATCCCGCTCCTGCTCCAGGCGCTGAGGTCGGCCCCTGAATGGAACGCCGAGAAGCGCCTGCCCAGCGCATATTCGGAGGCGGTCCGCGACCTGATTGAGCTCGGACTGCGGCCCTGTCTTCACGAAGAAGAGCTTTCCCTGCGCCTGGCGGTGACGCTGCTGGGATCCGGCTCGCTCGAGGACCTAAACTCGGTGCTGGGTATCGTGGACAATGACCTGCTTGAGGACCTGTCGACCTGGGCGCCGTTCTACGGCCTCGACCTGGTTTCGAGGACCTTCGACTGCGTCAGCGACTACTCGAACGGTTGGATGGGCCTGGACGCGCCGCTTTTGCGTGGTCTGATAGCGGGCCACGAAGCGCTCGCGTCCTCATGCGCCGAGCTCCTTGGCTCGGAGGGCGATCTGGAGCGCCTTGCGGCGATGCTGCCCCTCTTGTCGCCGGAGGTTCGGGCACGGTTGGTCGTTGCGCGTGGCCCCGAGCTCATCGACTGCGGGTTTCTCTCCCTGGTAAAGGATGCCGCGGCCTCTTTCGACGAGCTTGGCATGGGAAGAACGTCCTCGGCGTCGCACCTCAAACGCGTGGTCAGGGCGATGTCGCAGGTGAGGCTCGCAGACTCATATTTTGACCTCAAGGTCACGGAGGGCCATAAGCTCGACCAGACGGCCATGCTTGAGCGCTCGCTCCTTCGAACGAGGTCCCTTCTGCGCGGCGGCGGGTACGAAGCCGTTCATATGGGCATCGCGGGTTCGAGCCTCGACGCTCGCCTGCGCGCCCACGAGAAGGCAGTCGCGCTGATGCGCGACGGAAGGTTCCGCGAGGCCATGCAACTCTTGATGGCGCATGGGGGAGTCGGCGAGATCGATTCGGTCAGCTCGTGCCTTATCGCGCTCGACATGGAGATCTCCCGGGTCATGAGCTGCGATACCCGATGGGGCGACAAGAGCGTCCTCGATGCGTGCAAGGCGTTCCTGGTCCCCAGGGGATATGAGGGCCTGAACGGCTATCTCTGGCTGGCCGAGGCGATCATCGAGGGACTTGCTGGCGGGGACCGTGCCAGGGTCTCGGCCATCGAGACCTCGGCGATGCGGGCAGGGGAGTCCGTCGCCCGCGCCGTGGCACAGCTGGCCGGGGCGGCCATGGAGCTCCGTCGCAAGCCGAGCGCGTACTCCCTTGCCGGGGCGAGCGCCGCGCAGACGGCGTGCGAGGAGCTCGGCTTGACCTACGCGGCGAAATCGGCGGCCCTGCTCAAAGGCGTCGCCCGGTTCTGCCTGGGCGAGCAGCCGCGCTTCTATGAGTTCCAGAAAGGCGACGGTCTGGCGGTCCTGGGCAAGGTCGTCTTCGATGCCATGCACGAGTCCTTCGGCGACCTCGTGCCTGCGGAGGAGGTCGTCTACGAGCTTCCCGTGAACGAGCTGTGGCTCCTCATCCTCCTCTCCGAGACCAAGGGAGATTTTGCCGAGGGGTTGGAGGACCAGATACCCACCGAGTGGAGGCGGGGGATCGAGGTCGCGCGGAGAAACTGCCTGCGGGCGCCGGTACCTGCGGAAACGGAGCCTCTCGGCCTTTCGGCGGCGGGCACTGACGCAAAGAAGACCGTCCGCGTGAACCTGCTAGGAGAGTTCTCCGTGTGGGCCGGAGGCGCGCGGGTGCCCGAATGGACCTTGGAGAAGCGCAGCGCGAAATCAGTGCTGGAGCATTTGGTCCTCCAGGCAAACCACCTCTCGGGCCGCCTGCGGCTCGCCGCCATGGTCTGGCCGGAGGCTCCCAGCGAGAAGAACGCGACCCAGAGGCTCTACCAAACGACCTCGGCCATCAGGAAGGCGCTCAAGATCGCGGGCTACGAGGAAGAGCTCTTCATCTCGAACAAGGCCACGAAGGTGATCGCGTTGGTCCCCGAGCACATACGCTGCGACGTTGACGACTTCATCGAGTGCGCGAAGGGCGCCCTGGAAGGTACGGGCGACGCACGGGTCTGCGAGCAGGCGCTGCGCGCCGAGTCGCTCTATGCCGGCGACCTCTGTATATTGCCCGCCGCGAACTCGCCCTTCCTCATACATAAGAGAGAGGAGCTCCGGGTCCTGTATGCCGACGCGATGGTCGCGGGCGGCGAGGCGGCGCTGAGGCTCGGGAAGAAGCGCCACGCATACCGCTTGGCGAGCAATGCCCTTCTCATCGACGACCTGCGCGAGGACGCGGCGATCCTGCTCATTCGGGCGCTGAGGGCGAGCGGGCGCGAGAACGAGGCGAGGAGCCGCTACATGGCTTATGTCGAAAGGCTCGCGAAGCGCCTCGGCAAGCTGCCCTCGATGCAGGTCCAGGAGGCCATGAGGGAGCCGATCCCCGGGCTGGAGGCCGCCAAGGAACGGCCGAGGCGCGCGCAAAGGTTCGCATAGGGGCAGTGCGCCTTGGGTGTTTTAGTGTGCGGTTCGAGCGGGGCTGAATTGGAGCTGAGCTATGAGTAAAGTGAAAACGTTGGATAGTCAGCGGTTAACTCGCTTAGATCATTAGAGGTACCTACATGGCAAACTTCCTCTCCAAGCTGCTCTCCATCGGCGCCGACAAGGAGCTGAAGGAATATCAGAAGATCGCCGCTCAGGTGAACGACCTCGAGCCTCGTTTCCAGGCCATGTCCGACGATGAGCTCCAGTCGCAGACCAAGCTGTTCCGCGAGCGCTACGCCGCCGGCGAGACCCTGGACGACCTCCTCCCCGAGGCGTTCGCCTGCGTCCGCGAGGCGTCGAGCCGCGTGACCGGCCTGCGCCACTTCGACGTGCAGATCATCGGCGGCATCGCGCTGCACCGCGGCACCATCGCCGAGATGAAGACGGGCGAGGGCAAGACGCTCGTCTCCACGCTCGCCGGCTACCTGAACGCCATCCCCGGCGAGGGCGTCCACATCGTCACCGTGAACGACTACCTCGCCAAGCGCGACTCCGAGTGGATGGGCCGCATCTACCGCTTCCTGGGCATGAACGTGGGCCTCATCCAGAACGGCATGAAGCTCTCCATGAAGAAGCCCGCCTACGAGGCCGACGTCACCTACGGCACGAACTCCGAGTTCGGCTTCGACTACCTGCGCGACAACATGGTCACGCGCCCGCAGATGCGCGTCCAGCGCGGCCACCACTTCGCCATCGTCGACGAGGCCGACTCCATCCTCATCGACGAGGCGCGCACCCCGCTCATCATCTCGGGCGCCGGCACCAAGTCCGCGAGCACCTACAAGGACTTCGCCCGCGCCGTCCGCGGCCTCACGGCCGACGTCGACTACGAGATGGACGAGGCCAAGCACACCATCATGGCGACCGACGAGGGCCTCGAGAAGATCGAGCGCGCCCTGGGCGTCGACGACATCTACGCCGACGTCTCGGGCCAGCTCGTGAACCACCTGCAGCAGGCGCTCAAGGCCCAGTACATGTTCCACCGCGACCAGCAGTACGTGGTCGTGGACGGCGAGGTGAAGATCGTCGACGAGTTCACGGGCCGCATCATGGAGGGCAGGCGCTACTCCGAGGGCCTGCACCAGGCCATCGAGGCCAAGGAAGGCGTCATCGTCCGCGAGGAGAACCAGACCCTCGCCACGATCACGCTCCAGAACTACTTCCTCATGTACGACAAGCTCTCCGGCATGACGGGCACGGCCATGACCGAGGACGCGGAGTTCCGCGAGGTCTACCACATCCCCGTGCAGGTCATCCCGCCCAACAAGCCCGTCAAGCGAATCGACCACGACGACCTCGTGTACCGCACCGTCGAGGCGAAGTTCGCCGCCGTCGCCGACGACGTGGCCGCCCGCCACGAGAAGGGCCAGCCGGTCCTTGTGGGCACCGTCTCCATCGAGAACTCCGAGAAGCTCTCCCGCATCCTCGCCAAGCGCGGCATCAAGCACAACGTGCTGAACGCCAAGTTCCACGAGCGCGAGGCGCAGATCGTCGCGCAGGCGGGCCGCGAGGGCGCCGTCACGATCGCGACGAACATGGCCGGCCGCGGCACGGATATCCTCCTGGGCGGCAACCCGGAGGAGCTCGCCCGCGAGGAGGTCCGCCGCCGCAACTTCAAGCTCGAGGACAAGGTCGTCGAGCAGATCCTGCAGGCGAACGACCTCACCAAGGTCACGGCCGAGAGCCTCTCCAAGGTCCTGGGCGAGCAGTACGACGCCGCGCTCATCGAGAGCGTGAAGTCCGCCTATTCCGAGGCGCTCGAGCGCGCCCGCGCGGCCTGCGCCGAGGAGAAGGAGCACGTCCTCGACGCCGGCGGCCTGTGCGTCATCGGCACCGAGCGCCACGAGAGCCGACGCATCGACAACCAGCTCCGCGGCCG
>DJRK01000132.1:7572-16939 GCA_002440065.1 Atopobium sp. UBA6362 | reverse complement strand
CAGGGCGACCCCGGCGAGACCCAGTTCTACCTCTCGCTCGAGGACGACCTCATGCGCCTGTTCGGCGGGGACCGCATGGACCGCATCGGCGCCATGATGACCAAGTACGAGATGCCCGACGACATGCCCATCCAGGCGAAGATGGTCACCAAGGCCGTCGAGAGCGCCCAGCGCAAGGTCGAGGAGGTCAACTTCTCCATGCGCAAGAACGTCCTCGACTACGACAACGTCATGAACACGCAGCGCCAGGTCATCTACGAGGAGCGCAACAAGATCTTGGACGGCAAGGACCTGAACGCCCACATCGACGAGGTCACCTTCGACACGGTCCAGCGCAAGGTCGCCGACTTCTGCCCCGAGGGCGCTTCCCACGACGAGTGGGACCTCAAGGGCCTGAACGAGTGGCTCGGTCAGCTCACCGGCATGCGCGAGCTCCCCGAGGTCGAGGACGAGGACGAGCAGGGCGACGTCGTCGACAAGGTCGACGCCTTCGTGGACAAGGCGTTCGAGGCCAAGGCCGAGCGCCTGGGCGAGGACGTCATGCAGTCCCTCTCGGCCCAGGTCATGCTCCGCGTGATCGACACGCGCTGGATGGCCTACCTGCAGGAGATGGACTACCTCAAGACCGGCATCGGCCTGCGCGGCTTCGGCCAGCGCGACCCCCTCGTGGAGTACAAGGGCGAGGCCTACGCCGCCTTCACCGAGCTCGTGAACACGATGTACGAGGACTACCTGCGCACGATCCTGCGCATCGAGGTCGTCCCTCGCGCCGCCGCCCCCGTCCAGTCCGAGGAGCCCGCCGAGCTCCGCGGCGCGCGCTACTCCGGTCCCGCCGACGTCGACGGCGACCAGGGCCGCCGTCCCGCCGCCGGGTCGCGCGGTCGTCATGCGGCACCGCAGGGCCAGCCCGCCCAGGGCAAGCCGTCCGGCAAGCTCCAGCCTTATCGCAAGGCCGACGACCCCGATCCCTACGTGAACGTGGGCCGCAACGACCCTTGCCCCTGCGGCAGCGGCAAGAAGTTCAAGAATTGCCACGGCAGGAACCGATAGGTCGATAGATGGCTGAGATAAGCAAGGAAACGCTCGACGCGATCTCTGCGCGCCTGGACGAGGTGGAGGGCTACCTGCACATCGACGAGCGGCGCGCGGAGATCGCCAAGCTCGAGGACGAGAGCTCCCGCCCCGAGTTCTGGAACGACGCGAACGCCGCCCGCGAGACCATGGGGCGCCTTTCCGCGGCCAAGGACGACGTCGCCGGTATTGAGGCCGCCCGCGCCAAGCTCGACGACGCGGTCGCCGCGTACGACCTTGGCTGCGAGACGCAGGACGACGACCTTCTTGCCGAGTCGGCCGAGCTGGCGCAGAGCCTCGAGAGGGACCTGTCCGACCTCGAGCTCTCGAGCTGGTTCACGGACGATCTCGACCATGGAGACGCGATCGTCACGATCACACCGGGCCAGGGCGGTCTCGAGGCTCAGGACTGGTGCGAGATGCTGTTCCGCATGTACCAGCGCTACTGCGAGCGCCGCGGCTGGAAGGTCACCGTCAACGACGCGGAGCCGGGCGAGGTCATCGGCCTCGACCGAGCGATGTTCACCGTGAGCGGGAAAAACGCCTACGGCATGCTCCGCGCGGAGCAGGGGGTTCACCGCCTGGTGCGCATTTCCCCCACGGACGCAAAGAAGCGCCGACAGACCACCTTCGCGGGCGTCGAGGTGCTGCCTGTCCTACCCGACGACGTCCAGGTGGATATTGACCCCAACGACCTGCGCATCGACGTCTTCCATGCCCATGGTCACGGCGGGCAGGGCGTGAACACGACCGACTCGGCCGTTCGCATCACGCACCTTCCCACGGGCATCGTCGTCACGTGCCAGAACGAGCGCAGCCAGATCCAGAACAAGGCGTTCGCCATGGAGGTCCTCCGCAGCCGCCTGTACGAGATCGAGCTGGCCCGCCGTGCGGAGGAGATGGACGAGCTCCGCGGCCCCAAGGCCGACATCGGCTTTGGCAACCAGATCCGCAGCTACGTCCTCTATCCCTACCAGATGGTCAAGGACCTCCGCACCGGAATCGAGACGGGCAACACCGAGGCCGTGCTGCAAGACGGCGACCTCGACCCGTTCATCGTCGGCTACCATCGTTGGGCGGTCGGCGGCGGTGATGAGCGGTGACCTCGAGCCGCTGGCGCGTGAGGTTCCGGGACCTTGCACTCATCATCGTGGGCTCGGCGATATTCGCGGTAGGCGTCGACTCGTTCGAGATACCCAACGGGCTTGCCGCGGGAGGAATCACGGGCCTCGCAACCGTGTTCCATGCGCTTGCGCAGACGGTCGGCATCAACCTGCCGGTGGGTATCCAGACGATCGTGATGAACGTCTTGCTGCTCCTGCTCGTCATAAAGACGGGCAACAGGGGCTATATCGTCCGCACGATCATAGGTATTCTTGCCTGCGGCGTCCTGACCGATGCGCTGGCCCCGTTCGTCCCCGTGCTCGGGCAGAACGACCTTCTGCTCTGCGCGCTGTGGGGCGGCGTCATCACGGGAGTCGGCCTGGGACTCGTTTTTCGCACCGGCGGCAACACCGGAGGGACGGACATCATCTCGCAGTTCGTTGCCCGTAAGGCTTCCATCCCCATGGGCACGGCGATCATCATCGTCGACGGCATCGTGATCGCGCTCTCGGCACCGGTTTTCTCGGTGGAGAACGCCCTGTACGCGGCGGTTGCCATGTATATCTGCGGCAAGGTCATCGACGCCGTGGTCGACGGCCCCCGTTCGGAGCGCGCCGCCTACATCATCTCCGAGAAGCATGCGCAGATCGCGAGCGCGATTCTGTACGAGCTCGATCGCGGCTGCACCGAGCTCCAGGCCCGCGGCCTGTGGAGCGGCGAGGACCGCCCGGTGATTTTCTGCGTGCTCGGCCGCAGCCAGGTTCCCCTGCTCAAGGAGGCCGTGGCGCAGATCGACCCCGAGGCGATCGTGATCATCTCGGAGGTCCACGAGGCCTTTGGCGAGGGCTTCGGCAGCATCAAGTCCTAGCGAGCCGCACATAAATACGCATACAACGAGGGTGTGCCCACAACGTCTTAGGGTCGAATCGACCCACGACGTTGAGGGGCGCACCCTCATCGCGTTTCTCGGTATCGAAAGCCTCTAATCAAGCTCCGCGCTCGGCAGGGACGGGTCCACGCGCACGACCTCTTTGACGCCGTACGCCTCAAAGAGGGCCGCCTGACCGTCCGTCGCCCCGGTATCGGTGATGAGAAGGTCGATCTCGTCGATGGAGCCGAACTGGAAGCTCGACGTGAGGCCGAGCTTGGACGAGTCGGCCACGATGAAGTGCTTCTTGGACCGCTCGAGCATGGCGGTGTTCACGGCGGGCTCGGGGGAGGTCGCCGAGGTCAGCCCAAAGTCTGCCGAGAGGCCCGTGCATCCGAGGAAGCACTTGGCGGCCGTCACCCGCTTGATGCAGTCGATGGCGACCTCGCCCGTCATGGACGACCTTGGCGGGCGGATCTCGCCGCCCGTGAGGATGACCTGCACGTTCTGGCGGTCCTCGAGCAGGAGGGCCTTGCCGTTGTTCGTGATCACGGTCACGCCCTGCGCGGTGATGAACTTGAGAATGCCCAGGGCGGTCGCGCTCGAGTTGATGAAGATGCAGTCGCCGTCCTCGACGTAGCGGGCGGCTTCGCGCGCGATGGCCTTGTTCGCGCGCACCTGTCGGGAGCCGGACGGGCGACCGAGGGGGTTGAGCAAGGTGGCGGAGCCGTACTGGCGCGTGAGCACCTGCCGCTCCTCCAGGTAATCGAGGTCGCGCCGAATGGTGAGGGCCGAGACGCCGAAGTGCTCCGCCAGCTCAGCAACGCTCACCTGGCCGCGCTTCTCCAGGATCGCGGTGATCTCGTCTCGTCTTCCGGCGACGAACGCCTTGCTTCTTTTCATCGGGGGACTCTTTCTGGGCTGTAAATAAACGAACGATAATATAAGTATGTAGCGATCGCGTAGAACCGATGCGGGGACGGGTGCCGGTAGCGCCCCTCCGTTGAGTTATCGAGGGCGTGCCCTCAACGTCTTTAAGGTCCAATCGACCCACGACGTTGAGGGCACGCCCTCGTTGTGTTTCTCGGCGCTGGGGGCGGAATGATGTGAACGAAGAGTCTGCACGCAGGCGTACAAAACTGATTGTGCAATCGCCTAAAGTGTTCAAAACATTCGAACGAATCGAAGTGTTACCAGATAAAGCACACAATTTTGCCGCTCGCCGTAAAAGTTCGACCGCACCTCCGACAAATGTCGATGGAAGAAACCTAGGTGGTATCTTCATTTAGTACACAGGGCGCAATGCGTCCATGGGAAGAGATACCTGGCATAGAGGAGGAAGCACATGAAGTTCTTCATCGACACAGCCGACCTCGACGAGATCCGCGAGGCGCTCTCCTGGGGCTGCCTGGCCGGCGTCACCACCAACCCGTCGCTGTACGCCCGCACCGGCGGCAAGCTCGCCGACTTCGAGGACCACATGGTCAAGATCGCGAAGATGTGCGAGGGGCTGCCCGTCTCGGCCGAGTCCCAGGCCAAGACGACCGAGGGCATGATCGAGGAGGGCCGCCACCTGGCGAGCCTCGCCCCGAACATCGTGGTCAAGCTCCCCATCTGCGCCGAGTCGCTCGCCGCGACCCACACCCTGGCCGCCGAGGGCGTCCGCATCAACATGACGCTCATCTTCAGCGCGCCGCAGGCCCTTCTCGCCGCCAATGCCGGAGCCCGCTACGTCTCCCCGTTCGTCGGCCGCTTCGATGACATCGGCGAGGACGGCATCTCCGAGCTCGCCAACGTCGTGACCTGCATCCAGAACTACGACTGGACCGGCAAGAACGTCGACGACCAGGTCGAGATCATCACCGCCAGCATCCGCACGCCCAACCACGTGACGCAGGCTGCCCTCATGGGCGCTGACATCGCGACCGTTCCCTTTGGCGCGCTCAAGAAGTGCCTCAAGCACCCGCTCACCGACCAGGGCATGGCCAGCTTCGACGCCGACTGGGCCAAGGTCGTCGCGGCCCAGTAGGATCGCACCCGAGGCGCCGGCTCCCGATCAAGGACCCGGCGCCTTTGTTTCGGGCCGTTTCGGCGCAAAACCCGCCTTCGTGCGACGGTTCTGCTTTCTGGAGTGCAAAACGCCGCTTCGCGCAGCATGAAATCGCCCCTGCGATAGGCAAAGCCCGACAAAAGCCCAGATAAGGTATCTGAAAATCGCACGAATATCGTCCCAGGGGCCCAAATCGTGCCGCACGAACGGCCCGAGTGCACGGGCAAAGCGCAAAATGTCGCACGAACGCCGCTTTTGCACTCGCGGGCCCCACGTATCGACCAAAAAGGAGGAAACATGAACGACGCTGAACTCGCGGCGGTCGCCAACGAGGTCCGCAAAGGGGTCCTCACGGGCGTCCATGCCGCCAAGTCCGGGCACCCCGGCGGCTCCCTCGGCGCGGCCGACATCATCACCTACCTCTACTTCGAGGAGATGAACGTCGACCCGACCGACCCGCGCAAGGCCGACCGCGACCGCTTCGTCCTCTCCAAGGGCCACTGCGCCCCCGCCCTCTACGCCGCGCTCGCCGAGAGGGGCTATTTCCCCAAGGAGGAGCTCGCGACGCTTCGCCACATCGGCAGCCGCCTCCAGGGCCACCCGAACATGAACGACACCCCGGGCGTCGACATGTCCACCGGCTCCCTCGGCCAGGGCATCTCCGCCGCCGTGGGCATGGCGCTCGCAGCCAAGCACTGGCACGAGGACTACCGCACGTACGCCCTGCTGGGCGACGGCGAGAGCGAGGAGGGGCAGGTCTGGGAGGCCGCGATGTTCGCCGGCAACCAGAAGCTGGACAACCTATGCGTGATCGTGGACCACAATGGCCTGCAGATCGACGGCCCGGTGGCCGAGGTCAACGACCCCATGCCCCTGGCCGACAAGTTCCGCGCCTTCAAGTTCCACGTGGTCGAGGTGGCCGACGGCAACGACATGGCGCAGCTCCGCGCCGCCTTCGCCGAGGCCCGCGCCACCAAGGGCGCGCCCACGGCCATCGTCTGCGAGACGGTGAAGGGCAAGGGCGTGAGCTTCATGGAGAACCAGGTGGGCTGGCACGGCAAGGCCCCCAACGACGAGCAGTTCGAGCAGGGTATGGCGGAGCTTTGCGCCAACGACCAGAAGGAGGCCTAGCCATGGCAGACGTGAGGAAGGTCGCCACGCGCGCCAGCTACGGCGAGGCCCTGGTGGAGCTCGGCGCGGAGCACGATGACTTCGTGGTCCTGGACGCCGACCTCGCGGCCGCGACCCAGACGGGCAAGTTCAAGGCGGCCTATCCTGACCGCTTCTTCGACGCGGGCATCGCCGAGGGCAACATGGTCGGCGTCGCGGCCGGCATCGCCGCCGCCGGCAAGAAGGTCTTCTGCTCGACGTTCGCGATGTTCGCCGCGGGCCGCGCGTTCGAGCAGGTGCGCAACTCCATCGGCTACCCGCACCTCCCCGTGAACATCTGCGCCACCCACGCCGGCATCTCGGTGGGCGAGGACGGCGCCACGCACCAGTGCAACGAGGACCTCGCCCTCATGCGCTCCATCCCGGGCATGACCGTGATCGCCCCGTCCGACGACGTCGAGGCCAAGGCCGCCGTGCGTGCCGCCTACGACTACGACGGGCCCGTCTATATGCGCCTGGGCCGCCTCGCCGTCCCCGTGATCCACGACCCCGAGACCTATGAGTTCAAGATCGGGAAGGGCATCGTCGAGCGCGAGGGCTCCGACGTCACGATCGTCGCCTGCGGCCTCATGGTCCAGGCCGCCCTCGAGGCCGCCGACGCGCTCGCCGCCAAGGGCGTCGATGCCGAGGTCGTGAACATCCACACCCTCAAGCCGCTCGACGAGGAGCTCGTTCGCGCCTCCGCCAAGAAGACCGGCCGCGTCGTGACCTGCGAGGAGCACTCCGTCATCGGCGGCCTCGGCGACGCCGTGCTCGCCGCCCTCGCGGCCGACCCGGTGCCCGTGCGCAAGGTCGGCGTCCACGACGTCTTCGGCGAGTCCGGTCCCGCCGTGGACCTTCTCGCCAAGTACGGCCTGGACGCCGCCGGCGTCGAGCGCGAGGTTCTCGACTTCCTCGGCAAGTAGCCGGCCGGCCAGCTCGCGCCACAGCTCGCGCCAGGCGCGGTCGGTTGGTTTCAACAACGGTTCAGACAGGGCCTCCCCGCGCTTCTCGGTGTGGGGAGGTTCTGCTTTATGAACGCTTCTTTGTGGGCAAAAAGGCCCGATGCAGGGCTTTTGCTAAACTGGGGAACGCAACTGTCCGCTGTGAGCAAAAGGAAAAAGGAGCTTTTGTGGCCAATCACTTTCGCAGCACCGAGCGACAGGAGTCTGACGGCGACGAGCGCGTCTTTGCCGCTGCCGACCAGACCACGGCACCCGTAGACAGCGCGATCGACGACGCAGCCGTCGACGCCGTCCTCCACCCCGAGTCCGCCGCATCCGCGCCGGCCCAGCCCGAGGACGACCTCGCGGTCCACGTCGTTACCGCGTCCGAGCCCGCCGATCCCACCGATCAGCCCGGCTTCACCAGCGTGTTCGCGCCCCTCGCGGGCAACGACTCGCCCGCGGTCTCGCGCACGGGTCAGCCGACCGTGTCGTTCAAAAACGTGTCACTCATCTACCCGGCCCAGCCCAATAAGCCCGCTCTGGACGATGTCAGCCTCGATGTGTATCCCGGCGAGTTCGTCTTCGTCGTGGGCCACTCCGGCTCCGGCAAGTCCTCGCTGCTGCGCCTCATCACGCGCGAGCTCAAGGCGACCCACGGCCAGGTGATCGTGGGCGGCCAGGACCTCACCAAGATGCGCAACAAGAAGGTTCCGTACCTCCGCCGCCAGATCGGCACCGTCTACCAGGACTTCAAGCTCCTGCCGAACAAGACGGTCTACGAGAACGTCGCCTTCGCCCTCGAGTGCATCGGCAAGCCGCGCTCCGTCATCAAGGCCCAGGTCCCCGAGGTGCTCCGCCTCGTCGGCCTCGCCGAGCGCATGGACCACTTCCCCGACCAGCTCTCCGGCGGCGAGCAGCAGCGCGTCTCCGTCGCCCGCGCCATGGTCAACCGCCCGCCGCTGCTCGTCTGCGACGAGCCCACGGGCAACCTCGACCCGGCCATCTCGCTGGGCATCATGAAGCTCCTCGACCGAATCAACCGCGCCGGCACCACCATCGTCATGGCCACGCACGACCGTGAGATGGTCGACTCCATGCGCAAGCGCGTCATCGCGCTCGAGGCGGGCCATGTGGTCCGCGACCAGGAGAAGGGAGGCTACGGCTACTATGGCGCCCTCTAACATCGGCTATTCTTTCCGCGAGGTCGGCCAGCACTTCCGCAGGAACTGGACCACGGTCCTGGGAGCCGTCGTCACGATTTTCCTCTCGCTGTTCATCATCGGCGTGTTCATCCTCGCTTCTGCGATGATCAACAACATGATCGGCAGCGTCGAGGACGAGGTCACGATCCAGGCGTTCCTGTCCGACAGCGCCACCGAGGACCAGATCCAGGCCTATGCCAACAAGGTGAGCGGCTGGGACAACGTCGAGTCCGTGACCATCCGCACCAAGGAAGAGGCCCTGGAGCAGTACCAGAGCCAGATGTCCAACCGCAACGCGACGGACGCGATCACCGCCCTCGACGGCGAGAACCCGCTGCCCGCCTCGCTCGTCATCAAGCTCGACGACCCGCAGCAGGTCGAGGCCACGGCCGACAAGATCGTGGCCGACTCCGACTTCGCCGCCATCTGCGACAGCAAGGACCAGCCGTCCTCCGACGTCAACTACGGCCGCGAGACCGTCGAGAAGCTCTTCAGCGTGACGAACTACATCCGCATCGCGGCCATCGTGCTCGTGGCGCTGCTGACCTTCGTCGCGTTCGTGTTCATCAACAACACGATCCGCCTGGCCATCACCGCCCGTCGCCGCGAGATCGGCATCATGCGCCTGGTCGGCGCCTCGAACGGCTTCATCCGCGGGCCGTTCCTGCTCGAGGGCACCCTCGAGGCCATCATCGGCGCTCTCCTGGCCATCGCCGCCCTCGTGGGCGGGCTGAACGCGCTTCTCCCCAAGCTCGCGTCCAGCATGGCGTTCCTGAGCTTCTCGGTGCCCGCCTCGACCGTTATGGCGACGTCCGGCCTGCTTTTGGCCATCGGCGTGGTCATCGGCCTCTTTGGCTCCGCGATCGCCATGAGGCGCTACCTCAAGGTCTAGCGGAACGCCCAGAGATCGACTCGTCCATGCGGCCCTCGGAACCTTCCGGGGGCCGCTCTTCTGAACACTTTTGGGGACAGGTTC
>DJRK01000132.1:0-7518 GCA_002440065.1 Atopobium sp. UBA6362 | reverse complement strand
GAACCTGTCCCCAAAAGTGCTCACTGAGGAAAGAAGGTAGCGATGGCTCGCAAGCGCCCTCACAAGGGAAACAAACGCCGCGGCTCGACCAAGGGCCCGCGCAAGCAACGCCGCACCATAAACGGCATCCTGCGCGTCCTGCGCCCGGGCATTGCCGTGGTCGAGACCGCCGAGGGCTCCTTCGACGTGGCGCCCGCCGGCATGCGCGAGGCGATGTCGGGCGACGAGGTCTCCGTCTTCATCGTGGGCGGCAAGCCGGGCCAGCCGCGCCGCGCCATCGTGGACGCGGTGCTCAACCGAGCCACCAGCACGCTCCTGGGCCGCTTCGAGGCGGCGGGCCCCTTGGGCGCCGTCGTCCCGCTCGACAACCGCCTGTCCCACGACTTCTTCGTCCTGCCGGAGGACACGAGCCCCGAGCGCCTCGGCGTCGCCCCCGGGGACGTCGTGGCGGCGCGCATCCTGGAGTACCCCAACCGCTACTCGGGCGCCGTCGTCACCCTCGACCGCCGCGTGGGCTCGGCCGACGACTTGGACATGAACATCGAGTCCGTAATCGCGAGCCATGGCCTGGCCTGCGAGTTCTCGCCCGCGACCATGGAAGAGGCCCGGCGGATCGAGCCCGCGGTGGGGGAGGCGCTCGCCTCCGACCCCCGTCGCGCCGACTTGCGCGACGCAATGTGCGTGACCATCGACCCCGCCGATGCCCGCGACTTCGACGACGCCGTGGGGGCGCGCGAGCGCGAGGACGGGGGTTTCGACCTGGACGTCCACATCGCCGACGTCACCCACTACCTGCCCTGGGGCTCCTCGATGGACGTGGAGGCGCGGGCTCGCACCTGCTCCGTCTACCTTGTGGACCGTGTGATCCCCATGCTGCCCGAGCGGCTCTGCAACGACGTCTGCTCGCTCCGCCCGCGGGAGGACCGCCTCGCCATGACCGTACGAATGCACCTGGGCCCCGACGGCCGCGTGCTGGGCTCGCGCGCGCGGTGCTCCGCCATCCGCTCGAACGCCCGCCTGTGCTACGACGAGGTCGATGCCCTTCTCGATGGCAAGAAGACCGCCTCTGAGCTGCCCGTTCTTCCCGAGGAGCAAGAAGAGGTCGCCCATATGCTCCGCGTGCTCGACCATATCCGCGAGCTGCGCGGGGAGGTGCGCCGTCGCCGCGGCGCCATCGACTTCGAGACGCGCGAGTCCCGCGTGGAGCTCGACGACGCGGGGCGCCCCGTGGGCGTGAGGGTGCGCGAGCGCACGCGCGCCACGGGCCTCGTGGAGGAGGCGATGCTGCTCGCGAACGAGTGCGTCGCGCGGATCCTCGCCGACGCCGAGGTCCCCTGCGCCTACCGCGTGCACGAGCAGCCTGCGGCCGAGGACCTTCGCCACGCGATCGCGCCCCTCAATGAGCTGGGGCTTCTTGAGGCGGGCGACGCCGCGGCACTGCTGACGGCCGACCCCAAGGCGATCGCCCGCGTGCTCGACCGCGCCCGCGGGACGAGCGGGGAGTACCTGGCGAGCGCCGTGCTTCTTCGCGCCCAGAGCCGCGCCGTCTACCTGCCGCAGAACGAGGGGCACTACGCGCTGGGCGCCTCTGCCTACTGCCACTTCACCTCGCCCATCAGGCGCTATCCCGACGACCTCGTGCACCGCGCCCTCAAGGCCAAGCTCTACGGCAAGCTCGACTCGCCCGAGCAGCGTGCGTTCGCCCGGCAGCTCCCGCAGCTCTGCGCGGACTGCTCGCGCATGGAGCGCACCGCCGACGCGGCCGCCCGCGAGTCGCAGAAGGTGAAGATGGCCGAGCTTTACGAGGGGAGGGTCGGCCAATACGAGCAAGGGGTCGTCTCGGGCGTGGAGCGCTTCGGCGTCTTCGTCTCGCTCGACGAGACCGATGCGGACGGGCTCGTCCCCGTGCGCAAGCTCGGCGCCGAGTGGTACCAGTACGACGAGGACCGCATGCGCCTGTGCGGCGAGTCGACGGGCGAGACCTGGACGCTCGGGCGGCGCGTCGTCGTGCGCGTCGCTGCCGTGGACATTCCCCGCGGGCGCATAGACTTCACGCTTCCCCGCACGTCAAAGGCCCAACGCCCCTACGAGAGCCTCGACGAGTTGCCCGCCCGCCTGCTCGCGGCGCAGGCTTCCGCCGAGGAGGACCGGGCCGCAACCGACGACGCGAATTAACCCCTTCTTATAAATCGCTATACTTTGCTATACTTCGTTATAAAGCATACGGAATAGGCCATTTATCAGGTGGTTTATATGAAGAGAAACCCGTTCAAGCCGACTGCGGGCAAGAATCCCCCGGCGGTCATAGGACGCGAATACGTGCTCGACGAGTTCCTCGAGGGGATCGAGAACGGCCCCGGCGCGCCGAGTCGGCTCATGCGCATCTCCGGGATTCGCGGCATGGGCAAGACCGTGATGCTGAACGAGATCGGCGACCTCGCGCGCGAGCTCGGATGGGTCGTCATCGACGAGACGGCGAGCGAGGGGTTCTGCGAGCGCATCCTGGCCGCAGCGCTGCCTTTGGCCAAGGCGCAGCGCGTGACGGTGGAGCCTTCGGTCCTGGGCGTTTCCTTGGGCAGCGTCGAGCTCGAGCGCATGAGCCTTACGCTCCGGCAGGTGCTTGACCAGGCGATACGCAAGAACGGCAAAGGGCTTCTCATCACCCTCGACGAGGTCCAGGACGCTTCCATAGACGAGGTCCGCGCGCTGGCCGTGGCGGTCCAGCACGAAATCCGCGAGGACGCGGACATCGCCTTCGTGTTCGCGGGGCTCCCGTCGATGATAGAGAACGTGGTCAACGGCAAGACGCTCACGTTCCTGCGCCGCGCGGTCCCGGTCGACCTGCGTCCGGTGGGGCTCGCCGAAGTCGCGGCATCGATGGCTGCCACGATGCAGGGTTCTGGGATGGAACTGCCCGAGGGCCTTGCACGCGAGCTCGCGGCGCTGACGCAGGGTTATCCCTTCATGATCCAGCTTGCGGGCTACCACGTCTGGCAAGCGGCGAAGGCCCGGGGGACAGAACGCGTCGATGCCGCGGCGCTGGAAGCCGGTTTTGCCGCCGCGCGCGAACGCTTTGACGCTACGGTGATCGAGCCGGCCCTTCAAAGGTTGCCGCCGACCTGCGTTTCCTATCTCCTCGCGATGGCCCAGGACCATGGGGCATCGAGCGAGAGCGGCAACGTCGCCAAGCGCCTGGGCAAGAGCGCCTCGCAGGTCAGCCCCTATAGGGCTCGCCTCATCGATGAGGACGTCATCGAGGCGAGCGGCTGGGGAGTGGTGTCCTTCGCGATTCCCTATATGGCGGATTATCTCAATGCCAACCGCGAGCGAATCGCCGCGGCGGGTATCATCAGCTAAGAAAACGCTTGCAAAGAAAATCGATCGAGCACTGCCGGCGTGCGCCGGCTGGAGGATACATGAACGCACAAACGGAACTCGAGTCCGCGATCGAGCAGGCCGAGGGATACATGCTTCAGGGCCAGGACGATACGGCCGTCGAGCTGTTGTCCCGCCTGGCCGAGGACGCCGAGGAGTACGTCGACAAGAACTGCGCCGCCACGGATGAGGTCCAGTGGTTCAGCTTCCCCACCGCCTTCGAGAAGCTGGCGTACCGCCGCATCGAGGGCGACCCGCGCGAGCTGCGCGACGTGGGCGAGCCCCTCGACCGCCTCTACAGCGACCTCGCCCTGGCGAGCGTCCACGCGGGCGACTACACCGCGGCAGCCTCGGCGCTCAAGAGCGCGATTCGCTGGAACCCCATGGACTGCGGCAGCCGCCTGAACCTGGCGGATCTCAACCGCATCGACGGCAACATGGACGAGTACCTGGGGCTGTCCTTCTCGGTGTTCGAGCGCGCGAGCGACCCGCGCCACCTTGTCCGCGCCTTCGTGAACTTCGCCAACTGGTTCGAGGTCAGCGAGAAGCCCCGCGTGAGCGCGGCATGCCTGCGGGCGGCGCAGAACCTCGACGTGAAGGACAGCGCGCTCGCGGCTGCCGTGGACCTCGCGACCGGGACCGAGCGCGACCCTGCGGGCGTGGGCGACGACGAGCTCGAGGGGATCCTCGCCGAAGAAGGACTTCCCTGCGGCGCGAACGCCGAGATCGCGGCCTGTCTGCTCATCTGCGCGACGAACGCCGCCGAGGCGGGGGAGCGCAACGACGCGGCGAGCTTCACCCTGCGCGCCCGCGACCTGGTGGGCGAGCCCGCCGCCAAGGCCCTTCTCGAGCTTATCCACAACGCTGCGGCCGAGGACGCCGCGGCACATGACGAGGGAGACGAGTGATGGCCGCCCCGCAGAAAAAAGAGAAGAAGAGCATCGCGCGCAACCGCTCGGCTCGCCACGAGTACTTCATCGACGAGACCTTTGAGGCAGGCATCGAGCTCACAGGCACCGAGGTCAAGAGCCTGCGCGAGCGCGCGGCGCAGATCACCGACGCGTTTTGCCTTATCCGCGGCGGCGAGGCGTGGCTGCACGGCGTCCACATTCACCCGTACTCGAACGGCGGCGTGTGGAACGTCGACCCCGACCGCAAGCGGCGCCTCCTGCTGCACCGACAGCAGATCGACTACCTGGACGGGAAGCTCCGGCAGAAGGGCCTCGCCCTCGTGCCGCTCGAGCTGTACTTCGACGAGCACGGCCGCGTGAAGCTCGCGATCGGCCTCGCCCGCGGCAAGAAGCTCTACGACAAGCGCGAGGACATGGCGCGCCGCGACGTCGACCGCGAGATCGCCCGCGCCCTCAAGACCCGCAGCCGCTGATAGCTTTTGGGGACAGGTTCGAAATACTTCCAAATGGAAGATAAACGAACCTGTCCCCAATTTCTTCCACCTCATGCCACTTTGTCTGTATGCAGTTATTTTGACGCTATTTTAAAAATAAGCCAATCATGATGTCTCCGTTTGCGTATATACGCTCTTGAAATGGCTTGTTTCAATTTGACTCCGGTGCGGTTATGCGCGTATATGAGCCGCATGACGTGCTTACAATAGCGGTTGACCTAGGTGGCCCGACCGGCCCATGGCCCCTCGGCACGCGCCGCCGCGCACAAAAGCGAAGCAACAAAGAAGAAAGGACCCTTCCGCCCATGTCCCGCGCAAAGCAAGAATCGGAGTCCCTCGAGCTCGCCGTTCTCCTCGCGCTCTCGGGCGGCATCATGGACGCCTATTCCTACCTCGTGCGCGACCACGTCTTCGCCAACGCGCAGACGGGCAACATGCTGCTCTTTGGCGTGAACCTGGCCGACGGCAACTGGCCCATGTGCGTCCACTATGCGGTCCCCGTGGTCTGCTTCGCGCTCGGCATCGCGCTCTGCCACACGATAAAGATCGTCTCGCGCGAGGAGCATCTACACTGGCGTCAGGTCGCCCTCATCGTGGAGGCCGCCTTCCTCGTGATCGTGGGCTTCATCCCTGCAGGTCACAGCCTGTGGGCCAACGGCCTCACGTCCTTCGCCTGCGGAATCCAGGTACAGGCTTTCCGTAAGTTCCATGGCCGCGCGCTTGCCACGACCATGTGCATCGGCAACCTCCGCAGCGGCACCCAGTCCATGGTGAGCTGGGCCCACGACGGCAATCAGAAGACCCTGCGCAGCGGTCTTCTCAGTTATTTCGTCATCGTGATGTTCGTCATGGGCGCGGTCGTGGGCAACTGGTTCATCCCGTCGCTCGGCACGCGGACGATCCTCGTTGCCCCGGTGCTGCTCGCGGCCTCGTTCCTCATCATGTTCGTCGACCGCGAGAAAGCCTCCGCCGAGGCGTAGGCAAAGAGCGCGACGTCGAGAAGGACATCGAGGCGCACCTTCGCGAGCATATCGCGCACGGCGGCTGGAGGGTGCGCAACTAGCGGCCCGTCCGAGTCCTGCGGCGAGGGCAATCGCGGCCGTTTCCTGTCTTGCGGCGTAGGCCCGCGAACTGCCCCGCACAGTCGCCGCGAAGCCCAAGCGGCACGCGCTTCTTGGCAATAAAACCCTGTTGAGCGGTGGGATTTAGCGATGGGCCGGCATCCTTTCGGCGCCTTTACGAACGCCCTCGCCCCGCGAAACCATCGAACCAAACAAATAATCAGGCACCCTAACTTCCCGTTTGCGGAAAACTCGGCGCGGTACCCGAATTCATGTGCGTAGCGCCGGGAATAGGGGGTAGACTAACCGACTGACTGTGGAGGATTGTGCGTTCGCACAGTGGGCGCGCAATCCAGCAGAGGAACGTCCTGGGGCCATGGGGGTGCCCAGGGAGTTTTGAAGGAGAGGATATGGGACGTAAGTTCAAGTCCATGGACGGCAACGAGGCGGCCGCGCACGTATCGTACGCGTTCACCGAGGTTGCGGGTATCTACCCGATCACGCCGTCCAGCCCCATGGCCGACCACGTCGACCAGTGGGCAGCCCAGGGCCGCAAGAACATCTTCGGCACGCCCGTCAACGTCGTTGAGATGGAGTCCGAGGCAGGCGCTTCCGGCACCGTTCACGGCTCCCTAGGCGCCGGTGCCCTGACCACCACCTACACGGCTTCTCAGGGCCTGCTCCTGATGATCCCGAACATGTACAAGATCGCGGGCGAGGGCCTGCCGGCAGTCTTCCACGTGTCTGCCCGCTGCGTCGCCTCCCACGCGCTGAACATCTTCGGCGACCACTCCGACGTCATGGCCTGCCGCCAGACCGGCTTCGCCATGCTCGCCGAGGGCAACGTCCAGGAGGTCATGGACCTCTCGCCGGTGGCTCACCTCGCCGCCATCGAGGGCAAGGTCCCGTTCCTCAACTTCTTCGACGGCTTCCGCACCTCCCATGAGATCCAGAAGGTCGCCGTCTGGGACTACGACGACCTCAAGGACATGGTCGACATGGACGCCGTCCAGGCGTTCCGCGACCACGCGCTGAACCCTGAGCACCCGCACGCCCGCGGCTCCCACGAGAACGGCGACATCTTCTTCCAGCACCGCGAGGCCTGCAACACCGCCTACAACGAGCTGCCCGCCGTCGTCGAGAAGTACATGGGCAAGATCAACGAGAAGCTCGGCACCGACTACGGCCTGTTCAACTACTACGGCGCCCCCGACGCCGACCGCGTCGTCGTCTGCATGGGCTCCTTCTGCGATGTCCTCGAGGAGGTCATCGACTACCTGAACGCCCACGGCGAGAAGGTCGGCCTCGTCAAGGTCCGCCTGTTCCGCCCGTTCTCCATCAAGCACTTCGTCGACGTTCTCCCCGAGACCGTCAAGAAGATCGCCGTCATGGACCGCACCAAGGAGCCGGGCTCCATCGGCGAGCCCCTCTACCAGGACGTCGTTACCGCCCTGTACGAGGCCGGCCGCTCCGATATCCACGTCTCCGGCGGCCGCTACGGCCTCGGCTCGAAGGACACGCCCCCCGCGTCCGCGTTCGCGATCTTCGAGGAGCTCAAGAAGGACGAGCCCAAGCGCGAGTTCACCGTCGGCATCAACGACGACGTCACGCACCTCTCGCTTCCTGAGCCCGAGGACGCCCCGATCACCTCTGCGCCCGGCACCATCGAGTGCAAGT
>DJRK01000019.1:254-17609 GCA_002440065.1 Atopobium sp. UBA6362 | reverse complement strand
AGCGCCGATGGTACTGCGGGGTCTGCCCGTGGGAGAGCAGGGCGCCGCCGGCCACGAAGGGGCTCTTTCGATTCATCGCACGATGCCTGAGGGCCCAGGGATTCGCCCCGGGCCCTTTTTTCTGTATTTACGG
This sequence comes from Atopobium sp. UBA6362, assembly GCA_002440065.1. GTDB lineage: Bacteria > Actinomycetota > Coriobacteriia > Coriobacteriales > Atopobiaceae > Paratractidigestivibacter. The sequence continues at coordinate 17,476 of DJRK01000019.1, read as the reverse complement.
GCGCTTCTTTAGAAACCCCTCGCGGTTCGCGCCGCGTAGCTTTTTGCATTTTGCTTCCGATGCTTAAGCAATGGTCTTCCTGGCGATTTGAGACTCTTCCGAAATCGGGGGAGCCTTCATTCTTGTCTGATGCGGCGGGTATACTGGAACATCAGCACCTAGTACCGCACGGAGGCCGCATGGAATCGCTCTATACAAAGTATCGCCCTCAGACATTTGAGCAGGTCGTTGGCCAGAAGCACGTGGTCGAGACCCTCATGCGCGCTGTGTCGGAGGGTCGTACGAGCCATGCGTATCTTTTCTGTGGCCCTCGCGGCACGGGTAAGACCACGATGGCACGTCTCTTGGCTAAGGCTCTGCTGTGCGAAAAGGGGCCCGGCGAGATGCCGGACGGAACCTGCGAGCAGTGCCGTCTTATCGCTGCGGGCGAGCATCCCGACGTCGCTGAGCTCGATGCCGCTTCTCGTACGGGCGTTGACAACGTGCGCGACGAGATCATTTCTCGCGTGAATTACGCCCCGACCATGGGTCGATGCAAGGTTTATATCATCGACGAGGTCCACATGCTCACCGCTGCGGCCTTCAATGCGCTTCTTAAGACGCTGGAGGAGCCGCCTGAGCATGTCGTGTTCATCATGTGCACGACGGATCCGCAGAAGATCCTACCGACGATTCTCTCGCGTGTTCAGCGTTTTGATTTCCATGCCATCGCTCCCGATGAGATGCAGGCGCACCTTGCGTATGTCTGCGGGCGAGAGGGCTTCACCTTTGACGATGCCGCGCTTGAGCTCGTCGTTCGTCACGCTCGCGGCGGCATGCGCGATGCGCTTACCTCCTTGGAGCAGCTGAGCGTCTTCGGTAACGGGAATATCAGCCTGAAGGCCGCTCAGGACTTCCTTGGCGAGGTTTCTGGGTCTGTACTGGGCGTTATTGGTTTGGCGCTGGCCCAGCGCGAGGTCCCGACGCTTTACGCCGAGGTCGAGAAGCTCGTTGGGTCGGGCCGCGATTTGCTGCAGTTTACCAGGGAGTTGGCTTCGCATATTCGCGATATCTATGTGCTGCGCGCAGCGCCAAATGTCCTTGGCGTTGTGAGCGCCACGGGTGAGGACCTCGAAGCGCTTAAAACCGAGGCGGCTGCCTTTGGCTCGACCGACCGCGTTGCCCGCGTGCTTACTATTTTGGGTGAGGCGTCGAGCGAGATGCGCACGGCGACGAACCAGCGCCTTGTCCTGGAGATCGCTTTTACTAGGATTGCGCGACCTGACTCCGACCTGACACTTGAGTCGCTCGCCGATCGGATCGCGATCCTCGAACAGAAGATTGCGAGCGGGAATATTGCCGTCTCTGCGCCCGTCGCAACGGTGCCTGCCGCGTCGGTCGCGACTGTTCCGACAATCCAGGACGCGACTTCGGTCCCTGCGGCGTCGCCCTCGTCGACGTCTGTGCCGACGGCTCAGCCAGCTGCGGTTGGTCCTTCTCAACACGCCGCGCAGCCTCCTGCGAGGCGAGCTGCTGAGGCTGTGCCTGCGGCCCCGGCTCCTTCTCGCCAGCAGACTCGGCCTGTGGCCCAGGCGGCATCTCCTCGACAGGCAATGCCTGCTCAGGGAAGTACGACGGCGGCTCCTGTCGCTTCGGGAGTCGATGGGGCGACGTTGCAGCGCGTGTGGAAGGGCGTCGTTGATTCCGTTGTGGCCCAGAACCGCGCCAAGGGCTCGCTGCTTTTGAGCACGTATCCCGTGTCCGATGATGGCGAGACGCTTACCGTTGGGCTCCCTGCGGGCTCCGGCTTTGCGGCAAAGATGCTCGAGCGCAATGACGTGCGCGCGGTTATTGAGCCTGTGGTGAACGGCGCCTTTGGCGGCCACAGAATCCTCGTGTTTGCTGAGTCCGGGTCGGGTGCGGTTCAGGCTGCGCCTGTTCGCGGTACTGCTCAGGCCGCGCCTGCAGCAGCCGCGCGTCCGACGGCTCCGACTTATGCCGCCTCCGTTCCGGCTGCTCAGCCTGTGCCTCAGCGGGCGGTCCAACCCGCGGCTCAGGCCGCGCCGAAAGCGTCCCCCGCTCCTCAACCGGTGCCTGCGGCGGCTTCCGCCCCGCCGGCGGCGGCCCCTGAGGCTACCCCCGTATCTCCGGAATCCGACTATGCACCGGTAGACGCCTACGCAGATGCGACCCCGGCTTCCGATGGCTACGCTATGCCGTGGGACGAGGCCCCGACCTCCCAGGCGCCTGCCCAATCTTCGGCTGGATCGGCGCCTGAGCAGCAGCTCCAGGGTGCTTCTTCGGAATCCGTCACCGATTCGTCTGCCCCCGCAAGCGGGGCCACCGTGGTTGAGGGCGAGCTCACGCCGGAGTTCCAGGATATCTTGGCGGGTTTGACGGCGGTCTTCGGCGCGCCTTCCAACGTTTCCGTAGAGTCTGCCGCTGCCGCCGAGCCCGAGCCGGATGTCCCGTATGATGAAGGTTCGGACGACGCGGAGGTCGAAAGCGAGGGCGGTTTCACGGACGAGCCCTCCGACGACGAAGACTCCGCAGAGTGACGACCCTAAGGTCTTCTTTGCAAGAAAAGCCAGGTAGCGATACCTATTCTAGAGAGGAATGAACATTGTCAAGAGGCGGATTCAACATGGGCGGCATGAACCGCAACCAGATGATGGCCCAAGCCCGCAAGATGCAGGAGCAGCTGCTCGCGGCCCAGCAGAAGGCCTCGGAGACCGAGGTCACGGCAAGCGCCGGTGGCGGCATGGTGAAGGTCTCCGCGACGGGTGACATGAGGCTGACCTCGCTTACCATCGACCCGGAGGCTGTGGACCCCGAGGACGTCGAGATGCTCCAGGACATGGTTCTCGCGGCCGTCAACGACGCGCTCTCCTCGGCCGAGCAGATGGCGAGCCAGCAGATGAGCTCCGTGACCGGCGGGCTCAACATCCCGGGGCTCTTCTAGTAGGGGCGGCTACCGAGAGATGGATCCCACCGTCAACGACGGCCGCGCGCTCCAGCGACTCCTCGATGAGCTGGGCAGGCTTCCGGGCATCGGCCCCAAGTCTGCCCAGCGCATCGCGTATTACCTTCTTGAGGCCGATGCCGAGGAGGCGAGGCGCCTCGCGCACGCTATCCTGGAGGTCAAGCAGCAGGTCCACTTCTGCCCTGTGTGCTTCAGCTACGCCACGCGCGAGAAGTGCGACGTGTGCGAGGACCCGCGCCGCGACCGGACGACCATCTGCGTGGTCTCGGAGCCGCGCGACGTGCAGGCCATTGAGCGCACGGGGACGTATCGCGGCCTCTACCACGTCCTGGGCGGCGTCATCAGCCCGATGGATAAGATAGGGCCCGACCAGCTCCACGTGCGCGAGCTGCTCAAGCGGTTGGCGAACGAGGAGGTGGGCGAGGTGATTCTCGCCACGAACCCCGACGTAGAGGGCGAGACGACAGCCACGTACCTTGCGCGGCAGATTCGCCCTTTGGGGGTGCGCGTGACGCGTCTCGCGAGCGGGCTGCCCGTGGGCGGGGAGCTCGAGTATGCCGATGAGGTCACGCTTGGCCGTGCCATCGAGGCGCGACAGGAGCTGTAGCCTCGTCGCGACGAGACAAAACAAGCGCCGAGGCTTCTGCTGGGGCACCTTACGGGGCGCAGCCGGCGAAGCCGGAGCGTCTGGGGAAGGACGATTTTATGGCTAGCAACGATCGTTTCCGGAACGAGAGGACGGAAGGTCCCGTTCCTGCCCGGGCATCCGTCCCACGCTCGCAGGGGCGTCCCCAGCCCCAACCCATGAGCACGCTTCACGCGGGCCAGGGGGCCGAGGTCACCACGCGCAAGAACGCCGCCCACGCCGCGGACCTCGCGCGCCTCAACGCCGAGAAACGATTCCGCAAGCGTCATGCCCAGGAGATCAGCTCGGGCAAGCTCCATGCCGATGCGGCGCGCGCCCGCCGAGACGGAGGCTCTTCTCGCCAGCAAGCCGTTCCCGAGGGGCCCGAGCGCACGAATAAGAACATCGTCCTGCTCGTGGCGGCGGCGATCCTCGTGCTCGTGCTGCTCTTCTTGGTGGTGAGGTGCGCGACGGGCCTCTCGAAGCCTGCTGACCAGGGGGCTTCCGATGACCAGGGCCAGGAGCAGGTCCTCGAGCCCCAGCAGTCCGAGCAGGACGCCGACGGCACGGTCAAGTGGAACGGGACGAACTACACCGTGGGGCAGGACGCCGATGGCTCGTGGGCCGTCTACGCGGCGTCCGAGGGGGCGACCCCCGCCGAGGTTTGCCGCCTAGATGGAACGCCCTCTGGAATCATCCTGTGCAACGGCATCCTCGTGATCCCCGAGAGCCTGAGCGACGGTTGGGATGTCCTGGCCTATATGCCCGCCGACGGCTCCCTGCCGACCAAGGTCGCGAACTCCGATGGCACGCCCGTCACTGGTTCCGGCTCGATCGAGTCCGCGGTGCTCGACGGCAGCAACGTCGTCGTGACGGATTCCACCGGCGCCAAGACGACCGTAGCGCTGGAGTAAGCGGACGGTTGATGGGCGAATAGCCTGGTAGAAGGTGTATTTGCAGCGCGGGAAACTTTTTTCAAATTTGTGCTTGCGCTGCTGTGAAATTCTATGGCATACTATTCCTCGCGCAAGGCGCACGCGAAAGCGAATGGGGTGTTAGCTCAGCTGGTTAGAGCGCCGGCCTGTCACGTCGGAGGTCGAGGGTTCGAGTCCCTTACATCCCGCCATTGCACAGAATGAGGGCCTTCTTCGGAAGGTCCTTTTTTCTTATCTGCACATTGCTTGTACCTGTGTAAGCCGTTGCCGTCGCGGCATGCCGAAGCGGGGCCGCGCGGTATCATGGCAACGTATTGCTCGCACCACAGATGAGGCACCGTTCATGCAGCAAGGCACCGGCATCACCAGACTCGCGGTATTCGACTACGACGGAACGTCCATGGACGGGCAGTCGGGCTCGCTCTTTACCACGTACCTGCTCTCGCACGGCATGATGTCCTTGCCCCGGGCCCTGCGGCTCGGCTGGTGGGGCGCCCGCTACAAGTTGCACCTTCCGTACAGGCAGGACGAGGCCCGCGAGCTGGTCTTTGGGGCACTGTCCGAGATGGACGCCGATACCGTGGCCCGTGTGATGGAGCAGTTCCACGAGGACGTCCTCCTGCGGCGGACGCGCGCAAAAGCGGTGGGCGAGATCGCTCGGCGCCGTGAGGAAGGCTGCGTGACGTTGCTCGTCTCGGCAACGTTCGAGGGAATCGCGGAAGCGGCGGCGAAGGTGCTGGGCGTCGACGCGGTGCTCGCGACGCGCATGGAGCGGGCCGAGGACGGTTCCTATACCGGTAGGGTCGAGGGCTCCGTGCTCGCCGGTGCCAATAAGTACCTCGCGGTTCGCGAATGGGCGGACAAAAAGTACGGCGAGGGGGCTTGGCAGCTTGCCTATGCCTACGGGGACCACCACACCGACGAGGACCTCCTGTCACATGCGCAGAAGGCGTATGCGGTGTGCCCGGGCACGACATTGCGCTCCATCGCCAAGAAGCGCAACTGGGAGATCCTGGACTGGGATGACTAAGAAGGGCGGCCGCGCGGGAGCCGAGATGCCGGCGGCGGTCGACGCCGCACGGCTGGCCCAGTTCAGGGCGAAGGTCCTGGAGGAGGGCCGCGAGCTCTACCGCGATTTGCCTTGGCGGCGCACGCGCGACCCCTACGCCATCTGGATAAGCGAGGTCATGCTGCAGCAGACGCAGGTCTCGCGCGTCGATGGCCGCTGGCAGCGCTGGCTCGCGAGGTTTCCCGAGGTCGCCGCTTTGGCGCAGGCTGAGGCGGCCGATGTGCTCGATGAGTGGCAGGGACTGGGTTATAACCGCCGCGCGCTCGCCGTCCATCGCGCTGCGCAGGCCGTGGAGGCCGCGGGAGGGGAGTTCCCGTCCGAGGCCCGCGAGCTCACGGCGCTTCCCGGCATCGGTCCCGCGACGGCTGCGGGGATTCGCGCCTTTGCCTTTGACCTGCATTCCGTTTACCTCGAGACCAACGTGCGCACCGTGATGCTGCACGAGCTGTATCCCGGCGTCGAGGGAGTGGGCGACAAGGAGCTCGTTCCCTTGGTGGAGAAGACCTGTCCTGCAGGCGCGGACGAACCGGGCTTCGATGCGGACGATGACCCGCGCTCCTGGTACTACGCGATGCTTGACTACGGAGCCTATCTCAAGCGGACGGTCCCGAACCCCTCGCGGCGCTCGCGCGAGCATGTGAAGCAGTCGAGGTTCGAGGGGTCGCACCGTCAGAAACGGGCCGCCGTTCTCCGTGCGCTTCTGGGCGCACGGGGAGGGGCGAGCGCTGACGCCGTGCGAGAAGCGGTTTCGCACGAGGGAATTGACCTTGATGCCGCAACGGTGCGCGCGCTGCTCGATGAGATGAGCGCCGAGGGCTTCTGCAGGCTGGAAGAGGGGCTCTGGCGGCCGTAGATTGCGGTTGGATACTCGACGAGTGCCGTGCGAGTCACAGAGATGTTCGGGTGGATTTCCCGGAATCCTGGGCTTTTGCGAAATCGACCGGAACATCTCTGTGACTCGCGGGCGGGTCGACGACTATGGCTCCGCGATTCCCACTTGTATATGTAACTGGGCTATCGCTTCTGGAGATAACGAGTCCACGGGAACTAGGGGCTACGCGCCCCGCCCGCCTCGGCCTAGTATTCATAACCGTAACGCACGCAAGTAAGACGCCCGTCCGCGACCCGCGGCACGGCACCCAACATAAGGAGAAACACTATGCCGTTCCAGCTTGATCCCACCTTCGCCCAGGACCCCGCCAAGCACTTCGACACCCTTCAGATCCATGCCGGCCTCGCCCCCGATCCGGTAACCGGGGCCGCGGCGCTACCCATCTACGCCTCCGCGGCCTTCCAGTTCGACTCCGCCGAGGACGGCGCCGCCAAGTTTGCCCTGGCCAAGCCCGGCAACGTCTACGGCCGTCTGACCAACACCACCACCGACGCCGTGGCCGCTCGCGTAGCCGCCATCGAGGGCGGCACGGGCGCCGTCGCCGTCGCCTCCGGCCACGCCGCCGAGATCCTCGCCCTGACCAACCTCGTGGGCGCCGGCGACCACATCGTCGCCTCCGACTCCCTGTACGGCGGCACGTGGAACATCTTCCTGCACACCCTCGGTGACCTCGGCGTCGAGACGACCTTCGTCGAGAACAACGACATCGATGCCTTCGTGGCCGCCACCAAGGAGAACACGAAGCTCTGGTACGTCGAGACCATCGGCAACCCGCTCGTTGACGTTGCCGACGTCCCCGCCATCGTCGAGGCCGCCAACTCCCTGAAGGAGCCCGTGCCCGTCTTCGTGGACAACACCTTCGCGACCCCGTACCTGTACCGCCCGGCCGAGGACGGCGCGGCCGTCGTCATCGAGTCCCTCACCAAGTGGATCGGCGGCCACGGCGCGACCCTGGGCGGCGCGGTCATCGACACCGGCAAGTTCGACTGGAAGAAGACCCCGGGCAAGTTCCCGACGCTCACCGAGCCCGACCCCTCCTACCACGGCGCCATCTTCGCCGACGCCGCACCTGCCGCGCCCTTCTCGACCCGTGTGCTTGCCAACAAGCTCCGCGACTTCGGCCCGACGCTCTCCCCGTACGCGGCGCAGCTCATCGGCATCGGCGTCGAGACGCTCTCCCTGCGCGTCCAGCGCCACTGCGACAACGCCCTGGCCGTCGCCAAGTTCCTCAAGAACCACCCCAAGGTCAGCTGGGTGCGCTACTCCGGCCTTGAGGACGACCCGAGCCACGAGGTCGCGTCCCGCATCCTCAAGAACGGCTTCGGCGGCGTGGTGGTCTTCGGCGTCAAGGGCGGCCGCGAGGCCGGCCTGAAGGTCGTCGACAACGTGAAGCTCTTCACGCACCTCGCCAACGTGGGCGACGCCAAGTCCCTCATCATCCACCCCGCCTCGACCACGCACTCCCAGCTCACCGCCGAGCAGCTCAAGGCCGCGCACCTCTCCGAGGACCTCGTGCGCCTGTCCATCGGCATCGAGAACGTCGACGACATCATCGCCGACCTCGACCAGGCCCTCGCCCTGGTATAGCCCCGAGCCCGCTTCCTCCTCCTTCCCCTCTAAGCCCCGACTCGGCACAAAGAAGCCCCGGGTACCGAGAATCCACATGCGGTGCCCGGGGCTTCTTGCTGTGTTTGAGCAGGGGTTCGTTGGCGAACAAGGGGTTCAGTAAAGGAGCGCGTCGCCGATGCCCCACGGGCCTGCGCGAGACGCCGCGGCGCGGCTACCCGCGCGCGTGCGCCGCCGTCTTTGCGACGTACATGGCCTCGTCGGCCGCCTTGAACGCCTCGGCGAACGTCGTGCCCGACCCCGCGACGGTGCTCGTCCCCAGGGAGACGCTCAACGTGAGGTCGTCGTCGCTCTTCGCGGCAAGCTGCGCCTCGATTTTCTTTGCAAGGTCGGCGGCGCCGCGCTCGTCCATGTGCGGGCAAACGAGAAGGAACTCGTCGCCGCCGATGCGCATGGCCAGCCCCTCGCCGGACACGGCGGCGCCCAGAACGGAGGAGACGCGCTTGAGGAGCTCGTCGCCCCATTCGTGGCCCATCGTGTCGTTCGTACGCTTGAGGTAGTTGCAGTCCGCCATGAGGACGGACACGGGCAGGTCGCCGCTGCGCACGAACTCCTCGCCGCGCGACTCGAGGTAGTTGCGGTTCCTGAGGCCCGTGAGCTTGTCTCGGAAGCTGAGCTCCTCGGCGCGCTTGAGGTCGGTGACGTCGCGGGTAGCCACGAGCGTTGCCAAAAGCTTCCCGTCCTCGCCCCTCAGCTGCGGGATGATCTGGAGCGAGTACCAGCGCCCGTTCGCGGCCCGCATGTCCATGGCGAGAAATCCCTTGCCGCGGAGCCTGTCTTCGAAGGTTCCCACATCCATGAACTCGGCCACGGCCTCGCGGAACTCGGGGGCGATGACGCCGCGGCAGACGCTCGCGAGGAACTCGGCGGGATCGGGATGGCCCGCGAAGATTCGGGCCACGGGCTCCGACATCCTGATCCCCTCCATCGTCATGTCGTCCAGGTGCAGCAGGAAGGTCGTGTCGAAGGTCATGCTGATGGAGTTTATGATGCGCAGCTGGCCTTGCGTGGCCTTGAGCAGTCGCTTGTCGGCATAGCCGCGGATGATGAGGACGATGACGCAGATTGCCAGGTAAACGAGGGCGCCGATGGCGATGAAGGAGGGTCGCTCCTCAAAGACCTTGTTGGGGGAGTAGAGGATATAGAAGCGGTAGTCCTTGTACGAGGCGCGGATCCCGTACCAGGCGTCGTTGCCGAGGCGCAGCTCCGTGAGGCTGTCCGAGGCCCATTCGCGCGACTCGTCGAGAAGCGCGTCGAGGTGGGGCTCGACGGCCTTGTCGTCCCCCTCGTTGGAGGAGACGACCTGCCCGTCCTGCACCATGAGGACGGTCGGGTTCTTGTGGAAGGTGTTGTTTACCAAGAGGTCCGAGGCACGCCGTTCGTAGGGGTCGGAGACCGGCATGTCCAGAGACTCGTAGGCGAGCAGGAGGCCGTCGCCGTAACGGAGGGCGACGACGTTGTACTCGGCGCCGTTTTTGGCGAGCGTATCGGTGTAGGTCTTGTTTGGGTGGGAGAGGATTCCCTGCACCGCGGGTTTGGCAAGCAGGGTCCCGAAGAGCCCGAGGGAATCCTTGTCGTTCAGGTCGGCCTTGGCCACGACCTGCCCCGAGGCGTCGGTCGCGACCATCCCGCCCATGTGCTCCGTACGGACGTACTCGGCAAGGAGCTTGCCGTCCAACACCACCTCGTCGGACGGCAAGAAGCCTACGAACCCCCGGGCCTTGTCCATGAGGGTCTGCTGCACCTTTGCGTCGTAGCCCAGGTCCACGTCTCGTTCTTCTCGCAGGTGTCCTCGAGGAAGGACGCGGTCTCCTCGGCGAGCTGGTAGGTCTCGGCCTGGCCGCTGCGCGTGGCGGCGGCGTAGAGCAGCGCGATCACAAGGGCGTTGAGCGCCATGAAGGCCGCGCCCACAACGATGAGGCCCCTGTACGTGAGCTTTCCCTCTTTAGTCCTCATCGCCGGCCTCCTCGTTCGCGTAACGGGCCACGATCTGTGCCAGCGTGCCGTCCTGCTTCATGGAAGCGAGGGCATCGTTGATTTGGCGATAGTAGGGCCCGGTGTAGCCCCTCTTGAAAGCGACGCCGAGGTGGAGCGTGTAGAGGCTCTCGCTGAGGTATCGGTAGCGTCCGGGGCTCTCTTTTGCGACTTGGTCGAGCACGAGCCTGTAGCTTACCCAGCCGTCCGTGAAGCCCTTGACGAAGGCGGACTTCGCCATCTCCGACGTCCCGTAGCAGTGGATGTCGACGCCTGAGGGAATGGACGTGCCGCCCTCGAGGAGGACCTGCTCGGCGATGGAATTGGCGCGCACCGCGATGCCGTCGGGCCCGCTGAAGCCATCGAGCGAGGCGATGGGGCTGCGATCGGCCACGAGCAGCGCAAGGTCTGTGTCGAGGTAGGCGTCGGTCCAGAGGTACTCGGACTCTCGGTCGTTTATGGCGAAGCCGCTCCAGATGCAGTCGACGGCACCGTCTTCGAGGCTTTCGTCTCGGTCGCCCCACTGGATCTCGACGAAGTCGGGCGCAAGGCCGGCCCGCCGGCACGCCTCCTTCGCGATCTCGGCATCGATGCCGGCGTACTCGCCGTCGCGCCCCATGTAGAAAAAGGGCTCGAGATAGCTCGTGCCTATCTTTATCTGCGGAAGCGATTCGTCCGAAGAGGCCGCGGCCGCGCCGCCGTCGGAGTCCCGCGTGCTTTCGGTCTGGCTCGAGCAGCTGCAGGCGCCCATGGCAAGAAGCCCCGCGAGCAAGGCCGCGAAGATGGTTAGAGCGCCTCGCGCGTATCGATGCATGGCGCCTCCGATCGGGGTCGGTAAAACAAATTGTTATTGGGAAACACGAAAAGTGATTGTAACCATCCCCCCCCCCTCGCAAATGGAAAACGCCTAATTTGCCGATTTGCCTGCGGGTTTACCATATGGGTATGGGGGCGCGGCGCTTCTTTGCGCGATTGCCGCCGCGGGCACCCCCTCCGCTTACGACCTCCTCGGCACGCTCGCCGCATTAATGTGGACACCCCGTGGAGATAGCTGGTAAAACTGACTATGTGTCAAAAAGACGAAGCCGCCGCGCCCCGTGCGCGGCGAGGGTTAAGCGACGGGAGCGCTCCATGGACATTCTCGACAGCAGCCTATACCTCAGCAACGACGACGTTTACCTGCTCGGCACCGGCAAGTGGTACCGCAGCTACGAGAAGCTCGGCGCCCACCCGGCCACGGGCGCGGACGGCCAGAAGGGCTACCACTTCGCCGTGTGGGCCCCGCAGGTCAAGAGCGTGGCCGTGATCGGCGAGTTCAACGGCTGGGACGAGGGCGCGAACCTCTTGGCCAAGTCGGAGCACGGCGATGTATGGCAAGGCTTCATTCCCGGCGTCGCCGAGGGGCAGCTCTATAAGTTCCTCTTGACCACCGATGCCGGCGAGAAGCTCTACAAGGCCGACCCCTACGCGTTTTACGCCGAGCTCGCGCCCGGGACCGCGTCGAGGACGACCGACCTTTCCGGCTACGAGTGGGGAGACGGCGCGTGGATGAAGAGACGCGCGTCGCGGCCGATGATGAAGAGCCCGCTCAACATCTTCGAGGTGCACCTGGGGTCGTGGAAGCGCCACGGCGACGAGCCGCAGGGCGAGCCCCGCGAGGACGGCACCTGGCCCGGTCCCGGCGACCCGTTTCCCGCCCAGCGCGGCGCGTTCTACACCTACGACGACCTCTCCGTCGAGCTCGTCGACTATGTGAAGGAGATGGGCTACTCCCACATCGAGGTCCTGCCCCTCTCGGAGCACCCCTTCGACGGGTCGTGGGGCTACCAGTCCACCGGCTACTACGCGCCCACGTCGCGCTACGGCAACCCCAAGCAGCTCATGCACTTCATCGACGCGTGCCATGAGGCGGGCATCGGCGTGATCATGGACTGGGTGCCGGGCGGCTTCTGCGCCGACGCCCACGGCCTGGCCACCTTCAACGGCCACATGCTCTATGAGCACGAGATCCACCCCAACTGGGGCACGCACAAGTTCGACTTCAGCCGCGGGCAGGTGCGCAGCTTCCTCGTGTCCAACGTGCTGTATTGGGTGGAGACCTACCACGTGGACGGCATCCGCATGGACGGCGTGAGCTCGATGCTCTACATGAACTTCGGTATCGACGACCCCGGCCAGAAGCGCTTCAACGAGAAGGGCACCGAGGAGGACCTCGACGCCTCGGCGTTCATCCGCCAGACGAACTCCGAGATGGGCAGGCTCCACCCCGACGTCATGATGATCGCCGAGGAGTCCACGGCGTGGCCCCTCGTGACCTACCCGCCCGAGGACGGCGGCTTGGGCTTCCACTTCAAGTGGGACATGGGCTGGATGAACGACACCCTGCACTACATGCAGACCGACTTCCCGTGGCGCCCGGGCAACCATCGCCTGCTCACGTTCTCGACCATGTACCAGTTCAACGAGAACTTCGTGCTGCCGCTCAGCCACGACGAGGTCGTGAACGGCAAGTGCTCGCTCATCACCCGCATGCCGGGCGACACCTGGCGCCAGTTCGCCGGCCTGCGCGCGCTCGCCTTCTACCAGATGACCCACGCCGGCGGCAAGCTCAACTTCATGGGCAACGAGATCGGCCAGTACATCGAGTGGCGCTACTACGAGGGCGTCGAGTACTTCTTGGCCGATGAATACGAGACCCACCGCCACCAGCAGGAATTCATCGCGGCGCTGAACAGGTTCTACAACCAGAACCCGGCGCTGTGGCAGTGCGGCTACGACCCGGAGGGCTTCGAGTGGATCGACGCCGACAACTCCGAGCAGTCCATCGTGAGCTTCGTCCGCCGCGGCGACGACCCCAAGGACGACCTGGTCATCCTCATAAACTTCGACGTGAACGCCCGCGAGGGCTTCCGTCTGGGCGTGCCCGAGTGGGGCGTGTACTCGGAGCTCTTCAACTCCGACGCCGCCGAGTTCGGCGGCTCCGGCGTGGTGAACGAGGGCAAGCTCAAGTGCGAGGACGAGCCGTGGAACGGGCGCGACCAGTCCGTCGTCGTGAGGGTCCCGCCGCTCGCGGGCGTCGTGCTCAAGCGCACGGGCACGTTGCGCCGACCGGTGAAGAAGGCCCCGGCCTCGGCCGCCAAGCCGGCCCAGGCGAAGTCCGCGGCCGCGCCCGCGGCCGCCAAGGCCGCCCCGGCCAAGAAGCCCGCCGCGAGGCGCGCGCCCAAGTCCACGGCTGACCACGCGGCCGAGCCCAAGGCCCCGACGGCCGCCAAGCCCGCCGCGCCCGGCGCGAAGAAGTCCGCGGCGGCCAAATCCAAGGCGGGCAAGGCCCGCGCCGCAAAGGCAAAACCCTCCGCCAAGTCGATCTCCTCGGCAAAGAAGAGGTCAGGCGCAGGTAAAGCTTCTGCGTCCAAGTCTGCCAAGGCGCCGGCCAGGGGTCACGGCCAGAAGTAGAATCAAAGGGCCGTCCGGGCTCAAGGACGGCCCTTTTTCTCCAGCGCCGGGCCCGTGCCGGGCGCCGGGCGCGGTCTTCTCGACGCGCAAAAACACGTATGTCCGATTCCGATAAGGGGAGTTGCATGATAAACAACGATTCCATCTTCGAGACCAAGAAGGACTTCGAGCAGCAGTTCCGCGCCGCCTGCATGACCGAGCTCGGCAAGACGTTCGAGGAGTGCAGCCAGCAGGAGCAGTTCTCGGTGCTCGCCAAGCTCATCGCCTCCAAGGGCAACGCGCTGCAGCCCACCTCCCACACCAAGGACGAGAAGAAGGTCTACTACTTCTCGCTCGAGTTTCTCATCGGCCCCCTCCTGGACAACTACCTCATCAACCTGGGCGTGCGCGACCTCGTGGCCGAGACCCTGCACGACATGGGCTCCGACCTCGACGCCATTTGCCGCCAGGAGGTCGACCCGGGCCTGGGCAATGGCGGCCTCGGCCGCCTCGCCGCGTGCTTCCTCGCGTCCATGGCGCACAACGGCATGGCCGGCTACGGCAACGGCATGCGCTACCGCTACGGCCTCTTCCACCAGGACATCGAGGGCGGCCGCCAGGTCGAGCGCACCGACAACTGGCTCGCGAACGGCTTCCCCTGGGAGACCCGCAAGGACGCCTCCTCCGTGCTCGTGCGCTTTGGCGGGCACGTCGTGCGCCACGAGGACGGCGAGAAGTTCTGGTTCACCGAGGAGGGCGGCGACCTCGTGCGCGCCGTGCCCTACGACGTGCCCATCATCGGCTACGGCGGCAAGGTCGTGAACAAGCTGCGCCTGTGGAGCGCCGAGCCCGCCACCGAGGACTTCGACCTGGACGCCTTCAACGCCGGCGACTACGCCAAGGCGAGCAAGTTCCGCTCCGACGTCGAGGCCATCTCGATGATCCTATACCCCAACGACGCGGGCGAGCACGGCCGCATCCTGCGCCTCAAGCAGGAGTACCTCTTCGTCTCGGCCGGCCTGCAGACCATCCTGCGCAGCTACGAGAAGGACTTCGGCCCCGACTGGGAGAACCTCGGCAAGCGCGTGAGCGTCCACACGAACGACACGCACCCCGCGATGTGCGGCCCCGAGCTCATGCGCATCCTCGTGGACGAGAAGGGCGTCGACTTCGACCTCGCCTTCAAGATCGCCCATGAGACCGTGAGCTTCACGAACCACACCGTCATGCCCGAGGCCCTGGAGAAGTGGCCCATCAACACGTTCCGCGCCCTGCTGCCGCGCCTCTACATGTTCATCGAGGAGATCGACCGCCGCTGGCGCGACGGCCTGTCCGAGAAGCTCGGCGCGAACGACGCCTCCTGGACCGACGTCCTGCGCAACACCGCCATTCTCTGGGACGGCCAGGTGCGCATGGCGAACCTCTCCATCATCTTCAGCCACTCCATCAACGGCGTCTCGGCCCTGCACTCCGAGATCCTCAAGCGCGAGACCTTCAAGGACTTCTACCGCCTCGAGCCCGAGATGTTCAACAACAAGACGAACGGCGTGACGCACCGCCGGTTCCTGCGCGAGGCGAACCCGTCCTACTCCAAGCTCATCACCGACGCGATCGGCGACGGCTGGCTCCAGGACGCCAACGAGCTCGAGAAGCTCGTGCCCTTCGAGTCCGACGTCAACTTCCTCGACGCCATGGACGACGCCCGCAAGGTGAACAAGGAGCGCCTCGCCGCCTACGTCAAGGAGACCTCCGGCACCGTCCTCGACACCAACATGGTCTTTGACGTGCAGGTCAAGCGCTTCCACGCCTACAAGCGCCAGCTCCTCTCGGTCTTCAAGATCCTCGACCTGCGCAACCGCATCCTCGACGACCCGAGCTTCTCGCCGCAGCCCACGGCGTTCATCTTCTCGGGGAAGGCGGCGCAGAGCTACACGTTCGCCAAGGAGGTCATCCGCCTCATCAACTCGCTCGCCGACGTCGTGAACAACGACCCGCGCGTGAACGAGAAGATCCGCGTGGCCTTCGTCCCCAACTTCGCCGTGTCCAACGCCCAGTACATCTACTCGGCGGCCGACATCTCCGAGCAGATCTCGCTCGCCGGCACCGAGGCCTCCGGCACGTCGAACATGAAGCTCATGATGAACGGCGCCCTCACCCTGGGTACCCTCGACGGCTCCAACGTGGAGATCTCGGAGCTCGTGGGCCCCGAGAACATCAAGATCTTTGGCATGAAGACCGAGGAGGTCGAGGCCCTGCAGGCCTCCGGCCGCTACTACGCGTGGGACATGGTCAACGGCGATCCCGACCGTCTGGGCCGCATCGTGGGCCAGCTCACCGACGGCACGCTCGCGCGCCTCTCGGGCAACTTCGAGAGCGTCCACGACCACCTCATGGTCGAGAACGACCCGTACCTGGTCATGGGCGACTTCCACGCCTACGTCCAGGCCTGGGAGGAGCTCACGTCCGGCTATTCGGACCGCCGCGCCTGGAACAAGTCGGCCCTGCACAATACCGCTAAGGCGGGTTTCTTCTCCAGTGACAGAACTATCGCCGAGTACATGGAAGATATCTGGCACATTGGTAAGTAGCAAATAAATCTCAGGTGGGCGGATAGGCCCGCCCACCTGCGGTTGGTTGGTCGAAAGGAGTGGGGGAATGAGCGAGAAGGAGTGCATTGCCATGCTCCTTGCCGGTGGGCAGGGAAGCAGGCTCGGTGCGCTGACGAGCAACGTCGCGAAGCCGGCGGTCTCTTTTGGCGGTAAGTTCCGCATTATCGACTTCGCGCTTTCGAACTGTGCTAACTCTGGTGTGACGACGGTCGGCGTCCTTACGCAGTACCGCCCGTACCTGCTGCACAGCTACATCGGCACCGGCGAGGCGTGGAACCTCGACGAGCGCGACGGCGGGGTCTCCATCCTGCCGCCCTATGCCACGCAGACCGGCGGCGCCTGGTACGAGGGCACCGCGGACGCCGTGACGCAGAACATCGGCTACATCGAGCAGAACGACCCCGAGTACGTCCTCATCCTCTCGGGCGACCAGCTCTACCGCATGGACTACGCCGACATGCTCGCCACCCACAAGAAGAACAACGCCGACCTCACGATCGCCGTCATGCCCGTGCCTTGGGAAGAGGCCTCGCGCTTCGGCATCATCACGACCGACGACGAGGGCCGTATCACCAAGTTCACCGAGAAGCCCAAGCAGCCCGATTCCAACCTGGCCTCGATGGGCATCTACATCTTCACCACCGACCTTCTCCTCAAGGCCCTGCGCGAGGACGCCGTCGACCAGACCTCCGAGCACGACTTCGGCAAGAACGTCATCCCCAAGCTCCTGGACGAGGGCAAGCGCCTCTACACCTACGAGTTCAACGGGTTCTGGCGCGACGTCGGCACCATTTCCAGCTACCACGAGACGAGCATGGACCTGCTGGGCCCCAACCCCGCCTTCGACATCTATGACGAGACGTTCCCCATCATGAGCAACGCCTCCACCCGCCCGCCCTCGTTCATCGGGCGCAACGGCGAGGTCGAGGACTGCCTGGTCTCCAACGGCTGCCGCATCCTGGGCCGCGCCCAGCACTCGATCATCTCGACCGACGCCTACGTGGGCGAGCGCGCGACCGTCGTGGACTCGGTCCTCTTGCCGGGCGCCGTGGTCAAGGACGGCGCGCACGTCGTCCGCGCGATCCTGGGCGAGAACGC
>DJRK01000019.1:0-211 GCA_002440065.1 Atopobium sp. UBA6362 | reverse complement strand
GTCGTCGAGGAGAACGTGAACCTCGGCTCCGTAGACATGACTAAGGACACGGCCGTCATTGGCAATGACGTCGTCGTAGGAAAGGGGGAGAACTAGTCATGCAGAAGGTCGTAGGCCTCATCACATGCAACTACTCCGGCAAGGCGACGGGACCCCTCACCGAGTACCGCCCCATCGCGTCCCTGCCGTACCTCGGCCGCTACCGCCTGGT
>DJRK01000113.1:32441-43369 GCA_002440065.1 Atopobium sp. UBA6362 | reverse complement strand
CCTCCTTGCGGAAGAAGCGGTGGGGCACCTGGAAAAGCACGCCGGCGCCGTCGCCGGTGTTGCGCTCAAGCCCCTTGCCGCCTCGGTGCTCGAGGTTCACCAGCACCGAGAGCGCGTCGTCGAGGGTTTGGTGGCTCCTTTGCCCCTTGAGGTGGGCGATGGCGCCGATGCCGCAGGCATCGTGCTCGTATTCGCTTCTATACAGCCCCCGTTCCCGGGTGTGCTCCAAGCTCTGGCTCATTTACCTTTCCTCTCCCTCTAAGCACCGGCCACGGCCGGGCCAGCGGCGATGCACATCGAACGGCACACGTTCGCTCTATGAGTGAGTCTACGAGTACGGCAAAAGCGGTCCCCATTCCGAGACCAAGTTGCTACCCGTGCGCCACGCGCCTGTTTTCAAGCCGACAAAAATCCGAATCACCCGGGCAACACGGACGAAATCTTCCCTGCTCACATGCTCCGTCAGGATTCTTTAAGCCGAAACCTGGCAAAGCAGGGGCGCTTCGATGCCAAAAGAACGCTGCAGGTAGTCACGCGGGGGCACACGTTCCCTGTACCCCTGGACAAAGGGCAGCCCATTGAATCGATTGGATTGAAACCAGGTCAGGGACCCTAGAAATCGAGAAGCACCTTAAGGTCCACCTCGAGGGCAACGCTCAACGAGCGCAGCGTGAAGAACTCGGGGTTCATGGGCTTGCCTGGTTTGGACATGCCCTTCTCGTACTTCTGGTAGGTATACGTCGCGATGCCGGCCTTCTCGGCCACCTGTTCTTGGGTCAACCCACGCTCGGCGCGCAGCTCCTTGAGTCGCTTGCCGAGGTTCCGGGCAAGCTCGACCTCTGCATCCGTTATGTCCCTTGATTTCGGCATGAACCGAATATCTGCCCCAACAGGCGAAGTGACCACCATACATGTATGTTCTTGCCCCCAAACGGTCGAGAAACAAATGAAATGCAGGTATTTGAGCCGTTTATTCTTTTTGCGCCCGGCTCTTCAGGGCCCTCGCCGCCCAGCAAACCGCGAGCGTCGCGAACGCGATGCCGCAAAGCGCCCAAAAGGCCGTGCGTACCGAACGCGCCGTGGCTTCCCCGGGGTCGGCCGTCACGTAGAATCCCCTCACCGACTCGAAGCGTTCGTTTCCGGCAAGGTCGACCGCCTCGACCCTGAGTTCGCGGGGCTCGTTCTCCCTGGGCCCGATGAGGAGCGAATACGAGCCCGATGTCCCTTCCCTCAGCTCAACGGGCTCCCCATCGAGCCAGGCGTCCACCCGCAAAAGGCCGATGTCCTCGCCCACCGTGAAGGCGCATTCGTAGCCGTCGGAGACGATTGTCTGCCCCGGGGCCACGTCGATATCGTCGATCGTGGGGGCGGTCGTATCGAGCACGAACTCCGCTTGGGCGCTCTTCTCGGTCCCGCTTTCCCGGTCAAAGAACCCCGTGCTCGAGTTCAGGTTGTTCGCCCGGTCGCGCGAATAGGCCGCCACGATATACCGCCCGTCTGCCGAGAAGTTCTCGGGCCCGACTATGTACAGGTACGAGCCCCAGCCGCCGGGAGCTTCGCCGGGAAGCTCCTGGACCTCGAAACCCTTCGTGCCCCCGTCGCTCTTCTCGCCGAGCTCCTCCACGTTCGCGCCGCATGACAGGCTTATCCCCTGCCCGCCCAGGGGAAGGCCGCTCACGTTTATCTCCTGCATGACCACCTCGGGCGTCTGCGCTAGATAGCCGCCGTTCCTCTCGAGCTCGTCGGCGTTGAGGATCCTGAAGGTCGATCCGAACCGATTGACCGAGAAGGTCACGGTGCCCTGGGCATCGTTTCCCGCCAAATCGCAGGCCGTCACGCAAGCGGTATACACATCGTCCGCCTCCGGGACCCGCTCGAAACCCCCGAGGTCCCATGAGACCGAGCAAGCATCCGCTTCCGTAGGCAGCGGGACCTCGACCTGGCCCCTTTTCGCACCTGTGAGCGAGACCTGGACGGAAGAGGGGTCGATGCCCACCTCATCGAGGACCGCTGCCTGAAGGTCCACCTCGTCCGCATAGGCCGCACCTTCGCTCGCCCCAAGCAGCTCGACCTGCGGCGCGCTCAGGTCGACGACGAACTCATCGATGCTTCGCGGCTCAGCCTCGTTTCCCGCCTTGTCCTTCCCCGAGACGCTCAGCGTATGGGTCCCTTCCTGCGCAAACTCAACCTCCACGACATGCGCGTCCCCGGAAGAGGCAACCCAGGGACCAATCGATCCCGTAGCCTCGACGTTAATGAGCGAGGGGTCGAACGAGGCATCGCGCACCGTCACGGTCGCCGTCCTCGCGGCATTGAAGTACTTCTCGTTTCTTGGCTCCGCGCCGTCGAAGGAGATGTCGATGTCAGGGGGCGTCGCGTCGACGACGAGAGCCCGACCTGTCAGGGGACTCCCTGCCCCGTCGTAGGTGGCCTGGCCGTACCTCGCATGAGCAGCATTGCCCGCGAGGTCGCGCGCGAAGACCTCCGGCGTGCTGCGTGCTCCTTCCGTGTACACGAGCCTTTTGGCCCAGAACCCGTCCACTCGTTCCCATGAGGACTCGCTCGAAGCCCCTTGGGAATCAACCCGGGATGCGGGGTCGAAGTTCTCGTCGCGGACCTCGATGGAAAGCGTGACCGCGTCGTTGAAGTAGTCTGTATCGCCGTCGGTGCCGGAAAGCGGACGTGAGACCCTCATCGAGACCTCGGGCTCCGACGTGTCCACGATGAACGGCGCCGATTCATAGGGGTTGGCCGCGTTGCCTGCTCGGTCGGATGCGGTCACGACAAGGGAGTGATTCCCCTCCTCCGAGAACCTCACGGTGGCCGTCCCGGAAGCTTCGTCCCGCCTCTCTACCGAGCCGGACGTGACAATCTGAACGCCCGCGGGGTCGAGGTGCTCGTCCTCCACGGAGATGCTCGCCTGTCGGCTTCCCGCGAAGAAGCCCGTTCCGTCTTGCTCGCCCGCCTGTTCCGCGCCGGAGAAAACAACCGAGATGCGTGGAGGCCTTGTGTCGACCACAAAAGTGCCCGAGTCATAGGGATCGGCCACGTTTCCTGCCATGTCCTGCACAGATATCCGCAGGTAATACGTATCGTCGCGCTCAAAGACGACCCGGGCCGACTTAGTGCTGTCCTCATCCCAGGAAACGTTCCCGTTCGTCTCGATCCTCACGAGGTCCGGATCGTAGTTCTCCTCCTCTATCGCGATCGTCGCCACCCGGCCGCCATTGAAGAACGCCGTGCCGTCGACGTACCCGGCCTCCTGCGGGCCTTCGAAGTCGACGTGCAGCCGCGGGGGTGTAAGGTCCATCGCGAACTCCCCCGAGTCATAGGGAGAGGAGGCGTTGCCGGCCGGGTCGCTTGCCGTCACCTGGAGCCGGCATACCCCGTCGTCTGGGAACTCGATGCGCGCTTCATGGACGCCGGGCTCGCGCTCTTCCCAAGTGCCGATACATCCGCCCGGCGCCTTCATGTCCACGAGATCGGCAGCGAAAGAGGTCTCATGCACCTTGACCGTGGCTGTCCGGCCCCGGTTGAAGCAGGGCAGCCCATCGACCTCGCCCGACGGCACGTCCCCGTCGAACCCCACCTCGACGCGAGGGGCGGTACGGTCGACGCATAGGACGGCGGAGCATGAGCTCAGTTCAGCGCCGGAATCCCACGGCATGGCGACCCGCACGTCGAACGCATAGCGTCCCTCGCCGCCAAAGCGCTTCGTGAAGGCATGGATCGCGTTTCCATCGGCACGTTCCTCGGATTCTGCCCAGCCCTCATCCGACTTGTTGTTCACGGAGATGGCAGTACCCGAGTAAAGAGGCGAGTCGGGGACCTCGATTCGCACCTCGCACGAGTCTGAGGGGCTAAAGACGGTCTCCCCGCTCTGCACAGCCGCCCCGTCGACAAGAACCCGCGCGGGAAGGAACGCGGGCGCGAACCCGAAAGACGTCCCGTCGACCTCATCGCCCTCGGAGTCGTAGGTCCCCTGCTCCCCGTACCGCAGCGACGAGAGCAGCACGCCGTCTGCCCCTCGGGCCTCGAGCGCAAGACCCGAGATTCCTGAGCAGTCGATAAACACCCGCGCTTCTTTGCCGTCGCGGTCCCAGGAAAAGCCGCTCACGGCCTCACCGTTCGCAAACAGGACCATCCCAGACGCCTCTTCGCCCATAAGGACGACCTCTGCACCCAGCGGCCCCTCGGCGTAATAGTCGACGCCCGAAACCTGCCCAAGCCTGGGAGACGTCATCGAAACGGAGAGGGACGCCTCCCCCGCCTCTGAAAGAGGACGCGCCCCTGCATCGGAACCAATTGAGCCGTCGAGGCCACACGAGGCTGCGGAGCCGGTCGAGGCATCGATGCCGCCCAAGATCGTAGCCCCCGTCTCGGCCCCAAGCCCCGCTCCGTCTATAGACCCCGGTTCCTGTATCGCCTGTGCAACGGCCAAGTTCTCATCCGTCGGCTTCCCAAGCCCGTCTGCTGCCGCACCCAAGGGAACGAGCAGCAGGGCGGACAGAACGAGAGGCCAGAAAGCCGTCGTCCCCCTCATGTGCAGCTTCTTCATCTTCCACGCTCCAAATCCCCCATAAGCAAGCCGCTGCTCGCTCCGACTTCGCGTTCTACCTCGACAAACTCAACCTGCTCGCATCGTTTCCTCTCGCAGTCGCCCGTCTCGGGCCCCTCTTTGCCGGGAATCGACGGCAGGCGCACCGAATCCGGCGGCTTCCGCGAATCCCGGCATCCCGTCGCTCCTCCTGCCTCGAGCCCACCCATCCCTCGGCTGGAGCGACGGGGCGCCCTCGCCACGCCGGCGAGCTCGACGAGGGCGGTCCCGACGTCCAGCGCCTTGCACACATACGCGGCGACGACGGCAAGGGCCGAGGCGACGACGAGAAAACCAATCCCCGCCACACGCAGCGCCTCCCACGACTTCACGCCTCCTCCCCTCGCCACGCTTTCGCCCCATAGGTCCGCTCAATGTTCTCGACGATCCGGTCAAGAAGCCCCTCATCGCTTGCTCGGCCCCACAACTCCGCGGTAACCGCATTCGCCGATGCCTCCGCCTCGAGGCCTACGAGGCCCTCGCGCGCCTTCTCCGCAAGCTCCTCGACCCTCGCCCGCGCCACCCCCGCGCGGGCAAACCCGCTCAAATACGTCGGAGAGGCGCAGACCTGCTCTATCAGGTCGCACAGCCTCAGCCGGACCATAAGGGGCGAATCGTCCCCTAGGGCCTCGTAGGCGTCGGCGAGGGCCGCCCAGTAACGTGCATACTCATCCCCCTCGTTGCCCTCCAGCGTGGCGCGCGCGAGCTCCTGGGGAGCGGCGCATATGCGCCCGTACGCGGCCGCGGCAGCGGCGAGCCGCGCGTCCCCGTCCCGGTCTCTTTCGCATGCGGCCACGCATCGCTCGAACCATTTCTGGGCCCTTGCGCCCTCCTTCGCCCCCAGGGATAGGAGCCCGTCGTCTTCGGAAGCCGATTCCCGGTACACGGCATAAAGGGACCCGACGTCGTAGCAAAGCCGCGCATAGCCGTCCGAGCCCTCCAACACTGAGCGGTTCTTCTCGAGGAGCGCCTCGAGACGCGTGCCCTCGGAGGCGGTAAGGCGCTGGTCCGCCTTGTACACGCCGTCGATGAGCTCGCGGTACGCCTCGGCGTTTCCCGGCTCGACCTCGATGGCCGCGGTATAGACGGCCTCGGCCTCGCTCTTCTTGCCGCGATCGGCCGCCGTGCTCGCCGAGCGCGCGGAGTCCATCAGCGCCCCAAAAGTCGATGCCCGCTCCCTATCCGCCCTCGCCATGCAGCCGGCCCCGGAGACGGCGCAGGCGACGCTCAGCACACACACGCCTGCGAAGGTCCCGACGCGCTTCTTGAGCCCGGTGCGGTACGCCCGCGTGAGCTTGCGGTGGTTGAGTAGGTCGTTTCTCATCTCCTCGCAGCTCTGGTAGCGGTCGGCGGGGTCGGGCATCGTCGCCCGGGCAACCACCCGCTCGATCCCCTCGCCCATCGAGGGGTTCAGCTCGCGAAGCGGCCGCATGATAACCTGCTTGGCCGGCGAGAGCCCCGTCGCCAGGGCATAAAGCGTCGCCCCAAGCGAATAGACGTCCGTGCGCGCATCGGTCTGCGCGCCTGCCACGAGCTGCTCGGGGGCCGCATAGCCCCTCGTCCCCAGCACGCACGTGTCGGAAAGCGCCCCGGCCTTGTATTCCCTCGCTATGCCGAAGTCGATGAGGCGCACGGTGCCGTCCTCGCGCAGGACGACGTTCCCCGGCTTCATGTCCCTATAGACGATCGGCGGCGACTGCGCGTGGAGATACGAGAGGGCGTCGCACAGCTGCGCGCCCCAGGCCGCCACGTCGTCCTCGGCTTGGGCGCCCTGCTCATCGAGGACCTGCTTGAGAGAGCGCCCCTCGATGTAGTCCATCACGATGAGGGTCGAGCCGCCCGCGGCGCATATGTCCACGATCCTCGGCAGGGCCGGGTGGTCGAGCTTCCGCATGAGCGAGGCCTCGGCGACGATCCGCTCCGATGCCACGGGGTCGTCAAGGTCGCGACCGACCTCCTTCGCGGCCCACAGCTTGTTGAGCCTCAGGTCGCGCACGAGCCACACCCGCGACATGCCGCCCCTCGCGATCAGGGCCATTACCTCGTATTTCTTGTCTATACGCATACCGGGGGCGACCATGGTCAAACGCTCCTCGCGCGTCTTTGCGCGCACCGGGCCGGTACGGGACCTCGGGCATGGCCCGCGGTCGCCGCGTCCCCAGCGAGCACCGTGGTCGCCTCCGCCGCGGCAGCGCGCCTCCTTCGAGCGGCACGGCCTTCTCGGGGCGCGGCGTAGACGCACGCAATCGTGACGTTGTCCCGCTCTCCCCGTCGCAAGGCCTCGCGGATCAGCTCGCCCTCCGCCATCGAGAGCTCCTTCTTGCCCGCCACGGCGGCACCCAGGAGGCCTCCCGCCGCCTCCTTGAGCGAAACGCGCCGCCAGAGCCCGTCGCAGCACACGACGAGCAGGTCGCCGGCCTTGTACGTCCCCTCATAGAACGACGGCTCGAGCGCCTCCTGCGACCCGAGCGCCTGGGAAATGGCGTTCGACGCCCCCTCCGCCGCATCGTCCTCGGTCAGCTGAACGGCGCTCCCATCCCCCAGCAGATAGGCGCGCGTGTCCCCCACATGCGCAACGAGCCGCCGGCCCCCGAGCATGATCGCGCAGGTGAACGTCGTCCCCATCCGGACGCCCAGCGCCTGGGCGTAGCTGTACATCCGCTCATTAAGACTCGAGAGAAACGCCCGTAGCAGATCCTCGCCCTCCTCGAGCGCCGCGTCCACGGTCGGCGACCGCCCGCACGCCGCAGCGAAATCCGACCCGAACCACTCGGTCAGCTCGTTTATCGCCACCGAGCTCGCGAGCTCGCCGCTCGACAGTCCCCCGACGCCGTCGCATACCGCCGCGAGCGCCACCGGCCCCAAGGCGCTCATCGCCTCGAGCAAGCAGTACGCGTCCTGGTTCACCGGCCTTTGCGCCCCGATGCACGTGCGCCCCGCAATCGTGAACATAGGTGCCCCACGCCCCTTCTTCGCAAGGAATAGTGAGAACCCACGCTAACAGGCGAAACTAGCAGGAAACTGGCACCTAGCTGGCACATAACTTGCAGATAGCCGACCGCATTCTGTCGCGGACCGCCATCGATGCAGATAATTTCGAAACGATGCCTTTGACCTGTCCTAATGCGCCCAACGTTTGTCCGAAACAGAACCACACGGAATGCACACATCTCACGGCTTAATACATCAAGGAGGCGACCGTTTTCGACATAAAACGCGCTGGAGCCCGCCCTTGCGGCGCCGCTCGTCGCCCCGCACGCCCAAACTAGCCAGATTTTTGTTGACATATGACTGCCCGCTCATATAATCGAACCATACAACCTCTGAGCAGATGCTCATATGTTCAGAAAGGAGAGCCCATGTGCGAAGGCATTCCCGTCGGCGAGTCGCCCGATGAGCTGCCCGATGACGAGCTCCTCTACGACCTCGCCGACCTCTTCAAGGTCTTCAGCGACGCCACCCGTATAAAAATCCTCTTTACCCTCATGGGCCGCGACCTGTGCGTCGCGGACATCGCCGAGGAGACCGCGACGACCCAAAGCGCCGTCTCCCATCAGCTGCGCACCTTGAAGCAGGCCCACCTCGTCAAGTGCGAGCGCGACGGGCGCAACGTCGTCTACTCCCTCGCCGACGACCACGTCTACACCATGCTCAACGTGGGCCTTTCCCACGTCTGCGAGTAGCCACGCTCAACCAACGGGCGGCCCGGCCGCCCAGGAAAGAAAGGTCACGCCATGAAGAAGTCTTTCAAGCTCGACGAGATCGACTGCGCGAACTGCGCCCGTGAGCTGCAGGACGGCCTCGCCCAGCTCGACGGCGTCAAGTCCGTCTCGGTGAACTTCATGACCCAGAAGCTCACCCTCGAGGCCGACGACGAGGACTTCGTCGACGTCCTCGAGCGCGTCGTGGACTACACCGCCGACGCCGAGCCCGACTGCGAGATCATCCGCTAGAGACGAGCCGCACCGTTGTGTGCGGCTTTTGTCCGCAACATATATGAGCATTTGCTCATACGTTCAACGAACAGAGGAGAGGACGATGGCCGAGAAGCCCAAGAAGAAGCGCAGGAAGAAGGAGTCGCTCGAGCACAAGACCCGCCGCATCGCCGTGGCGCTCGCGGTCTTCTTCGTGGTCTACATCGCTGAGGAGGCGGGCCTGCTGGCAGCGGCCTTCGGCAAGCCGGGCGACGTCTACGCGAGCTTCGCGCTCTTCCTCGTCCCGTACCTCATCGCGGGACACGACGTCCTCCAGAAGGCCTGGAACAACATCCGCCGAGGCAAGGCCTTCGACGAGAGCTTCCTCATGGCCGTGGCGACGATCGGCGCCTTCGCCATGGTCTTCTTCCCCGACACCGACCCGCACATGGCCGAGGGCGCGGCCGTCATGCTCTTCTACCAGGTGGGCGAGATCTTCCAGGCGCGCGCCGTGGGCAAGAGCCGCCAGTCCATCGCAGCCATGATGGACATCGCGCCCGACTACGCGAACGTCGAGCGCGACGGCGAGCTCGTCCAGGTCGACCCCGACGAGGTGTCCGTGGGCGACGTCATCGTGGTCAAGCCCGGCGAGCGCGTGCCCATCGACGGCTCGATCCTGGACGGCGCCTCCCAGCTCGACACCGCGGCCCTCACCGGCGAGTCCGTCCCCCGCCATGTCGAGGCGGGCGACGAGGTCGTCTCCGGCTGCATCAACATGACGGGCGTGCTGCGCGTGCGGACCTCGAAGCCTTTCGGCGAGTCCACCGTCTCGCGCATCCTCGAGCTCGTGGAGAACGCCAGCGAGAAGAAGGCGCGGACCGAGAACTTCATCACCCGCTTCGCCCGCGTGTACACCCCCGCCGTGACCGGGGCCGCCGCCGTGCTCGCCGTCGCAGGCGGCCTTACGACCGGCGCCTGGAGCGATTGGATCCTGCGCGGCCTCACGTTCCTGGTGGTCTCCTGCCCGTGCGCCCTCGTGATCAGCGTGCCGCTCTCGTTCTTCGGCGGCATCGGCGGGGCCTCCAAGCTGGGCGTCCTCGTGAAGGGCTCGAACTATCTCGAGGCCCTCTCCGAGGTCGACACCGTTGTCTTCGACAAGACGGGCACGCTCACGAACGGCACGTTCAACGTCGTGGCGATCCACCCCGAGGAGGGCATCGACCCAGACTACGTGCTCAGCTGCGCCGCCTACGCAGAGGCGTTCTCGGACCATCCCATCGCGCTGTCGGTGAAGGCGGCATACACCGGCGTCATCGACCAGGCCCGCATCGTGAGCGTCGAGGAGGAGAGCGGCCACGGCGTCTCGGCGCATGTCCGAGAGGAAACGCGAGAGAACGAGCACGTGGTCCTCGTTGGCAACGACAAGCTCATGAGCGCCCACGGCGAGCACTGGCACGACTGCGAGCTCACGGGCACGATCCTGCACGTCACCGTAGACGACCGCTACATCGGCCACGTCGTCATCGCCGACGTCGTGAAGGACGACGCGCGCGCCGCCATCGACGCCCTGCACGCCTGTGGCGTCAAGCGCACCGTCATGCTCACGGGTGACCGTCACGAGGTCGCGGAGGCCGTGGCCGAGCAGCTCGGAATCGACGAGTACCACGCGCAGCTCCTCCCCGCCGACAAGGTCGCCCAGGTCGAGCGGCTGCTCAAGGACGAACCAAACAAGCGCAAGCTCGCCTTCGTGGGCGACGGCATAAACGACGCGCCCGTGCTCACCCGCGCCGACGTGGGCATCGCGATGGGCGCGATGGGCTCCGACGCCGCCATCGAGGCCGCCGACGTCGTCCTCATGGACGACAAGCCCTCCAACATCGCCCGCGCGATCCGCCTGGCGCGCCGCACCATGGGAATCGTCTGGCAAAACATCGTCTTTGCCCTGGCGGTGAAGCTCATCATCCTCGTGCTCGCCGCGCTGGGAATCGCGAACATGTGGCTTGCCGTCTTCGGCGACGTGGGCGTGGCGATCATCGCCATCCTGAACGCGATGCGCGCAATGAAGGTGTAGCGTCCGCGGCGCCGCGGGCTCCACGGGTCCCATGGGTTCCATATGGGCGGGCCCGCGCACGTTAAGCGACTCGAAAGAGGGGCAAAGACGGCCTTTGCCCCTCTTCTTTACAACTTTTCTTCGGTTTTGCGTGGTTGAATCCATCGTTTGAAGTCAATCGCCGGCCTCCCGAGGCGCCTCGGGAGGCCGGCGATTCACGTTTCCGCAGTTGGAACGCGTTGCAAACTCCATCACTTATTTAATAGTCCACGCACAAACGCGATTTTATGTCGCCCTTACATGTCTGGAGCGAAAACCGGGTCCGCAGACCGCCTTTCTCCGCAGCTCAGTCCCGAACCGCCCTACT
>DJRK01000113.1:31763-32421 GCA_002440065.1 Atopobium sp. UBA6362 | reverse complement strand
GCCGTAGCTCGAATCGTCCAAAACGTCCTTGAACATCTCGACGTACTTGTCCGGTCGCCAGTCGGTGCCGTTCACGGACGGGTTGTGCTTGTAGAGGAAACGCGTCGCGAGCGCGAGGTCGATCGTCGCGGTGTACATGGCCTCCTCGTCGGCGCCCGCGGCCGTGAAGGGCATGCCAGCGTAGTAATGCGGCTCCCAGGTCTTTGCGGACGGGCCGAGGATCGAGCTGCCGCCCCAGAAATAGTTGTCCTTGTCGAGGCCGCCGAGGTTCGCCGAGACGATGAAGATGCCCTCGCGGATGACCTGCGCGTGAAGCGTGTCGTCGCCCAGGCACTTCCCGTGGCAGTGGGCGAGCGCCGTCGAGTTCACGCACAGGCGGCAACCCTTCGCCACGTAATAGTCCATAAGCTCCGGGAAGCAATAGTTGTCGTAACAAATGGCGCAGCCGATCGGCCCCCACGGGGTGTCCAGGATGAACGGCTTGTCGCCGCGCGTCGCCCAGTTGGGCTCGGGCGCGGGCAGGTGCATCTTGTGATAGTCGCCGGCCAGCCCCTCCGGGGTAAAGACGGCCAGGCCGTTGTAGATGGTATCGGGCTTCTCGCTGTCCTTGATGGGCATGCCCATGACCACGTAGAGGCCGAGCTCCTTGGCGAGCGCG
>DJRK01000113.1:31032-31745 GCA_002440065.1 Atopobium sp. UBA6362 | reverse complement strand
ATCTTCTCGGTGGAAGGGCCGGGCACGGTCTCGGCCAGCTTGTACTGCATCTTCTCCTCGAGCGGCTTCTCGGCCTCGTCGTCATAGGAGGTCAGGGCCATCTCGGGGAAAACGACGAGGTCGGAGCCCTTCTTTGCCGCGGCCTTCATGTAGCCCATGATGCGGTTGAGGTTGCGTTCCTTCTGGCCCCACATCGGCCTTAGGGTCACGGTCGACACGGTGATGATGTCCTCGTACATACAGCTCCCCTTTCATCGACGTGCGCTTCTCTGCGCGCCTTTGTTGTATGGCAGGAAGCGGGCCGGAACCTTGGGCGCGGACGAGAGTTTTCACGGGTTCACGTGCGCGTAACGCGAACGGGCGGGAGCCGGTCAACTCCAGGAAACCTTGGCCCGGCGATGGGGGCCATATTGCGGAACGACGCGCGTAAGCAGTCTGCCCGCGCAAAAGCGAAGTCCCCGATGACCGAACGGCCACCGGGGACTCACAAGGAAAGAAGGTACTTACTTTCTTCCCCTCGCGGCGTCCCTTAATCACTTGCAGGTCAGGCACATATTCCGAACACGTCCGCTCCACGCGCGCGCCACAAATCCAAAGCGCATCGCCCGCGAGGAGGCATTTATGTCCGAAGGTCGGGCTACCATGTTCACCGTACAGCCGACTTACAAGGAGACACCATGGCCGACCCCGCCCCTCATCGTGCGCGCAAGGGT
>DJRK01000113.1:30852-31012 GCA_002440065.1 Atopobium sp. UBA6362 | reverse complement strand
ACCAAACGAACGCCCCCGCGCCCCAGGCGAGCAGCAAGGCGAGGCACGGCGGCCCGGCACACACCCACCCCAAAGGCAAAACCGCCGCCCACGCCAAGAAGCCCCGCGCCCGCAAGGAGCCCGAGGGCTACACGCGCCCGCCGCGCGAGGCGTTTCTCCC
>DJRK01000113.1:0-30824 GCA_002440065.1 Atopobium sp. UBA6362 | reverse complement strand
GCCGGGCGGACATGGAGGCCCGCGGCTGGGACCGGTGCGACTTCGTCTTTGTGTGCGGCGACGCCTACGTCGACCACCCGAGCTTCGGCATGTCGATCATCACGCGCACGCTCGAGGCGCACGGCTTCAAGGTCGGGGTCATCTGCCAGCCCGATTGGCACGACCCGGCGAGCATATCGGCCCTCGGCGAGCCGCGACTGGCGTTCCTCGTCTCCGCCGGCAACATGGACTCCATGGTCAACCACTACACCGTGGCCAAGAAGCGCCGCGGCAAGGACTTCTACACCCCCGGCGGACGCATGGGCGCCCGGCCCGACCACGCGTGCGTGGTGTACGGCAACCTAATCCGCCGCAGCTACAAGCACGTGCCCATCGTGCTGGGCGGCATCGAGGCGAGCCTGAGGCGCCTCGCCCACTACGACTACTGGTCCGACTCCCTCAAGCGCTCGGTCCTTCTGGACTCGGGCGCGGACCTCGTGCTCTACGGCATGGGCGAGAAGTCGATCGTCGAGGTCGCCGAGGCGCTCGACTCGGGCCTTCCCGTGGACCAGGTCACCTGGGTCGCCGGGACCGCCTACAAGGCGCGCGACCTCGAGGACGTCTACGACTACGAGGAGCTGCCCAGCTACGACGGCCTGCGCGCCGACCGCCTCAACTACGCCCGCAGCTTCGCCGTGCAGTACCGCAACATGGACTCGATCACCGCGCGTCGCCTCGTGGAGCCCTACCCCGCGGACAACCTCTACGTCGTCCAGAACCCGCCGCAGCCCCCGCTCACCACGCCCGAGCTCGACGCCGTCTACGAGCTCCCCTACGCCCGCGCGTGGCACCCCGACTACGACGCGGCGGGCGGCGTGCCGGCCTTCGACTTCGACGAGGTGCGCTTCTCGATCGCGGCCAACCGCGGCTGCTTCGGCGAGTGCAGCTTCTGCGCCATCACCTTCC
Source organism: Atopobium sp. UBA6362 (assembly GCA_002440065.1). Classification (GTDB taxonomy): domain Bacteria; phylum Actinomycetota; class Coriobacteriia; order Coriobacteriales; family Atopobiaceae; genus Paratractidigestivibacter. Next base: position 29,879 of record DJRK01000113.1, on the reverse strand, counting down.
ACCAGGGGCGCGTCCTGCAGGTGCGCAGCCACGACTCCATCATGGCCGAGGCGCGCAAGCTCATCGCGGACCCGCACTTCAAGGGCTACATCACCGACGTCGGCGGCCCCACGGCCAACTTCGGCCGGCCCGCGTGCGACAAGCAGGCCAAGTTCGGCGTCTGCTCCAACCGCCGCTGCCTGTGGCCCAAGGTCTGCCCGAACATGGTCGTGGAGGAGGACTCCTACGCCGACCTGCTGCGCGACCTGCGCGAGCTCCCGGGGGTAAAGAAGGTCTTCGTGCGCAGCGGCGTGCGCTTCGACTACACGCTGGCCGACAAGTCCGACAAGTTCCTCGAGGAGCTCGTGAACCACCACGTGAGCGGCCAGCTGCGCCTGGCGCCCGAACACGTGAGCGACACCGTGCTCGCCGCCATGGGCAAGCCGCCCCGAGCCGTCTACGACGCCTTCTGCCGACGCTTCGAGGCGGTCACGCGCCGGGCGGGCAAGGAGCAGTACGTCGTCCCCTACCTCATCAGCTCCCACCCCGGCAGCACCATGAAGGAGGCCGTCGAGCTCGCGGAGGCCGTGCGCGACATGGGCTACATGCCCGAGCAGGTGCAGGACTTCTACCCAACGCCCTCGACCATGAGCACCTGCATGTACTACACGGGCGTCGACCCGCGCGACATGAGCCCGATCTACGTGCCGCGCGACCCGCACGAGAAGGCCATGCAGCGCGCGCTCATCCAGTACCGCAAGCCCGAGAACTGGCACCTCGTCCACGAGGCGCTGCAGCGGGCGGGGCGGGGCGACCTTATAGGCTTCGATCGGCACTGCCTGATCCGCCCCTACCCGCCCAAGCCCCGCCCGGACGGCGGCAAGGCGTCCGGGCATCGCCATGACGCCAAGAAGGCAGGTGGCGCGAAAAGCGCCGGCAGCGCAAAGAAAACCAGCGGGGCAAAGAGACCCACAGGCCCCAAGAAGGGCGGCAAGCGATGATTCGCGAGATAGTACGCTTGCCCTTCTTGCTGCGGGCGCCAAGCGAGCCGGCGGTAGCGGGGTCGCACGAGGACGCCGCCACGGGCCGGGACCTTCTCGACACGCTCGCGGCGCACCGGGCGGGCTGCGTGGGGCTCGCCGCGAACATGATCGGCGTCCGCAAGAGGATCATCGTCGTCGCCGACGGGCCGCGCGACCTGCTCATGTTCAACCCGAGCATCCTGGAGTGCTCCGGCCCCTACGAAACCGAGGAGGGGTGCCTCTCGCTCGAGGGTACCCGCCCCTGCACGCGGTATCGACGCATCAAGGTCTCCTACCTCGACGAACGTTGGGAACCGAGGACGCGGAGCTTCTCGGGCTATACCGCCGAGATAATCCAGCACGAGGTCGACCACTGCGACGGCATCGTGATCTGACCGCCTTTGGGGACAGGTTCAAAAAGCTTCCAAATGGAAGGAATCCGAACCTGTCCCCAAATCCTTCTTTTTGGAAGAAAAACGAACCTGTCCCCAGAATCAGCCATTCCGACCCTTAAAGGAGCCGCCCGAAACATGGACATCATCGCCGCGCTCGCATCCGAGCTCAACCTCAAGCCCGAGGCCGTCGAGGCCGCCGTCAAGCTCATCGACGAGGGCAACACGATCCCCTTCATCTCCCGCTACCGCAAGGAAGCCACCGGCGGCATGGACGACGTCGCCCTGCGCAAGCTCGACGAGCGCCTCGCCTACCTGCGCAACCTCGAGCAGCGCAAGTCCGACGTGCTTCTCCTCATAAGCGCCCAGGGCAAGCTCACGCCCGAGCTCGAGGCCCAGATCCGAGAGGCCGACCAGCTCCAGCGCGTCGAGGACCTCTACAAGCCGTTCCGCAAGAAGCGCATGACCCGGGCGCAGAAGGCGCGCGAGGCGGGCCTCGAGCCCCTCGCGAACATGATCATCATGCAGGCCTCGCCCAAGGGCGGCGCCTCGGCGCTCGACGCCGCGGCCGCCTACGTGAACGCCGACGCCGGCTTCGGCACCCCTGAGCGCGCGCTGGCGGGGGCCGCGGACATCGTGGCCGAGACCGTCGCCGAGGACCCGGAGAACGTGGCCGACATGCGCGCGTTCACGCAGGCCACGGCCTCAATCGTCTCAGTCGCGGACGACGCGGGCGAGACGACCCCCTACGAGCCCTACTACGACTACTCCGAGCCCCTGGGCAAGATCCCCAACCACCGCGTCCTCGCCATCGACCGCGGCGAGCGCGAGGGCAAGCTCCACGTGAAGGTCGACGTCGACGCCGCGGCCGCCGTCGAGCGCCTCGGCTCGCGCTGGCCCCGCAGGCAGGGCGTCTTCGCGCCCGTGCTCGACGCCGCCATCGCCGACGGCTACAAGCGCCTCATGGCCCCCTCGCTCGAGCGCGAGGCCCGCGCCCGCCTCACCGTGCGCGCCCAGACCGAGGCGATCGACGTCTTCGCCAAGAACCTCGAGGGCCTTCTTTCCGCCCGGCCCGTCCGCGGCGCCCGCGTCCTCGCGCTCGACCCCGGCTACCGGACCGGCTGCAAGGTCGCCGTGCTCGACGAGACGGGCAAGCTCCTCGACCACGGCGTCGTCTATCCCACCAAGCCACGCCACGACGTCGCCGGCACCAAGCGCGAGCTCGAGCGCCTCGTGAAGAAGGACCGCGTGAACACCATCGTCCTCGGCAACGGAACGGCGAGCCGCGAGACCGAGGAGGTCGTGAGCGAGTTCATCGCCGAGAAGGAGCCGGGGCTGCGCTACACGATCGTGAACGAGGCGGGCGCGTCCGTCTACTCCGCCTCCGAGCTCGCGAGCCGGGAGTACCCCGACCTCGACGTCACCGTGCGCGGCGCCATGAGCCTTGGACGGCGCCTGCAGGACCCGCTGGCCGAGCTCGTGAAGATCCCGCCCCAGTCCATCGGCGTGGGCCAGTACCAGCACGACCTCGACCAGAACGAGCTGTCGCGCGCCCTCGGCAACGTCGTGGAGGACGTCGTCAACCGCGTGGGCGTCGACGTGAACACCGCGAGCGCGAGCCTGCTCTCCTATGTGTCCGGCATCTCCCCCACCGTCGCGCGCAACATCGTGGCCTACCGCGAGGAGAACGGCGCGTTCACCGACCGGCGCCAACTCAAGAAGGTCCCCAAGCTCGGGCCCAAGGCCTACCTCAACGCGGCGGGCTTCCTGCGCATCACCGGCGGCAAGAACCCCCTCGACGCGACGAGCGTCCACCCCGAGAGCTACCCGGTCGCGACCGAGGTCCTGCGGCGCGCGCACGTAGACGCGAGCGAGCTCGCGCACGGCGGCGTGCCCGACATCGAGCGCCGCGTGGGCAGCGTCGCCTCGCTTGCGAGCGAGCTGGGCTGCGGCGCCCTTACGCTCATCGACATCGTGGGCGAGCTCAAAAAGCCCGGCCGCGACCCCCGCGACGACGCGCCCGAGGTCGTCTTTAGCCGCGCCGCACTGCGGATCGAGGACCTCGAGCCGGGCATGGAGCTCAAGGGCACCGTGCGCAACGTCGTGGACTTCGGCGCCTTCGTCGACGTGGGCGTCCACCAGGACGGCCTCGTGCACATCTCCAAGATGGCGAACCGCTTCGTCAAGCACCCGAGCGACGTCGTGCGCGTGGGCGACACGGTGACGGTCTGGGTCGAGAAGGTCGACCTCGCCCGCAAGAAGATCTCCCTCACCATGCTCCCTCCCCGCTGACACCTTTTGGGGACAGGTTCGTTTTTTGCTCATTTGAGTAAATTTGGGGACAGGTTCGAAAAGTGCTCATTTGAGCAAAAATCGAACCTGTCCCCAAATTTCGTCAAAAGAGGGTAAGCTGCGGTTGCTTCCAGCTCTTCTGCACGGCGTCGTGAACGACGTCGCCCGGCTCGTACCCGCCTATGAGGAACGGCGACTCGGGGTCGTGCCGGGACATATTGCGCCTCACGGCCGCGGGGTCGTTGTTCGCATAGCAGTACCTGCACAGATGCCCGCAGCTGTTGTATGCCCCGATGTCCGCCGTCAAGAAGCACGCGCACTCGCTTCGGGCGGCGTGCCCCGAGGGGAAGTCGAGCCGGCAGCCCAAGGCCTCTTCGTAGGTCTTGCGCGTCATGCAGCCGCCGCAGTCCGCCCCGGTGCCCTCGAGCTCTTCTCGGCACGCACCGCAGGGCTTGACGACGATACCGTGCGAGGAAGCGATCTCGACGAGCCTGCGCCCCAGGGAAATCCGCACGTCGCGGGGTACTTCTCGGACCTCGGGATAATTGCGGGCCACCTTCTTGTAGCGCTCAAGGAAGCTGATGACGCAGGTGCGCGTATACCCCTCGATCGCGGAGCAGAGCCGCTCGAACTCGTGCTCGTGCCAGGCAGGGGTGTGCGCCTCGTCGACGATGATGGGGTCATAGCGCCACCCCACGCATCGGGGACCGAGCTCGCGCGAGAGAGCGCGAAACGACTCGATGACCCGCTCGCACGGCGGGACCCGCGGCTCGATGTCCGCCCCATAGGCCGTGATCGTGGCGAACCAGTACTGCCCATAGGCCGCGAGGGCATCGAGATGGGCCAGCATCGGCGCTGGGTTCTTTGTGCAAAAGCCTATGACGTCGACGACGGACGGGTCCAGCACATAGCGCGTGACCTGCGACGCGTTAAAAGGGTTGCGCACGCACACGACGCCCGCCCGAAGCCGGTTGAGAAGCCACCGGGAATAAAAGGCGGGGATATCGGTCCTAATGCCGGTCTGGATAATCACGAAGCGCCCCCGATGAGTAATTTTGGGGACAGGTTCGATTTTTGCTCAAATGAGCACTTTTCGAACCTGTCCCCAAATACTTCCATTTGGAAGAAAGACGAACCTGTCCCCAAATTTGATCAGGCGAGCTTAGCGGCGATGAGGTCGGAGAGGACGTCGCCGAGCTCGTGGCCGGCGACGCGCATCATCTGCGGGAAGCGGCTGTAGTAGGTGAGGCCCGGTGTGGAGTTGACCTCGTTGAACACGACCTCGCCCTCGGGCGTCACGAAGAGGTCGACGCGCGCGAAGCCCTCGCAGCCAAGCGCCTCGTACACGCGCTCCCCCGCCTCGCGCACGCGCGCCAGCACGTCGGCCGGCAGGTCGGAGGGGCAGCGCAGCTGGGTGTTCGCGCCCGGGTTCTTCTCGAGGTGGATACGGAAGAAGCCGCCGCCCGAGACCACGATCTGGTCGACCTCGCCCATCTGCACGCCGTTCACGGCGTCGCCCACCACGGCGCAGCCGACCTCGTCGCCCACGATGGCCTCCTCCACGGCGACCTTGCGGTCGAGCTCGAAGGCGGCGGCGAGCGCCTCGCGGTACTCGGCCTCGTCGTTCGCCTTGGAGACGCCGATCGATGAGCCGCCGCGCGCCGGCTTCACGAAGACCGGGAACCCGCCGCAGCGCTCGGCAGCCTCGAGGCACGCCCCCTCGCTAGCCCCGCGATAGAGCACCTCGCACTTGGGCGAGCGGACGCCAGCCGCGGCGGCGAGACGGTGCGACGCATCCTTGTCCATGCACACGGCGCTCGAGAGCACGCCGCAGCCCACATAGGGTACGCCGCACGTCTCGAGCGTGCCCTGGAGCGTCCCGTCCTCGCCGCCCTGGCCGTGCATCACCGGCAGCGCGACGTCGACGGCGATCGGTTCGAGCGACCCGTCGCGCACGGCGCGAAAACCGCCCGCGTGCGAGCCCATGCCCGGCACGAGGACGACGCGCTCGACGTCGTGGGTCTCCCAATCGCCCGTCACGCACGCGGGGTCGCCGGTGTAGTGCAACCACTCGCCCGCCTTCGTGATGCCAATAAGCACCAGGTCAAAGCGGCCGGCAAGCGCCTTGATCACGTTGTCCGCGGACTTGCAGGAGATGTCGTGCTCGGTTGAGATCCCGCCGAACAGAATCGCGACCTTCTTCATATCGTTTCCCTTTCCCATAGGGCGTCTCTTCGCTCGCATAATCATACGCCGCCCCTCGGACACAAATGTCCCCGGCCGGCCCTCTCCCGCACAAAAACGCGCCGAGAAGGACCTCCCCTCGGCGCGTTCCGAACCACGGGCAGAGCACCCGCGCCTCACTCGTTCACGTAGGCGTGCTCGATCTTCGCGATGTACATCGTGTGGTAGTCGTGGTCGGAATACCACTTGGCGTCGTCGGCGGAACCGGGGACGAACCCGTCGGCGTCGAGGAACTTCGCGTACGCCTTGCGGCAGACCAGGGTCAGGTGGGCCTCCTCGAAAGTCGTCGTCCCGTCGACGGGAACGGCATGGAAGCCCACGGCCGCGAGCTTGTCCTCGTCCCTGCCGGAAACCCGCCCCAGGTAGGCGAGCTGCTCGAAGTACTTCTCGGGGTCGTAGAAGCCGATGGTGAACTTCTCGTTCGCGTCCACGAACTCCTTCGTGTATCGGCTCTGGCGGATATAGACCGTCGCCACGGGGCTCCCCCACAAAACGCCGACGCCGCCCCAGTTCGCCGTCATGGCGTTGTGGCGCGACCCGTCGCCGGCCGTGATGAGCATCCAGTTCTCCTCGATGTCCACGCAGGGGTTGAACGAGAGCCCCTTGATATCGACTTCCTTGAGGGCCATGGCGACGATCCCCTCTCCTCGGTGCCGAACGATGACCACGTCCCGATGATACCCCCGGCGCACAAAGAAGCGCCGCTCGCGAGGGCCCGACCATCGCGAGCGGCAACACATAAATTACTACCAGTCACCGACTCGCTAACGGAGCAAACCGAGCATGAGGTACTCGACGTTGCCCTTTGCCCCGTGGATCGGGCTCTCGCAGACGCCGGCGACGCTGTAGCCCAACCCCGCGAACGCGCGACGGACCTTCTCGACGGCGGCATCGCGCACCGATTGGTCGCGAACGACGCCGCCCTCCCCTACCTCGTCGCGCTCGGCCTCGAACTGGGGCTTCACGAGGGTGAGGAAGCGTCCCTGCGGCGTCAGGAGCTCGGTCACCGCAGGCAAGACCGTGACGACGGAAGTGAAAGAAACGTCGCAGACGGCGAGGTCGAAGCAGCCCGTCCCGCAGAGGGAAGGCAGGTCCACGATGTTAGTGCGCTCATAGAGCGTCACGCGCGCATCCTGCCGCAGCGCCCAATCGAACTGCGCGTACCCCACATCGACCGAGGCCACGCTCGCCGCGCCGCGCCTCAAGAGGCAATCAGTGAAGCCGCCCGTGGAACACCCCACGTCGAGGCAACGCAGCCCCGTGGGGTCGACGCCGAAGTAGTCGAGCCCGCGCTCGAGCTTCAACCCGCCGCGGCTCACGTAGGCCTTCTGGCCGCGCACGTGAAGCGGCAACCCGATCTCGACCTTCTCGCCCACGGAGGACAACCTGCGGTCAGAAGTCGAGACCTCGCCCGCCATAACGGCGCGCAAGGCCTCATCTTTGCTTGCAAAGAACCCCTGCTCGACGAGTTCCTCGTCGAGCCTGCGCTTCTTTGCCACTATTCTTTCCCCTGCTCGGGTGAATCGGTTGCCTCGTCACTGGGCGTCTCGGCACCGGCCTTCGCTTCGTCGTCGGCGGCACCCTCGTTTCGGGAAGACGCTTCGGCCTCGAGGCTCACCGCCTCCTCTGGCGAGAAGTCCGTCGCGTCGACCATGTCGACGGCCTTGGACCCCAGGGCAATCGCCTCATCGAAGAGGTCAAGGGACTTCTCGAGCGAGACGTCCTTGTCGCGGACCTGTGCCACGATGGAGTCGAGACGCTCGGTGATCTGCGGGAACGTCTTGAACTGCGAGGTGTTGACGCGGGCCATTACCAGACGTCCTCGTCGTCCTCGTAGATCGTGCCCGGGCCCATGACGCGCCAGATGCCGCCGGTGAGCTCGTAGTCGCGGTCCGAGCCGAAGGGCACGTGCTCGACCTCGGGCTCCTCCCACACGTCGTAGCGGCCCTCGAGGGCGTACTGCACGTCTGCCGCGGTCTCGCCGCGGGCCGCGAGGTCCTCGTGGGCCTTGGCGATGACGTCGACGCCGGCCTCCATGTCGTCCGCGACGCGGCCGAGGATGCCGTTAATGAAGCGCGAGGAGTCGTCGTTGCCGTAGGCCTTGGCAAGCTCGACGACCTCGTTGATGGCAACGGGGATATCGACCTCGTCGACGAAGATCATCTCGTACAGCGCAAGGCGCAGCAGGTTGCGGTCGACCGCGGGCATGCGGTTGATGCTCCAGGTCTTGGACCTTGTGGCGATGATGGCGTCGAGGTCGTGCCTCACGCCGTCGCACCCGATGGCGAGCTGACGGCCAAAGTCGCTGAGCGGGCCCTGCTCAAGGGCGTAGTCGCCCTCGAGCACCTCGGGAACCGTGCGGCCGCTTGCCTCCGCCTGGAAAAGAAGCTGCAGTGCCTGGCTACGGGCGAGCGTGCGCCCTCCGAATCGAATGCTCAACTTACTCCTTGGGGAAAACGAGGCTATCGATGCAAATGTCGACGGAGCCGGCAGGCACGCCAATCTGCTCGGTGATGGCCTGGGCGACCGCCTCGCGGACGTCGGCCGCGAGCTTGGTGAAGGGGTAGCCGTAGAAGACGGCGAGGTGCACGACGACGCGCAGGGCGTCGTTCTCCACATAAGACTCGACCGCGGCCTCGGGAGAGACGGTGCGGCTTGTGAAGACGGAGATCAAGCTCGAGGTGATGTCGTTGCCGCCCACCGAGGCGACGCCCTCGACGCGCTTGGCCGCAAGGGTGACGATCGTGGAGACGACGTTCCTGGAGATGCCGATCCCGGAGACGTTGAGCTCGCTTTCTGCCATGGGAACCCCCTTTTGAATACGCCGCCCCGGCACGTGCCGGGGCGTTCATTTCGCATTATCTTACGCGGTCCGTGCCCACACTAGGCGCGGCCGACGAACTTTCCGCCGTCGCGGGTGTCGACCTTGATGCGCTCGCCCTGGTTGAGGTACAGCGGGACGTTGATGATGGCGCCGGTCTCGATCGTCGCGGGCTTGGTGCCGCCCTGGACGGTGTCGCCCTTGAAGCCGGGGTCGGTCTCGGTGATCTCGACCTCGATGAACATCGGGGGCTCGACGCCCAGAAGCTCGTCGTCGGCGTAGAGGAGCTGCGCGTTGTCGTTCTCCTTGAACCACTTGGCGTTATCGCCGATGAAGTCGGCGGGGAGCTCGACCTGCTCGTAGGTCTCGTTGTCCATGAAGTAGTAGGACTCGCCGTCGTTGTAGAGGTACTGCATCTCCTTGGTGATGAGCTGCACGTTCTCGAACTTGGTGCCGGCGTTGCAGGTCTGGTCGATCACGCGGCCGCTCTTGAGGTCGCGGATCTTGTAACGGACGAAAGCGCCGCCCTTGCCGGGCTTGACGTGCTGGAACTCAACGATGGTGTAGTACTTGTCGTTAATCTTGAGGCCCATGCCGTTCTTGAAGTCTGCGGTGCTGATGGTTGCCACGAGTGCTCACTTTCCTCTTCGCCAAATAGGCGCTTTGCATACATCTGGGTTATTGTAGCACGCCTTCGCGGGCCATCGAGAATTCCACAGGTCGTCGCTTAAGCAGGTCGCGAGGGCTATTTCTTCCCCAGGTGCGTGAGGCTCTTGGCCCCCGCCTTGACCACGTCGAGAAAAGAAGGCGAGCGCTGGAGCCGGTCCTCGGGGACGTGCCCCCTCATGGCGCGCAGGGTCGCCTTGTTGTCGCGCGTCGAGAAGGCGTACTTGCCGTTCTTCTTGGTGAAGATGGCGAAGCGTGCGATCTTCTTGCCGGGAAGGACCTCGGCCGCCACGTAGTCGACCTCGTCCCAGGGGATCTGGATGTAGTCCTGGGTGTTCTTCTCGTTATAGAACTCGAAGGCCTTGTCGCCGACCATGACGTCGCCGTACGTCGAGAGCCCGTTGAGGGAGGTCGCCTTGATGGTGTGCTCGACCTTGGTGTTCTGTGATTGGGCCATGGGCCGGCTCCTTTGCATCCGTCGCTGAGATAAACAAAGGGCCGCACCCCGTGAGGGATGCGGCCCGAGTAGCGCAGGGTACCCTACGCGGCCATCTTACATGAAGCCGACGACGCGGCCGATGATGCCGATGGCGAAGAGGGCCAGGATGATGACGATCGGGCTGACCTTCTTCTTGAGCAGCTGGCAGCAACCAAGGGTCAGCAGCACGGCGCAAAGGCCGGGGATGAGCTGGTCGAGGTTGCCCTGCAGGGTCGTGGTCTTCACCTGGTCGAGGCCGGTGGCGCCCAGGGTGGAGTACTGGGTCAGGGCCTCCTTGATGCCCTCGGCGCCGGAAGGCAGGTTGGCCCAGTCGATGTAGGCGCCCTCGGACTGGGTGACCTGGGAGACGATCGGGGTGAAGGAGATGGACACCCAGCGCTCGACCAGGGCACCGATGATGAACATGCCGAGGATGGAGGCGCCCTCGGTGACCTTGCCCATCAGGCCGCCGGACAGGTCGTTCGCGATGGAGGAGCCCACCTTGTAGCCGAACTCCTGCGTGTACCACAGGAAGGCGATACGGATGATGTTCCACAGCACGAAGAAGAGAATCGGGCCGAGGATGTTGCCGGAAAGGGCGAGGGAGGCACCCAGGGCGCCCAGGATCGGGCGAAGGGTGAACCAGAAGACCGGGTCGCCGACGCCGGCGAGCGGGCCCATCATGCCGACCTTGACGCCCTGGATGGCGACGTCGTCGACGGGGGCGCCGTTGGCGCGCTCCTCCTCAAGGGCGAGCGTGACGCCGATGACGGGGGCGGAGACGTAGGGGTGGGTGTTATAGAACTCGAGGTGGCGCTTGAGGGCCGCGACCTGGTCCTCCTTGGCCGGGTACAGCTTCTTGATCGCGGGGATCATGGAGTAGCACCAGCCGCCGTTCTGCATACGCTCGTAGTTCCAGGAGCCCTGAAGGAACTGGTGACGGAAGCAAACCGCCTGACGGTCCTTCTTGGTAAGCGTAATCTTGTCTGCCATGGTATTCACTCCCCCTTCCTACTCGTAGTCGTTCAGGATGTCGCCGAGCGGGTCGCCGGAGCCGGCGGAACCGCCGCCCTGCTTCGCCATGTCCTTGAGGCCCAGGTAGATGAGGGCGAGGGCTATGCCGATGAGGCCGAGGGCGATGAGCGTGAGCTCGGGGATGGCAGCGAGGACGAAGCCGAGGATGAAGAACGGCCAGACCTCCTTGGTCGCCATCATGTTGATGACCATGGCGTAGCCGACCGCGGCGACCATGCCGCCGCCGACGGCCATGCCGCCGGAGAGCCATGCGGGCATGGCGTTAAGGGCGGAGGTGACGGCCTCGGACGGGATGAAGCAGAGGGCCGCGGCCGGGATGGCGATGCGGATGCCCTGCATGCAGATGGCGAGGATCTGCCAACGCTCGATGCCGGCGAAGTCGGCCTTCTCGGCGCAGCCGTCCATGATGTGCGCGATGCCCGTGGCGAGTGTACGGCAGATCATGGTGAGGAAGAGGCCGGCGACTGACAGCGGGACGGCGACGGCGATGGCCGTGTTGATGGCCGTCTGAGAGTCGGTGTTGCCGCCCTGCAGGCCCAGGACCATGAGGATGGCCGAGGCAACGGAGGCCAGGGCCGCGTCAGGTGCCACTGCGGCGCCGATGTTTGCCCAACCGAGGGCCATGAGCTGCAGCGAGCCGCCGAGCATGATGCCCTCGGTCAGGTGACCGGACACGAGGCCGATCAGCGTGCAGGCCACCAACGGCTGGTGGAACTCGAACTCGTCAAGGATGCCTTCCATGCCTGCAAGGAAAGCGACGATGACGATGAGCAGAATCTGAATAGGGTTCATTACCCATCCTCCTTACTTCGCGGAAGCCAGCTCGGACTTGGCCTTCTTGATGATCTCCTCGTAGCTCTTCGCGGAGTCGGCGGGGACCTTCTGGGCACCGAGCTTGACGCCCTTGTCGTGCAGGGCCTCGAGGCACTCGACGTCCTTCTCGTCCATCGCGATGGCGTCGGTCACGACGACCTTGCCGACGGAGTGGGCCATGGAGCCGATGTTGGCCTCCTTGATGTCCACGCCGCCCTCGATCGTCTTGAGAAGGTCCTGCGGGGTCTCGAAGAGCAGGAACGCCTTGGTGGCGCCGAAGCGCGGGTCCTTGGCGACCTCGATCATCTTCTTGATCGGCACGACGTTGGCCGGGACTCCCGGAGGCGCGGCCTGCTCGATCATGGTCTTGCGGAGCTGGTCGTGCGCAACGCCGTCGGAAACGACGATGATGCGGTCCGGGGCGATCTGCTTGGTCCAGGCAGTGGCGACCTGGCCGTGCAGCAGGCGCGTGTCCACGCGGACGGCCGCGATCTTGATGTGGCCGTCGCCCAGGACGGTGCCCTCGGGGATGGCGCCCTGCTTGGCAGGGGCAGCGGCGGCAGAGGTCGCCTCGGCCGGGACAAGGGACTCGGGCTTGATGCAGACGCCGGCCTTCGCCTCCGGGTAGATGGCGCGCGCGACCTCGGCCGCAGTGCTCGCCCCCATGCGCTCGCCGTAGGCGCTGACGACCATCGGCAGGTTCATGCCGCCCACGGCGACCCAGTTCTCGTGGCCCGGCTCATCGAGCAGCAGCGAGATCTGGTTCCAGGGGGTGCCTCCCTGAAGGTCGACCAGGAAGAGGACCTGGTCCTTGTCCTCGAAGCCTCCGACGGCTTCCAGGATCTGCGCCCTGAGGTCATCTGGCCCCATCTCGGGCATGAGCGTCACGGCAGCGACGTTCTCCTGCGGACCAAAGATCATCTGGCCGGACATCTTGATGCCCTCGGCGAACGTGCCATGACTGGCTAGAACAATGCTAACCACCGCATACCTCCCTTTCTTTTGCGGACCCAACGTATAGATGCGTTGAACGCAACGCGCGGAGGGTGCTTCACAGTTCCTTCTCGCCTGCTACACTCAACGCTCACAATTGTACCCTGTTTGCGAGTTTTTAGTGAAGGAATCTATCAAAACGGTCATTTAACTGGGCTTTTCTGATTTTTAGATTCATTCACCGCTAAGTACGTACCGCTTACCGGACTGGCGTTGACGTAATTTCAACTCGCTGAGCTTTGTCGTTTGGCAAAAAGAGCGCCGAGACGCGGGCCGCAGAGCGAAACTGCGGCCCGCGCCTCGGCGCATGAGCGGCGCGTCGGCATCCGGCGCATACAGGGAAGAACGGGTAAGAAGAACGGGCTTCTTAGCAGTCGATGCAGACGAGGTCGTGGGTCGACTGCGTGAAGGGCTTGAAGCCGTCGGCGGTCATGAGGCCGAAGTCCTCGAGGCGCACGCCGAAGTTACCCGGCAGGTAGATGCCCGGCTCGACGGTGACGACGGAGCCCTCGGGCACGGGGCGGTGCCAACGGCGACCGAAGTTCGGGTTCTCGTGGATCTGGATGCCCACGCCGTGACCGAGGCCGTGCTTGAAGTAGTCGCCGTAGCCGGCGTCCGAGATGACCTTCACGGCGAGGTCCTGGATGTCGGAGCCGATGCAGCCCGGCTTCGCGGCGGCGGCGCAGGCCTCATGGGCCTTGCGCACGACGTCGTAGACGTGGCGCTGCTCGTCGGTGGGCTCGCCCACGCACACGGTGCGGGTCATGTCTGACTTGTAGTCGTGGTAGCCGGCGCCGTAGTCCATGACGATCATATCGCCCTTCTTGACGACGGTCTCGCCGGGCTGCGCGTGCGGGTTCGCGCCGTTGGCTCCCGTGGCGATGATCGAGCCGAAGGCAAGAGAATCGGCGCCGTGGTTGAACATATAGTTCTCGAGCTCGACGCGGATCTGCTGCTCGGTCATGCCCGGCCGGATGTAGCCGCAGATGTGGGTGAAGGCGGCGTCGGTGATGGACTGCGCGTGGCGCATGAGCTCGATCTCCTCGGCGTCCTTGACCATGCGCAGGTCGCAGATGTCGCCGTGCATGCGCGGGGTGAGGCAGGCCACGGAGGAGTCGAGGCACGCCTGCTGGAAGGCGTCGTAGAAGGCGAGGTCGCACGTGTCCTCGACGGCGACGACGCGCGAGCGGGTCTCACGGACGCGGTCGGCGGCCCAGGAGGCGGGCTGGACGATCTCCTCGTCGATGGCCCACGGGGTGTCGGCGCCCAGGCGCTCACGGAAGGTGTTCGCGTAGCGGGAGTCGGTGTGGAGCCACTGGCCGTCGGCGGTCACGAAGGCGGTGTGGGCGACCTCGTCGTCGAAGGTCCTCTCGGCGCCGGTGAGCCAGCGGAGGTCGGGGTTGTTGCGCAGGATGACGGCATCGTAGCCGCGCTCCTCCATCAGGGCGCGCAGGCGGGCGACGCGGCCGGCGCAGGCTTTTGCATCTGCCATAAAAGATCGATCCTTTCTGACGCAATTTGGGGTCGGACCCCAAATTGAGGGTTAGCGAGAAGAGCACCAGGCCTTGACGTGCTCCTCGAGGGTCTCGGCCTCGACGGCGGTCAGGCGCACGCGACCGATGGCGCGGGGCAGGGCGAGCATGAAGCGGTTCGTGCGGGCGAAGCGCTCGCGGCGCAGCGCCTCGAGCAGCCCGTCGGCGTCGACGGGGCAGCTTACCGTCCCCAGGCCCAGGCGCTCGAGCAGCTCGTCCTGGGTGAACATGTCGTCGATCGACAGGTTCTCGCCCGCGACCGAGAGGCGCGCGGCGAAGCGCAGGGACTCGGCGAGCAGCGTCGAGTCGGGGACGTCGGCGGGCACGATGCCGCGCAGGGCGTGGCGGAGCGACTCGCCGTAGCCGATCGACTGGCGGATCGCGACCGAGGAGGAGCTCACGATCTTGCCGCGGCCGCGGATCGTCTCGACCATCTGGTCCACGATCGCGTTGCGGTCACCCGCCAGGATCGCGTCGGCCGAGTCCCACAGCTTGCCGAAGGCCTTGTCGGAGTCGGCCATGGCCGTGGCGACCATAAGGGCGCGGGCCATGAGGACGTCCTCCTCGTCGCGCCGGGCGTCGAGGACGTCGATATCGCAGATCTCGAAGCGGGCGTAGCCGTCGAAGGCGACCATGCGCTCGGCCCCAGCGACGTCGAGCGCGCGAGGGGTGGTCGAGGCCGCGAGGGCGGCGGTGTAGCTCAACGGGACCTGGGCGATCATCGTCTGGCCGCACCAGTGCATGCAGGCGGCACCAGCGAGCGAGAGCGCGGCCCCGTCGCCCACGGCGACCACGAGGTCGTCGGCCGTGATGCCGGCCTCGCGCAGGGGCGTGTACACCGCCGAGAGCGCCTCGACGCCGTGCGCGGCGTCGCCCTCGGGGAGCTCGGCCATGTGCACGAAGAAGCCCTTGTCGGTCAGGTCGCGGCGCAGCCCTTCGACGAGGTCCGCGGGAGCGGAGGCGACGTGGGCGAGCAGGCATGCGTGGGGACGCCCCACCGCGGAGGCGAGGTCGTGCGCGATCTCGCCGGCGATGGAGGCGCCGGCGCGGAGGTCCATGGAGGTCCCGCGCAGCGTCACCCACTGGCGGTGCTTCGTGACCTCGGGGACGGCGGGCTCCTCCGGTTCGGGCGAGACCTCGGGTTCAGGCGCGGCCCCGGGAGCCGCGTCCTGCGCGGCGTTCTCCGGCGCCGCCGGGCGCACCGCGGCCTCCCCTGCCGCCTGCACGGCCTCGGGAGCGGCCCCGACCGCCTCGTCGACGGTCTTCTCGTCACTCATAGAAGTCCCTTCTCCCAGAGAAGCTGGCCGGACTCGAGCGCGACCTGCTCAAAGGATTTGTTTCGAATGTTTATGCTGATATCGGCCGCCGCCTCGTAGAGCGGGCGCCGGTGCCGATAGAGCTCCGCGGCCTGCCGGGCGTCGCCGAGGTCGGGCCGTCGCGCGGTGTTCTTTATCTGGCGCAGGGAGTCGGAGAGGTCGCCGTCCAAAAAGACGATCGTGCCCATGGAGCGCATGAGCTCGATGTTTCCCCGGGTCTCGACGATGCCGCCGCCGCAGCTCACGAGGAGCGACTTGCGGCTCTCGAGCGAGATAAGCCCGCGGGTCTCCGCGACCCTGAAGGCCTTCTCGCCGTCCTCGGCGAAGACCTGGGCTATCGGCTTGCCCAGGAGGCGCTCGGCGAGGCGGTCGGTGTCGACGCATGGGCGGCGGAAGAGGGACCCCAGGTTGCGCGCAAGCGTCGACTTACCCGCCCCCAGGAAGCCCACGAAGAAGATGTGATCGCACCCCTCGTGGACGACGTACCTCGAATCGTTTGGAACCACCCGAACCCCCATGCCTTGATGCTCGCATCGATTCTAGCATCTGCAGGCAAAGGGGTCCGCAATCGGAGCATTCTCGAAACGCCGGCGACGCGGGCGGCCCGCTCGGCAGCCGCGGACGCCGAGAAGCTCACTCCCCGTCGAAATGCTTCCCGCGCAGGGCCAGGGCCTCGAAGGCGCGGAAGATGTAGGTGTACCAGAGGTCGCGCAGGCACTGCGGGCGCACGAGCACCGTGCGGACGCCCGCGAGGTTTCCGGCCACGACGTCGGTGAAGACCTGGTCGCCCACCATGACAGTACGCTCGGGCCCCACGCCCATCCTGCGCATGGCCGCCTTGAGCGCGAAGGGGGCGGGCTTCATCGCGTGGTCGACGAAGTCGCAGCCGAGCTCCTCGGCTGAGGCGCGGACCTGGTCGGTATGGAAGTTGTTCGAGACGACGCAGGTCCGGATGCCTGCCGCGCGCACCTCCTCGAGCCAGTCGAGCACCTCGCGCGGGGGGCGCTTCGTGTCCCGCGGCACGCATGTGTTGTCGCGGTCGAGAAGCACGAGCCCGATCCCCTCGGACTGGAGCCACGCGACGTCTATGAGCGGGACCGCCGCCACGTAGCGGGTGGCGGCGGTCGAAACCCTGGTCTTATTTGCTTGCATCGGCGATGGCCTGCATGTGCTCGTCATAGGTCTTGCTGAACTTGTACTGGGTGGCGCCGTTCGCGTCGGTCCAGAAGTAGAAGTAGTAGTCCTTCTCGGAGAGGGCCGTCTGGTCGGGCGAGCACACGGCCTGGAGCGCCGCGAGGCCCGGGCAGCAGATGGGCGTGGGCGGCAGCCCCTTGTGCGTGTAGGTGGAGTAGGGGTCGGACTCGTCGTGTACCTCGGCGGCCGTCGGGTCGTGGCCCACGCTGTAGGCGGTCGTGGCGTCGGACTGAAGGAACCCGTAGTTGGGGTCCCCGCTGTTGCCCAGGCGGTTGTAGAAGACGGCGGCCACCTGCTCGCGCGTGCCGTCCGTGGACTCCTTCTCGACGATGGAGGCGAGGTTGACCGTCTGCGCGATCGTGAGGCCCTGGGACTCGGGATAGCTCATGTCGAGCTGGGAGACCTCGGTCCTGAACTGGTTGAGCATGGCCTTGATCACGTCGTCGGCCGTGGCGCCCTCGGTGAAGCTGTACGTCTTGGGGAAGAGGAAGCCCTCGAGGGAGTCGTTCGAGGCGCCTTCGAGGAAGTCGTAGTCGGAGACGTAGTTCGAGGCCTTGGCCTGCGCGATGAAGTCGTCCGCGGGGATCCCGAGCGTCTGCTCGACGGCCGCGGCGACGCGGGCGACGGTATAACCCTCGGGAATGGTGAGCGTGAGGCCGCCGGCGTTGGGCCCGCTCATGAGCAGCGTCACGAGGGCGTTCATGTCGTTGCCCACGGTGATGTTGTACGTGCCGCTCTTTATGGAGGCGTCGGCGCCCATGCGGCTCAGGGTCTTGAGGAACTCCGACTTGCTCGAGATGGCCTTGGCGTCGAAGAGCGCCTGCGCCACCGCGTTCGCGCCGGAGCCGTCGGGGATGCTCACGCTGACCGTCTGGCCCACGGTGACGTCCTGGGTATCGGAATTGCTCGAGGTGAGGGCCGGGACGACGATGAGCACGACCGCGACGACGAGGATCACCGCGGCGAGGCCCACGGCAAAGAAGGGCGCGCGGCTCTGTTTCTTCGTGTTCTCGCGCCTGACGTCATGGTTCTTCACGCGGCGCGTCGCCTGGGCAGTACGGCCGGAGATGTGGTTCGTGGTGAGCGCGGAGGATTTGGAGAAGGGGTTCTGCGCCGCGCCCGCGCGCTGCTGGGCAGCTGGGGCGCGACGCGGGGAAGCGGCCTTGCCAAGGGGCGTCGCGGGACGCTGCGCCTCTGAAGCGCGGGCCGTGCGCTCGGCCGCGTGGGACGCGGGGCGCTGGGAGGCGGGCCGGGAAGCGGGCGCGCCCGTGCGGGCCTGCCCTTGAACAGCCTGTGGGACGGCAACATGCTGCCTCGGCGTGGGTTGCGGGGCCTGCCCCGGCTGCGCGGCAGGCGTCGAGAAGTGCGCGGCGCGGCGCGGCCGTTGGTTATCGGGAGTGGTCATGCAATGAGCCTTTTCAGATCTGGTGAGCGTCGAGCCATGCTTGCAGGAAGAGCGAGGCGGCAACCATGTCGACCTTGCCGCGCATGGAGCGCTCGCTCAACCCCTGCTCCCGTAAGATACGCTTCGCCTCGGCGGAGCTGAGCCTCTCGTCGGCAAACTCAAGGGGAAGACCACAGTTGTCGGCTATTTGGCGCGCCTGGGCGCAGATCCGCTCGGCCTGCGGCCCCTCCTCCCCTGCCATGGTCATGGGCCTGCCGCACACGAGGAGCTCGGGCTCCCAGTCCTCGAGAACGCGCCTGAACGTCTTCGCGTTGCCGAGGACCTCGGGGGCAGGCAGGACACACACCGGGGAGGCGACGCGCCCGGCCGGGTCGCTCACGGCGACCCCGACGCGCACCTCCCCGATGTCCAAAGCGAGCGCGCGCACTAGAGGCCGAGCTCCTTCTTCGCGGCGTCGAGCGCGGCGTCGATGCCGGAGACGTCGGAGCCGCCCGCCTGGGCCATGTTGGGCCTGCCGCCGCCGCGGCCGCCCACGAGGCCGGCGATGGACTTCACGATGTTGCCCGCGGCGAAGCCGGCCGCGACGGCGGCGTCGGTGCCGCCGGCGAGAAGGGCGACCTTGCCGTCGGGGGTGGCGGAGGCGATGACGCAGGCAACGGGCTCGCCCTTAGCGGCCTCGCGGATGCCGTCCCAGGCGGAGCGCATGTCCTTGCCGGTGAGGCCGTCGAGGCGGGAGACCACGAGCTTGTAGCCATCGTGGTCCACGGCGGTGGCGAACGCGGCGGCGACCTTGTCGCTGCCGGCGCCGGTCGTGGCCGCCTCGAGCTTCTTGGCGGTGTCGCGCAGGTCGCGCACGAGGCCGCTCACGCGCTCCGGGACGTCGGCCGGGCGGCACTTGAGCTCGGAGGCGATGCCGTCGAGCATGGCTATGCGCTCGTCGAGGTACTCGATGGCGCCCATGGAGGTCACGGCCTCGATGCGGCGGGCGTTGGAGCCCACGGAGGACTCGGAGACGATCTTGAACAGGCCGAGGTCGGCGGTGTTGCGGGCGTGCGTGCCGCCGCAGAGCTCGCGGGAGAACGGGGCGTCGGAGTCGCCTGTGGAGACCACGCGCACGACGTCGCCGTACTTCTCGCCGAAGAGCGCGACGGCGCCGGAGGCCTTGGCCTCCTCGATGCCCATGACGCGGGTGACGATGGGCTCGGCGGCGAAGATCTCGGCGTTCACGAGGCCCTCGACGCGGGAGATCTCGTCGGCGGTCATGGCCTCGAAGTGGGTGAAGTCGAAGCGCAGGCGGCCAGGCTCGACGAGGGAGCCCGCCTGGGAGACGTGCTTGCCCAGGACCTGCTTGAGCGCGGAGTCGAGCAGGTGCGTCGCGGTGTGGTTGCGGCGGATGAGCTCGCGGCGGCCATGGTCGATGGTGGCGCACACGGTATCGCCCACCTTGAGGGCGCCCTCCTCGATGCTCGCCACGTGCACGTAGAGGCCGTTCTTGCCCTTGGTGTCGCTCACGCGGGCGCGCAGGCCCTCGGCGACGAGCTCGCCGGTGTCGCCGCACTGGCCGCCCATCTCGGCGTAGAACGGCGTGCGGTCGAGGACGACCTCGACGGTGGAGCCGGCCTGGGCGGACTCGACCTCGGCGCCCTTGGAGACGATGGCCGCGACCTTGGCCTCGCAGCTCTCCTCGTCGTAGCCCACGAACTCGGTCGCGGCGAGCTTGTCGGAGAGGGCCGTCCAGACGTTGTTGAAGTCGCCCCAGGCGTCGCGGTTGGCCGCGGCGCGGGCGCGCTCCTTCTGCTCGGCCATGCAGGCGTCGAAGGCGCCCATGTCGACCTCGTGGCCGGCGGACGCGGCGATCTCGTGCGTAAGGTCGATGGGGAACCCGTAGGTGTCGTGGAGCTTGAAGGCGACCTCGCCGGGCAGCACGGCGCCCTCGGCGAGCCCATCCAGGGCGTCGTCGAGGTAGGTGCGGCCGTTGTCGAGCGTCTGCGAGAAGCGCTCCTCCTCGGCGGAGACGATGCCCTTCACGAGCGCGACGTTCTTGAGCAGCTCGGGGTAGGCCTCGCCCATGAGGCGGTTCACCTCGTCGATGAACTTGGTGAGGAAGGCACCCTCGATGCCCAGCAGGCGGCCGTGGAAGACGGCGCGGCGGAGCAGGCGGCGCAGGACGTACTCGCGGCCCTCGTTGCCCGGCAGGATGCCGTCGGAGATCATGAAGTCGACGGCGCGGGAGTGGTCGGCGATGATGCGCAGGGAGCGGGAGGCGCCGGAGTAGTCGGCGGCGTCGTACTTCTTGCCGGAGATCTTCTCGCCGAGGCCGATGAGGGACTGCATGAGGTCGCCGTCGTAGTTCGCGCTCTTGTGCTGCAGGATCGCGGCCATTCGCTCGAGGCCCATGCCCGTGTCGAGGTTGCGGTGCGGCAGCTCCGGCATGGAGCCGTCCTCCTGGCGGTCGAACTGCGTGAAGACGAGGTTCCAGAACTCGAGGAAGCGGTCGCAGTCGCAGCCGGGGCGACAGTCGGGCTTGCCACAGCCCACGTCCTCGCCCTGGTCATAGTAGATCTCGGAGCAGGGGCCGCAAGGACCTGTGGGGCCGGCGGCCCAGAAGTTGTCGTCCTCGCCCAGGCGGGAGATGTGGTCCTCGGGCACGCCGAGGGAGCGCCAGACGTCGTGGGTCTCGTCGTCGTCGGTGAAGACGGTGAAGTAGAGGCGCTCGAGCGGGAGCTTGAACTCCTTCGTGATGAGCTCGAAGGCCCAGGCGCAGGCCTGCTGCTTGGAGACGCCGCCGAAGGAGAAGTCGCCGAGCATCTCGAAGAAGGACAGGTGACGGCCGTCCTCGCCGATGCAGTCGATGTCGTTCGTGCGCACGCACTTCTGGCACGAGCAGGCGCCGATCTCCTTCATGGTCCTCTTGCCCTGGTAGAACTCCTTGAACTGGTTCATGCCGGCGTTGGCGAGAAGCAGCGACGGGTCGTCGGGGACGAGCGAGGAGCTCGGGTAGAGCTTGAGGCCGCGGTCCTCGAAGAACTTGAGGAACTTGGAGCGGATCTCAGCGGTGGTCATGGTCGGAAAATCAGCGGTGCTCATATCTCTCCCCTGCGATCGGGTTGCCGTGCGGTTGCATATTGGTCCCTAGTATAGCGCGCGCAATTTGGGGTCGGACCCCAAATTAACTTAGGGTCCGACCCCAAATTGAGGGGCGCTACTTGGGGTCGTCGTCCAGGTGGAGGGCGCAGGTGCGCTCGGCAGCCTCCGCCGCGCGGCCCTCGATGGCCTCGCGGTCGCTCTCGGAGAGCGCGTAGCGCAGGCGCGAGCCCTCGAAGAACTCCGCGTCGTCCAGGGCGTCGAGCTCGGGAAGGGGCGAGCCGTCGGCGTCGCGGTAGGCCGTGCCGCGGAAGAGGGCGCCCGACTCCGAGACGATCTGACGGCCCGTGCGCGTCTCGAAGAAGTAGACGAAGAAGCCGCGCAGCGCCGCCGTCAGCGGGACCGCGAGGACCATGCCGATGGGGCCGCCCAGGCAGCCGCCCACGATGATGCCCACGAGCGAGAGCGCGGGATGGATCTGGACCGCGCGCTGCATGACGAACGGCGAGAGGACGTTGTCGGCGACGTTCTGCGCGACCATGGCGATCACGAGCGACCAGAACGCCAACCCCAGGCTCACGAAGAGGCCGAGGAGCGTGGCGAGGATCGCCGAGAGCGCGGGGCCGATCACGGGGATGAAGTGCATGACGAACGTGAGCGCGCCAAGAAGCGCCGCATAGGGGTGGCCGACGAGGGCGAGGCCCGCCGCGACCATGACCCCGTTCGCGATGGAGGTGATGAGCGTGCCGTACATGTAGCCGCCCGTGGAGCGCGAGAGGACCGCGAGCATGAGCGTCACGTCGCGGCTGTGGTTGGGCCCCACGATGGCCGCGAGCTCGCGCGCCATGAGCGGGTAGTCCTTCGCGACCCAATACGCGAGGACGAGGCCCAAGAAGAGCGTGGTGAAGTCCTCCACGAGCGAGGCGATGTTCGCGAAGACGCCGTTCGAGATGGTCCTCGCAAGGTCGGAGGCCATGGAGGCGCCCATGGTGGAGACGGTGCCCATAAGGGCGTTCACCGTGCTCTGGACGTTGGCGTCGGCGGACTCGCCCCACGTGTTCCAGAAGGTCGCGAGGGCCCTCTGCGCCTGGTCGAGGTAGGTCGGCACGTTGCGCAGGAGCACGAGCAGCTCCTCCATGAGCGGCCCGCCCACGACGGAGAGAAGGACGACGAGCGCCAAGAGGAACGCCGCGAGCGACAGCAGCGCCGCGACGCCGCGCGGCAGGCGCGCGTCCTCGAGACGGTTCGTGAGCGGGCTGCAGATGAAGCCCACGACCCCGCCCACGAGGACGAGCTCGAGCGCCTGGTCCACGAAGCTGAGCGCCCCGATGATCATCCAGGCGGCGACGAAGAGCCCGACGACCGTCCACACGGCGAGCGCCCGCGGGCGCCACTTCCGGATCCGGTCGAGCCGTGCCTGGTCATGCCCGTCGGGCGCGGCGGCGCTCATCGCATCAGCCCCTCGGGGTCGATCTTCTCCTGGATGCGCTTGAGGGCGCGCCTGAGCATGCGCGAGACCTGCACCTGCGAGATGCCGAGCTTCTTGGCGATCTCGACCTGGGTCATGCCCTGCAGGTAGCGCATGCGGATGGCCTGCTGGTCGGCCTCGGGGAACTCGGCGATGGCGTCCTCGAGGACCATGCGGTCGTCGGAGGCGGCGAGGTCGCCGTCGACGCTCGCGTAGCGGTCGATGACGGCGGGCGCCTCGTCCTCGTCGCCCGAGCCCGAGCCCTCGAGGGGCACGGAGCTGTAGGCACCGGAGGACTCCATGGCCTCGAGCACCTCGTCGGGCGTGGAGCCCAGGTACGCCGCGATCTCGTCCACCGAGGGGCTGCGCTGCAGCTTGACGGTGAGCTCGTCGGTGGCCTGGGTAACCTTGGCCGAAAGCTCCTGGAGGCGGCGCGGCACGCGGATGGTCCAGCCCTTGTCGCGGAAGTGGCGCTTGACCTCGCCCATGATGGTGGGCGTCGCGTAGGTCGTGAACTCAAGGCCGCGGTCCGGGTCGAAGCGGTCGATGGCCTTGATGAGGCCGATCGTTCCCACCTGGATGAGGTCGTCGAGCGGCTCGCCGCGGTTCTTGAACTTGGCGGCGATGTAGCGCACGAGGTTGAGGTGGCTCACGATGAGCTGCTGGCGGGCCTCCTCGTCGCCCTCCTCCTTGTAGCGGCGGAAGAGCTCGCGGGTGCGCTCCTTGTCCCAGGCGGGCTTGCCCTTGCCCAAGCGCCGAAGCCGCCTCTCGGACCGGCGGCGCTCCTCGGGCGTCGAGGCACCCTTCGGGCCCTCCGCGGGCTTCTCCGCAGCGGGGCTCGACTCGGGCGCCGTCTTCGCAGGCGAATGCTCGTTGGGCGCGCCGTCCTTGAGACCGGTGACCGGGGTCTTCTTACTCGTCATGGCCACCGCCCGCCCGGAGGACCAGGCTCAAGGTCCGGCCGTCCTCGGTGATGCCGAACTCCTCGCAGATGGCGTCGAGAAGGACCTCGACGAGGTCGAGCGAGTCGTCGGCGTCGACGGCGCCCAGGTCGTCGCCGAGCGAGAAGTCCATGGTCAGCTCGTCGCCCTCGCGGGAGAACGAGACCTCGACCTCGTCCTGGCCCGTCGCGCAGGCGTAGACGAATCCCTCCTCGGCGGCCATGCGGACGTCCTCGACGTCGTCGAGCGTAAGGCCGGCAACGGCGGCGAGGCTCGCCGCGCACATGCGCACGACGCGGGCATAGGAAGGCTGCGCGGGAACGCACAGACGGCTCACGGAACCCATCTCCTGCGCCCCCTACTCTGCGTCGGCCGCGGGTGCGGCGTCGGTCGCGGTCTCCTGCTCGGCGGCGGGCTTGCCGTCGGCGGCGGGCTGCTCGGACGGTGCCTGCTTCTCGCCGTAGACCACGTAGGCGGTCGGCTTGCGGGCTGGCTCCGTAGCGTGTTCGGGAACGGTCACGCCGTCGGGTGCGGGCTTGCCCTCGTGGAGCGCCGGAGCCGCGTCCACGCGGCCGCCGGTCACCTTCTTCACGGCGCGGGCCACGGTGTTCGCGGCGCCCGTGACCGCGCCGTTGACGGCGTCGGTCACGCCGGCCGCGGTGCCCGAGACGGTCGAGACGTCCGCGAGGATGGCGTTCACGCTGTTGAGGGAGGTAGCGGCCTCGTCCATGGCGGCGTTGGCCTTCACGGCGATGGGGGTCGCCTGCTTCACCGCGGGCTCGAGCTCGTCGACCATGCCGTCGAGCTTGGCCACGATCGGCTGCGCCTGGGCGATGACCTCGTTCGCCGACGAGGCGACCTCGCTGATGTCCTTACGTGCGGAGCGCACGGTCAGCGCGATCTCCACGACGGCCCAGATGCCGGCCACGGCCAGCACGATCAAGGCGATGCTCAGGTAATCCATAGCGCCCCTCCAAGGTAAGCGTGTCCACTGCTTCGTTTCGCGGCCCGCGGGACCGGGCCGGAAGTAGTCCCCATTCTACCCAAGATGCGTGGGCGGGGAGCGGTCCCGTCGCCGCGCCCGGGGATAGGCGGCCAGCCGCCGAAGCCGTCACCCCCGCGACCGCGCGTCCTCGATGTCGCGGCCGATGGCCTCCTGGCGCCATGCCTCCCAGCCACGGGGGCTCGCCTGGTAGAAATCGCCCCGCTCGAGGCCGTCTGGCAGGTAGCGCTGGTCCACCCAGCCGCCGGGGTAGTCGTGGGGATAGAGGTAGGCGCCGTACTCCTCCGAGCCGGGGCGGTGACGGTCGCGCAGGTAGTTCGGCACTTCTCGGCGCGGGCCCTCCCGCACCTCGCGCAGGGCGGCGTCGATGCCGGCCTCGGCGGCGTTTGACTTGGGCGCCAGGGCGTTGTAGGTCGCCGCCTGGGCGAGGTTGATGCGGCACTCGGGCAGGCCGATGACCTCGACCGCCCTGAAGGCCGCCTCCGCCACGAGAAGGGCCTGCGGGTCGGCGTTTCCGATGTCCTCGGAGGCGCTGATCATGATGCGGCGGGCGATGAACTTGGGGTCCTCGCCGGCGTCGAGCATGCGCGCGAGCCAGTAGAGGGCGGCGTCGGGGTCGCTGCCGCGCATGGACTTGATGAAGGCGCTTATCACGTCGTAGTGCATGTCGCCCGACTTGTCGTAGGAGAGGCCCCGGCGGGGGTTCGCCTCGAGGACGTGCTCGGCGGTGATGGGGATCGGGCGGGCAGGGGCAGCGTCCTTCTCGGTGCCGGCGCCGGACCCGTCGCCCGGCCCCTCCCCGTCCGCCGGGGCCGCCATCTGGCTCGCGAGCTCGAGCGACGTGAGCGCCGCGCGCCCGTCGCCCCCGGCGAGGCGGATTATCTCCTCGCGCGCCTCCGGCGTGAGCTCGAAGGCCCCGTCGAGCCCCTCGGGGGCCTCGACGGCATGGTCGAGCATGCGCCCGAGCGACTCGTCGTCGAGGGGCTGGAGCTCCACGACGCGGCTGCGGCTGATGAGCGCCGAGTTCACCTCGAAGTAGGGGTTCTCGGTCGTGGCGCCCACGAGCACGACCGTGCGGTCCTCCACGGCATGGAGAAGGGCGTCCTGCTGGCTGCGGTTGAAGCGATGGATCTCGTCGACGAAGAGGATGGTCCTGCGGCCCTGGGAGAGCAGGCGCGACTCGGCGGCCTCGATCTCGCGACGGAGGTCCTTGACCGTGCCGGTGATGGCGCTCACCTCGACGAACTCGGCGTGGGTCGTGTGCGCGACGATGCGCGCGAGCGTCGTCTTGCCCGTGCCGGCCGGCCCGTAGAGGATGACGGACGAGAGCGTGTCGTGCTCGATGGCGCGGCGCAGCCACGAGCCCGGGCCCACCGCCTTCGCCTGGCCGAAGTAGCCGTCGAGGGTGCGGGGGCGCATGCGCGCGGCCAGGGGCGCGTTGCTGTTGCGCTTGGCGTTCTCTATGTGCGTGAACAAGGTATCCATGGGAACGATTGTACGCTAATTTTGGCATCCGGTGGACCATAGGGACGCGAAATCGGAGCGCTTCCGAGCACCTTGCCCGACCACGGGCCAAGAAGCGCGAACGATAACGCTAGGGCCGCACGTTGGGGCCGAAGTACCCGCGGTGCGGGAACAGCTCGGAGCACTCGGGGAACACGGCCTCGCACGTCGCCATGAAGTAGTCGTCGGTCATGGAGCTGATGAAGTCGACGACGGTCTGGTCGGGGTCGTCCTCCCACTCGTAGGCGCGGCCGTAGGGGGCGAGCCTGCGCTCGCAGCCGCGCACGTGCTGGGCAAAGATCGCCGCGTCCTCGTCGCCCGAGAGCAGCGCCTCGCGCTCATGGTCGTACAGGGCCGAGAAGAGCTCGCCCATCCCGTGGCCGAAGTCCCCGTCGACCTCCGCCGAGCCGTAGATTTTCTCGTAGTTCTCGGCCTTGGCGCGCCTGAGCTCGGCGAAGCCCGCCTCGCTCATCGCGACGCGGTCGCGGCCCACGCTGTTCTGCACCACGTCGGCGACGAAGGCCTGGAGCGCCCACGCGTTGTACGCGCCGCCGAGGCCGTCGTCGAACGCGCCCTCGCCGAGAAGCCCCGCGCGGATCGCGTCCTGGCGGTCCTTTCCCACGTATGCGATGATGTCCGAGATGCGCACTACGCAGCCCTCGAGGGTCATGGGGCGCAGGTGGCCGATGGCGCCCTCCCCCGTCGCGCGGCAGGACTCGACCACGCGGTCGAAGGTGTCGAACTCGGCGAGGCCGCTCGTCTCGAAGACCTGCTGCTCGAACTCGCCGTTGTGGGTGAGGCAGCCGTCGAGGGCCTGCAGGCTCACGTTGCGCCCGCCCAGCACGTCGATCACGCGGACGGACTGCACGTTGTGGAAGAACCAGCGCCCCGTGCGCGCGTGGTAGGCGTCGTTCAGGAAGCGCTCGCCGGCGTGGCCGAAGGGCGTGTGACCGATGTCGTGGCCCAGGGCGATGGCCTCGATGAGGTCGAGGTTGAGCCCCAGGGCGTAGCCGATGTCGCGCGCGACGCGGGCGACGAGCTGCACATGGAGGCCGCGGCGGGAGAGGTCGTCGTTCGCCCGGAAGCTGAAGACCTGGGTCTTGCCCGCCAGGCGGTTGTAGGCCGGCAGGTGGACGATCTTCTCGGCGTCGCGCACGAAGGCGGGGCGCATGACGGTGTCGCGATCGCGCTCGGCGGCGTCGCGGCGGATGGCCGAGGCGTTCGCGCAGGCGTAGGGGCTGAGCGAGCCGCCGCGGACGACCTCGTCGACGGCGCGCAGGGCGTCGTCGGTCAGGCGCCCCGTGAGCTCGGGCGCGAGCGGGTTCGCGCCGGGGGCGGCGCTGCCTTGGGCTATGGTCATGGCCCCTCCAAACCGGGCAGAGAAGAGATAGGCGCCGGGCACCGGCCCCGCCGCGCAGCGGAGACGGCGCCCGGCTCCGGGCTCGTCACTCTTGGACGACGAGGACGCCTCGGTAGACGTGCTCGGCGGTCCGGCCCATTATGTCCTTCTCGGCGCCCGCAGGGAAGACCCCTGCGAGCTTGCCGCCGAAGACGAACACGCCGAGCGGGCTCGTCGCGGGAACGGTCGGGGAAGCGCCGCTCTGCGTCGACGGCAGGTGCTCGGCCACGAAGGCCGCCTCCTCGGGCGTGAGCTCGGCCTGCAGCAGCGGCGAGCGGAGCTGGTCGAAGAGCGCGTCGCCGGCGCAGGACCAGGCCGAGAAGCCGCCGACCACGCAGGCGAGGCCGCGGCGGGCCGCCTCGACGAGCGCCTCGGTGCCCGGGCAGGGGCGCGTCGCGATCTCCTCGGTCGTCGCGAGGCGGTAGGCGCAGGCGATGGGGCCCTCGTCGTCGACGAGGCGCGCCTGGCCGGCGGCGGTCTCGACGCGAAGGTTGCAGATGTCCACGAAGCGCGCGAAGACGCCCTCCTCGCGGAAGCGCTCGATGAGGTCGGACACCTCGTCGAGGTCGGCCTCCTCGGGGTAGCCCACGATGCCGAGCGCGGGGTGGTCGGGGTGGCGCTCGCCGGCGCAGGAGTTCGCCCAGCCCCTGTATGTCGCACGCAGCGTCTCGACCAGGGAGGCGACGGGGTCGAGCTCCTCGATGCCGGGGTGCGCCGCGGCGAAGCGGCGGTACGCCTCGCCCGTCTTGACCGCACGGGTCACCTCGACCGTGGAGGTCATGCCCGTGAAGCCGTCGACGGCCACGCCGCGCAGGACGTAGCGGCCGGTGCGCGCGTCGACGTCGACGTCGATGCGGGCGAGGGGCAGCGCGGGGTCGTAGCCGGTGGGGACGAGCGTCAGCGCCTCGAGCTCGGGCGTAAAGCCGAAGCCGGCGCGGAAATCGGCGTCGCGCAGGTAGAGCCGCACGGCCTTCTCGAGGACGGCGGCCGCGGTCTCGGCGCCGCCGCGGATGACGTTCAGCTGGCCCGAGGTCAGGATGAGGGGGACCTGCGACCAGGGAAGGCCGCCGGCGCGGAACTTCGCATGGGCCGCGGAGAGGTACTTGTCGCCGGCCTCGGCCCCCTGCCGGTCGCCGTCGAGGTCGTCGACGTACTGCGCGAACTCCGCCTCGAGGGCGGGAAGGTTGCTGTTATGTGCCATCGTTCCTCCAAAATCTGAGTGACGGCTTTTCGGCGAACGGTAGAAATCTGCCGCTCAGCGTGAACGGAGGGCATTGTAGCCGTTTTGCCGGCGCACTAAACAAGAAAACCGCGCGATGCCGTCCGGCACCCCGCGGTTTTCTTGGCATCGTGCAAAGAAATACCTCGTCAACCTGCGCGTTTTGCCAATGTGCGCAAAATATGTTCACTTAACCCCTCGTAGTAGGCGCGCTGCCCCGCGGGCCCGGGGTGGTCGGAGCCGTCGGCGAGGAGCGTGGGATCGGGCGGGAGCAGCTCCTCGCCCTCCACGACCGTGAGGCCGGGGTGCTTCGCCGCCTGCTCGCGGATGATGCGGGCGACGTCGGAAAAGCAGCTCCTCGCATGCGTGGGCCACAGGTCCTCCGTATGGAACGTCGGCGTGAGGACGAAGGCGGGGACGTCGGGCCAGGCGGTCGCCACCTCGAAGAGGTAGGTGCGGACCTCGCGCTCCACGCGGCTCGCCTGGCACGGCTCGTAGCGGTAGTTCGCGCCGAACTCGACGACGATGAGGGCGGGGTCCACGAGCGGGCGCAGCCCCACGAGGGAGCCCGGCTGGAAGACCTGGCCGCCGACGCCCTGGTTCACGAGCTGCAGGCCGCCCCTCTTGGCAAGAAGGGCCGGCCAGCCCTGCGACGGGTCACAGGCGACGAAGCCCTGCGCGATGGAGTCGCCGAGGACAAGAAGATGCCTCTGAGCTGCGGCTGGTTTGAGATACCCGCCGTCGTGGGCGATCGGCCCCACCCGCGCGGGCGCAAGGCAGGGCAGCCAGACGCGCACGTGGCGCTCCGTACCGGGGCGGGCGCCGAGCGCCACGCGGGAGAGCCCCTCGGCGTCGGGCTCGAGAAAGCCCCGGCCCTCGCCGTCGACCTCGAGCGAGAAGCCGTCGAAGGGCGGCTCGGGCGCATGGCCGCCCCTGAGCACGTCCTCGATGACCGCCCGCGAGCCCGAGGGCATCGGGTCGGCGGCAAGGTGCAGGCGCAGGTGGGCGGCATCGGTCAGGAAGTCCAGGCAGATGCCGGAGGTGCAGGCGGCCATCTGGCGAAAGAGGCCCGGGTGCCAG
>DJRK01000039.1:6104-13044 GCA_002440065.1 Atopobium sp. UBA6362 | reverse complement strand
CATCGGCGAGGTCGTGTACCTCGACGACAAGTATCACGACACCGAGGATGGGCTCATCTCGCGCAACATCCTCGATCGCTGCGGCGTTGCCTATCGTCAGGTGGGCGTGGCCATCGACGAATAGGCATCCTCCGGCGGCTATTTCGCTCCTCGATTTGCCGATGGGGCGCGATCCCGGGGCTCTCGTCAACGTACATAGTGGTTCTGCGCATGAGGCGGGCGGCCTGTTTGGGGGCCGTCCGCTCTGGATATAATTAACATCTGTGCGCCGTTACGCAGGCCACGCGACCGAACCACGGACATATTGGAGCCCGCCTTATGGCCTCTATGAACGATAAGGATTACTACGCCGTTCTCGGCGTCTCGAAGGACGCGTCGAAGGACGAGATCCGCAAGGCTTTTCAGCAGAAGGCCCGCAAGCTACACCCCGACGTGAACAAGGAGCCCGATGCGGAAGAGCGCTTCAAGGAGGTCTCCGAGGCATACGCCGTCCTCTCCGACGACGACAAGCGCAAGCGCTACGACGCCATGCGCTCCGGCGTCCCGTTTGCCGGCGGCTCCACGTCCGGCGCTGGCGGCACCGGCTACGGATACGGCGACCCCTTCGCGAACGGCCCCTTCGCGTGGGGGCCGTTCGGCTCCGCAGGTTTCGGCGGGTCTTCCCGCCGCGGCTCTTCTCGCGCGTACCGCCCTCGCGTGGGAGCCGACGTCGTCTACGAGCTCACGCTCGACGCGGACACTGCCAAGAAGGGCTGCCGTAGGGGCGTGACCTTCCAACGCTATGCCGCCTGCGACGTGTGCCATGGCACGGGTTCGGTTCATGCCGAGCACTCCGAGACCTGCCCCACGTGCGGCGGGCGCGGCCGTATCTCCGTTGACCTCGGTTCCATCTTTGGCATCGGCGTCATGGAGATGGAATGCCCCGAATGCGAGGGAACCGGTCGCGTCGTCGCCGACCCGTGCGAGGCCTGCGGCGGCTCGGGTCGCACGCTCACGGCGTCCGAGGTCGTCGTCGACGTTCCCGCGGACTCGCACGACGGCGACGAGATCCGTGTCTCCGGCATGGGCAACGCGGGCACGAACGGCGAGAAGGCCGGCGATTTCGTCTGCCGCGTCGTCGTTCCGGAGGAACGGCTCACCAGCCGCGCCGCGAACGGCTTCTATCTCGTGGGCTTCGCGCTTCCGTTCGTCGTCCTCAACCTCATCGTGGGGGCGGGTATCTCGATCTTTGGCGTGGTGTTCCTCGCTCTCGGCCTTGTCCTTGGCTTTGGGAACGGCGTCGGCAAGGGTTCCCGCTGGTGGAAGAATGCGGGCGCGGCCATCGGCAACGGAATCAGCTCCGGCCTCGTCATCGCGCTCTTCTTCACGGCATTCACGTCCTGCTCTGCGGGGCTCGGCCGCGGCGGATACACGGGCGCCTATTCCGGTGGCGTGAGGGTTTAGGCGGCATCGGCGATCGTTGCGGGCCCTGAGGCGCGCAACCTATGAGTTCTAGACGGTATTTGTTGGCTGTGTTTGGAGATTGAGCAGAGTGGAACCGAGCAAGAATTACTACGAGGTATTGGGCGTATCCAAGGACGCCGATGCGAAGACGATCAAGCGCGCTTTTCTGAAGCTCGCCCGCAAGCTTCACCCCGACGTCTCCAACGAGCCCGATGCCGAGGAGAAGTTCAAGGAGGTCAACGAGGCCTACTCGGTCCTTTCGGATGACCAGAAACGCGCGAACTACGACCGCTACGGCGACCCGAACGGTCCGTCGGGATTCGGCTCCGACTACGTGGATGTCTCGGACATCTTTGGCGGCGGCGGGTTCGGCTTCGGCGACATCTTCGACTCGTTCTTCGGCGGCGGCGCCGGTCAACGGGGTGGACAGCAGGCCCGCACACGTGGTCGCGATATGGGGATTCACCTTCAGATTACGCTTGAGGAGGCGGCCGCGGGCTGCACGAAGACGCTCTCGTACGAGCGCCTCGCTCCCTGTGACGACTGCAACGGCACCGGTGCCGCGGACGGCGGCCATATGACGACCTGTACGCGCTGCCATGGCTCCGGTCGCGTCGTCGAGGTTCAGCGGACCATCTTCGGCCAGATGCAGACCCAGACCACCTGCCCCGAGTGCCGCGGCACCGGCAAGGTCATCGACCACCCCTGCGAAACGTGCGAGGGGCAGGGTCGCACACCGTCCCGTGAGAAGGTCGAGGTCAAGATCCCGGCCGGCATTCACTCCGGGCAGACCCTGACCGTCGAGGGCAAGGGCGAGGCCGGGCTGCGCGGCGACGTTGCCGGCAACCTTGTGGTCAACGTTGAGGTCAAGGATTCCGAGCGCTTCGAGCGTCAGGGAGACGACCTTTACTGCACCGTGAAAGTCGACTCGCTCCAGGCTATTCTTGGCACGACGGTCACGATCGACGGCATCATGGAAGGCGAGCACGTGACGATCGATGTGCCGGCTGGGTGTCAGTTTGGCCAGCAGGTCACCGTCGAGCGCCGTGGCATGCCGCGGATGGGCATGATCGCGCGCGGCAACCTTGTGGCGGTTGTCCAGGTCGAGACTCCCACGGACCTCACGCAGAAGCAGCTTCTGGAGATCGGCGCCATCGTCGCTGCCCGCTCGCTCGACGGGGGCTCGTCTGTGGACTCCGATGAGGATGACGACGGCATCGCCGGCAAAGCCGAGAAGATCAAGGACGAGATCGAGGAAGAGGTCGCCGAGCATTTTTCCTCCGATAAATGGCATGCGCCCAAGAACCCGTTCAAGGGCAAGCGCAAGTGAGGCGCACCGCCGCGCTCGTTAACCTTGGCTGCCGCGTGAATCGCGTGGAGCTCGATGCCATGGCCTGTGATTTGGAGGCGGCTGGTTTCGAGCTCGTGGGTGAGGACGAGGCTTCCTACATCGTGATCAATACGTGCGCCGTGACCGGCGAGGCGGAGGCGAAGACACGCAAGGCGATTCGCCATGCTGCCTTGAGGCCGCAATCCCCGGTGGTGGTCGCGACGGGCTGCGTCGCGAGCCTCTTTGCCGATGAGCTTGCGGCGCTCGCACCGAACGTTCGCGTCGTTGCCGACAAGCGGAGAGTCGCCTCGGCCATCGTGTCCGACGCCGAGGTGAACCATCTTTCTATTATGCTGGGCTGTCAAGAAGACAATGGCAAGGTCACCCCGACGGGCAGGACCCGTCCCGGGGTCCAAGTGCAGGACGGGTGCGATAACCGCTGCACGTATTGCATCATTTGGAAGGCGCGCGGGAAGGCGCGGTCCTTCTCGCCGGACGAGGCTCTTTCCGGGGTTCGTGCCGCAATGTCCCGCGGCGCGAAGGAGGTCGTTCTTACCGGCATCAATCTGGGGGATTACCGGTGGAGCGATGGCCGAGACGAGCTTAGGCTGCCCGGTCTTCTGGAGCTTCTCCTTCGCGAGACTGAGGTCGACCGGTTGCGTATCTCATCGATTGAGCCACCCGATGTAAATGCGGACCTGGTAGACGCGATGGCGAAGGCTGGAGAGCGCGTTGCCCCCTTCCTTCACATGTGCCTCCAATCTGGCTGCGACCGCACGCTTGAGCGCATGCACCGTGTGTATCGCACCGATTTATTCCGTGCGAATGTTCAGGCTGCTCGGGCCGCCCTTCCTCACCTGTCGCTAGGAACCGACCTTATCGTGGGCTTTCCTGGGGAGACCGATGAGGACTTTGAAGAGTCGCTCGCATTCTGCAAAGAAATGCGGTTCTCGAGAATGCACGTGTTCCGTTATTCTCGGCGTCCCGGAACGCCGGCGGCCGAGTATTCGGATCAGGTAGACCCCCAGGTCATGGCTGAACGTGCGGCCCGAGCACGCAAACTTGCCCGAGAGCTGAGGCATGAAGAAGCTGCTCGGCTGGTGGGTACGGAAGGCTTGGTCGTTGTGCAGTATCCTGGGCGAGGCGTCGACGGCGGGCTCTTTGATGTGCAGGTGGACCCTGGTGTCCCTGTAGACTCGTTTATTCGTGTGCGCCATACAGGCGTGCGAGACGACGGCACCTTAGTGGCGGAGCAATTAGGTTAGGACCCTATTATTACAAGACGGCGCCCGTATGGGACTCCCTGGGAGGGGTTTCTCATAGGGGCGCTTCGTATTGCGATACGTCTTGAGTTCAGTTAAAAGTTCAGTGCCATCTGGAGCTCGTTCACGGCTTCGACGGTCGTCTTTTTACGCTTCTTGCGAGGCTTCGATTTTGGCTTTTCCGGCTCGCTCTTTCCTTGTTGGGCAAAAGCCTTCCCATCGGAGAAGTACTTGTTGTATACGCCATCGATGACGGTCGAGACGAGGTCAAGGGATTCGGCAGCCGTCACTGCTTCGGCGACCTTGGGACTGCAGCAACTCTGTACGCCGGCTTCTGTCAGTCGCCCGTTCTTCTCGGAGAAGGCAGCGATCCAGTTGGCGATCTGCGCCGACATAGTGACCCCGTTTGCCTCTGCGATCTTGCGGAGCTTCTCGTGTTCATCGTCCGAAAGCCAGAAGGCCATGCGATGGCGCCCCTCGGGGTTGTATTGTTTGGTGGACATTTACGCCTCTTTCGGAAACACATCAGTACCTGGCTGTATATAGTGGAATTACAGCACCTCTTTGTGCAACTCTTAATCAGGTTACCATGCGCTTAGCTTGCGTCAACCCTTGCACAAAGTTGCATCGGCATTCGATGGGAATCCAGGCTTATCTGGCGTAAGTGCGCTGAGAAGTCCTTGCAGGATGGTGTCGAGGTAGAATAGAAAGAAATACGCGGGCTAGGCCCCGCGGGACGAAACATCTCTGGAGGACCATGGAACCAACTCATGTGCGGCTCAGCATTCCCGATTCGATCGATCCGAGCGACCTCATGGGGCCGACCGATGCCGTCCTCAGGCGTATTGAGGCGGCTTTTGACTCCACTATGGTCGCCGTGCGCGGCAATCAGGTCAGTCTCACCGGTGCTCCCGAGGAAGTCGAGGTCGCGACCACGGTCTTCTCGCGGCTCATTCGGATGGTTGAGTCCGGCCGAGAAGTCCAACCTACCGACGTCGACCTTATCATCGACCAGGTTCGTCACGGTGCATCCGGCTTGAACCATCTTTCAGAAGACGTGCTCCTGACCTATCGCGGGCGGGCCATTCGCCCCAAGACCGCCGGTCAGCAGCGCTACGTCGAGTCTATTAGGCGTAATACCATTACTTTTGGCGTAGGGCCGGCCGGCACAGGCAAGACCTATCTCGCCATGGCCATGGCAGTTGCCGCCCTTAAGCGCAAGGAAGTCGGCAGGATCGTTCTCGCCCGTCCGGTTGTCGAGGCGGGGGAGTCGCTTGGCTACCTGCCCGGCACGCTCCAGGAGAAGCTCGATCCCTATGTGCGGCCTCTTTACGACGCGTTGTTCGACATGACCGATATGGAGCGGGGAAACTCCCTTATTGAGCAGGGCGTTATTGAGATTGCCCCGCTTGCTTACATGCGCGGGCGCACCATGAACGACGCCTTCGTCATCCTCGACGAGGCTCAGAACACCACGCCCGAGCAGATGAAGATGTTCCTCACGCGCCTAGGCTTCAACTCCAAGTTTGTCGTCACGGGCGATGCCTCTCAGAAGGACCTGCGCGGCGCTTCCGGTCTGGACCATGCCCGTCAGGTGCTTGCGGGCGTCGACGACATCAACTTCGTCGACCTCGACAGGAACGACATCGTTCGCCACTCGCTCGTTGCCCGGATTGTGGACGCGTACAATGCGGCTTCCTCCTCGGGCGCGATCGCTGGCGGTCCCGATAGAAAGGAGCTTTCGTGATCAAGGAAGCCGCAAACGAGTACGACATTTCCAACGAGGAGTCGCTCGATTTCCCCTTGAGCGATTCTCAGGTAGCGGGGCTCATCGATTCCGTGCTCGCCCACGAAGCGGTCGATCGTCCCTGCATGGTCTCCGTTTCTATCGTGAATGATGCGGAGATCCAGCGCCTCAACGAGGAGTGGCGCGAAGTCGACCGCGCGACCGATGTCATAAGCCTCGAGTGTGAGCGCCCCGACGACCCGGACCTCGCTCCCGGCGAGCCATGTGAGCTGGGAGACATCGTGCTTGCGCCCGCCTATATTGCTGCCCAGGCCCAGAAGTTCGGCACGACGTTCGCTGACGAGGTGCGGCTCCTGCTCGTGCACGGCACGCTCCACCTCCTGGGTTACGACCACCTTGACGAGGAGGCGGCCATCGAGATGGAGAACCTCGAGGACCGTATCCTTGCAGAGGTCGAGACCGACGGCACGCTGGGCCATGTTGTGATTACCCGCCATCGTACCGAGGACGACCAGTGATCCCGGGGTCCAAGAGCGACCACCCGAGCTTCCGCAAAAGCTTCGGCTTCGCGCTCCAGGGTTTTCGCTTTGCCGTTCGTACCGAGAGGAACATCAAGGTCATGCTCTGTGGCGGCGCGTTCGCCGTGGTGATGGGCTTCTTGCTTCAGATAAGCGCGGTCGAGTGGGCCGTCGTCCTTCTTTGCTGTGGGGCGGTGCTGTGCGCGGAGCTCCTGAACACGGCTATCGAGACCGTCGTCGACCTGGTGAGCCCGGAGTTCCACCCGCTCGCGGGGCACGCGAAGGACATCGCGGCGGCTGCGGTGTGGGTCCTCTCGTTTCTTGTGGGCATCGCTGGAGTCGTGATCTATGGGCACGCGCTCTTGTGCAGGATCGGGGTCCTTTAGCCTCTCTTTTCGTGGGTTATATGTCCTCTTAGCTTATTGCAACGCTTGTACCAATTAATTATAAAAAGGAGAACCATGTCCGATAAGTACGCCGACAAGACCGAGCAGAAGGACGCGCCGGAGGAGCCCGTCTTCCACAGCGGCTTCGTGGCCCTCGTGGGTAGGCCCAACGCCGGCAAGTCAACGCTCCTCAATGCCTGCATGGGCGAGAAGATCGCCATCACGAGTCCCGTTGCCCAGACCACGCGCCGTCG
>DJRK01000039.1:5910-6051 GCA_002440065.1 Atopobium sp. UBA6362 | reverse complement strand
TCATCATCGACACGCCGGGCCTGCACAAACCTAAGGACGCCCTCGGGAGCGAGCTCAACCGCTCCGCCTTGGGCGAGCTTGCCGATGCCGACGTCGTCGCGTTTCTCATCGACGCCACCAAGCCGGTCGGCACGGGCGACG
>DJRK01000039.1:0-5880 GCA_002440065.1 Atopobium sp. UBA6362 | reverse complement strand
CCGAGTGGGTCGCCAAGCACGTGTCCGAGGCCGACGCCGACTACAAGCTGCTCGTCATCACCAAGGCGGATATCGCGAACCCCGAGCAGATGAACGCCCAGCTGGAGGCCGCTCAGGCGCTGTGCGACTTCGACGACGTCATCGTGACCTCCTCCAAGGAGGGCTTCAACGTAAACGGCTTCGTGAGCCTCGTCTCCGATCACCTGCCCGAGGGCCCGCGCTGGTTCCCCGAGGGGATGGACACCGACGCCACAGACGAGGAGCTCGTCGCCGAGTTCGTGCGCGAGAAGCTTTTCCGCAACCTGCGTCAGGAGCTGCCGCACTCCGTCGGCGTCCTGTGCGAGGACGAGATCGCCATCGAGAAGGACGGCCACGCGAGCATCAGCTGCACCATCCTCGTGGAGCGCGAGGGCCAGAAGGGCATCGTCGTGGGCAAGGGCGGCTCCATGATCAAGAAGGTCGGCATCGAGGCGCGCCACGACATCGAGCGCCTGCTAGGGCGCAAGGTCTACCTCGACCTCAAGGTGCGCGTCGAGCCGCAGTGGCGCCGCAACGCGAACATCATCCAGCGCCTCGGCTACTCCGTCGACGACGAGTAGGACTTCTTTACTTGGCAGGAAGACGCACATATCGCGTGAGGGCCTGCGTGCTCGACCGTACGAAGCTCGGGGAAGCCGACCTTATCCTCACGTTGCTTTCCTCCGACGGTGAGCAGCTGAGGGCTGTTGCAAAAGGGGCTCGCAAGCCGGGCGGAAAGCTCGCCGGCAAGGTGCAGCTCTTCTGCGAGTGCGACTTCCTGCTGGCAAAGGGGCGGCGTCTTGATGTGGTGGGGGAGGCGTCGCTCTTGGACGCCCATGCGGGCCTCCGCGGGGACCTGGACCGGGTCTCCGCCGCGTCCTGTGTGTGCGAGGTGGCGCGGCTTTGCTGCTTCGAGGATGCCGTGGACCCCTTTGTGGCCGCCATCACGAGCCGCGCCCTTACGGCTTGTGAGCAGGCCGTTGATAGGGCTCATCTCGACTTGACCTGCGCCGCGTTCGCGTTCAAGGTGCTTGCGCACGCCGGATGGCGACCGGAGCTGGACGGCTGCTGCGCCTGCGGCGATTCCTCGCTCACGCGGTTCTCGCCGCTTGCGGGAGGCGTCCTGTGCGAGAGCTGTGCGCGCGGCGTTCCGGGCGCGGAACCTGTCTCCGCTTCGCAGCTGGCTTGGCTCCGCGCCCTTCTTGGCTCGACGTTCGACGAGCTTCTCGCCGCCGCCATCGACGACGAGCTTGCCGTGTGGCTGCTTTCCTGCGCCCACCGATGGTGCGCCACGCACCTGGATACTAGGCTTCGCGCCATGGAGTTCGCCATCTCCTCCTAACCTGCAATTTGGGGTCTGACCCCAAACTGCTCGCGGCAGGACTCGATTGCCGTTCGGCCGATCCCGGTGAGCCGTTGGATCTGCGAGGTTGAGAAACCCTCGGTTATGAGGCCCTGAATCGCGTTGCGCCGTTGAACGATGGGGAGGGCGGCGATTTTCATGGCGTCCATGCCGCTGAGGGTGGATGCGGCTATTTCCGCCAGTTCCTCAGTCGTCATGTTCTTTTCCGGCGGTACATGGTATTCGATTGGTTTCTTTGAGTTCGAGAAATCGAGAAAGCCCTCGGTCCCACCGAGCATGGACAGGATGACCGTTGGGTTTATGAGGAAAGCCTCGCCGAGGTACTCCCTGTAGCTGCTCCATTCGTAGGTTTCGCGAGGCCCTACGCCAGATTTGACCGGGTTGTCGTGTATATATCGCACAGCGTCGAGAAGGTAAGCGTCCGATTCGATCGGGAAGCTCTTGTACCTTCCTTGGAAGAGCGGTCCTACCCGGTCGGTCTTCTTGTTGAAATAGGCGGTGTAGGAGATCCCGAGCGCTTTCATCGTGTTTGCAATGTCAGGCAATTTACCCTGCGGCAAAAGGTGCACGTGATTGTCCATGAGGCACCAGGCAATGAGCGTCACATTGTTATCCCGCGTCTTTGCTGCCAGCGTTTTGAGGTACTTCAAATGGTCCGAGTCATCGAGGAAGAGCAGCTGCTTTCCTACGCCTCGTACCATGACATGGTAATACCCTGACTTGGAAATGCTCCGCGCTCCTCTTGGCATGCTGCTCCTCCTCGAACGAATTTGTGGAGGAAGCTTAGCAAAGAAGGCCGCACGGAATTTTGACCAATCCTTGCACCAAGCTGCCACTTGCCTGACGCCGCAGCTCAGGGGCTTGGTCAATCAAGTCAACCTTCCGCTTGGCCTTATAACCAATCGGCGAACGGTAGGACGAATTTGGGGTCGGATACCAAGTTAATTTGGGGTTCGACCCCAAATTGGGTTAGAGGTCGCGGGCG
Source organism: Atopobium sp. UBA6362 (assembly GCA_002440065.1). Classification (GTDB taxonomy): domain Bacteria; phylum Actinomycetota; class Coriobacteriia; order Coriobacteriales; family Atopobiaceae; genus Paratractidigestivibacter. Next base: position 3,514 of record DJRK01000039.1, on the reverse strand, counting down.
GCAGGGAGGCTGTAGGCGGACTCGGCCTGCAGGGCCCCATCGGCGATGGCGCGGCCGAGGGCCTTCGTGGCGAGCGTTCCCACGAGATCGACCTGCGCCTCGACCTCTCCGGTCGCCATGACGAAGATCGTGTCGCCGTCGTTTGTGGTGTGGGTCGGCGAGATGGCATGAGCATAGGCGTCCGCGGACATCTGCGCGACCTTCGTCGCCTCGGCCTTGGTGAGCTTCGCGTTCGTCACAACGCACGAGATAGTCGTGTTCGTGCGCGAAAGGGGCATCTGGGCCGCCATGGCGAGCATCGCGTCGACGGAGCTCCCGACCTTGCCGGACTCGTCGCGCACGCCGGCGATGGCCTTTCCGGTCTCGGGGTCGCGGACGTCGCCGCAGGCGTTCACCGCGCTGACGGCGCCGCAGACGAGCTCTCCGGCCTTCTCGACGTCCATTCCAAGGCCGCTTTTCATGGCGTGGTCAGGCCCGGCGAGCTTGCCGACGGTGCAGCCGGTTCCGGCGCCCACGTTGCCGCGGGGGAGCGGTGTCCCCGCGTTATCGAAGGCGTCGGCTACCGCCGCGGCTCCCATCTGCGCGTCCGGCCTCACGCTGTGGTCGCCGCACGCAAGGTCGAAGAGACAGGCCCCGCTTACGATAGGCACCTTGCAGACCATGACGTCGAGCCCGATGCCGCGGCGCTCGAGCTCCTCCGCGACTCCCACAGAGGCCGCCAGGCCGTAGGCGCTACCTCCGGAGAGCACGATGGCGTCGAGTTCCTGAACCGTCTCCTCGGGCCTCAACAGGTCGGTCTCCCTCGTTGCCGGCGCCCCGCCGCGAACGTCGACGCCGCCCACGGCGCCCTTGGGACAGACGATGACCGTGCAGCCGGTCCCCGCCTTGGCGTTCGTCGCGTGCCCCACATAGATACCGGGGATGTCCCTGATGTCCATTCAGATCTCCTTGATCACTCTCGAGAGTCGCGAGACGGGAAGCCCCACGACGTTGAAATAGTCTCCCTCGATGCCTTTTACGAGCAGCCTGCCAAGCCCCTGGATGCCGTAGGCGCCCGCTTTGTCCATGGGTTCGCCGGTCTCCACGTACGAATCGATCTCGCTTGCCGTAAGCGGCCAGAACTCCACGACCGTTGTCACTGAGAAGTTCCTTCGTGCCTCGACCTCTCCTTGTGCCGAGAGGCGCATGGCGCAGACGCCCGTGGTCACGTGGTGCCTACGGCCCGAGAGCGATGCGAGCATCCTCCGCGCGTCGTCTGCGTCCCTGGGCTTGCCGAGGACTTCATCCTCGTCCCACACGATGGTGTCCGCAGCGAGTAGCAGACCGTCGGGCGTTGATAAGCCCTCCCTCACGGCCCGGGAGCGCGAGGCCTCGGCCTTCTGCGCGGCGAGCCTCTCTACGAGCTCGACAGGGCTCTCATCGGGTTTTCTCGACTCATCGATGTCGGCGGGGAGCACGAGCGGCTCATAGCCGAGCTCTTCGAGGAGCTGCTTTCTGCGGGGCGATTGCGAAGCGAGGATCATGGGCCTTCTTTCTGGCTTTAGCAGCGGTTGAAGTGAGAATGCAAAGGGCCGTGCGGTTCTTGCTCAATAAAAAAGCCCCGCTCGAGTTGAGCGGGGCTCGGCATCTCAGCGTAAAAGGTTACTCGACCTCAATGGCGGAGACGGGGCAGTTGTCGGCAGCCTCCTGAGCGGCGTCCTCGGCGTCCTCGGGGACCTCCTCGACCTGAGCCTCAGCGACGCCGTCGTCGTTGATGGCAAAGACCTCGGGGCAGGTGCCCTCGCACATACCGCAACCGATGCAATCCTCGCTGACCGTAGCCTTCATGATGAATCCTCTCTCTTGTTCGGGCCCCTTACCCGATGTGCTTATGTTTGTACCCTTAATCGGGCGCGAGCGCAACAAGTTTTGGATATAAGCCCCAAAAGACGCACTGTGCGTGACCTGCGGCTTATTCCCACTAGTTCACCTAGATTAACTTTCAATCCTTACCTTAAGTTGTGTTCAAGAAGGGCCCGCGATCGGCATACTCTGCAAAGCCAAGAAACGGAGGCGATGCTTATTGGCAGCCGCTAGCGACGATGGAGGATGGTCACGTTCTCCACATGGAACGTCTGCGGGAAGAGGTCGACCGGCGTCACCGCGACAGGTTCGAAAACTCCGATCTGCTCAAAGCGCGCGAGGTCCCGGGCGAGTGTCGCCGGGTCGCAGCTCACGTAGGCGATGGCGCGGGCGGGCTGCTCGGAGAGCTTCTCGACGACCGACTCTGCCAAGCCGGCACGTGGCGGGTCGACCACGATGACGTCGGCGTCGGTGTAGGGGAACTCGAGGTCGGCGTCGCCTCCGATGGGGTCAACGTTGTCCAGACGGGCTGCATCGAGGTTGCTCCTGAGGTCGCGCACCGCAGGCCCGTAGGACTCCACCGCCGAGACGAACCCGGTGCGACGAGCGAGCGGCAACGTGAAGGTGCCGGCGCCGCAGTACAGGTCCATGGCCTCCTCGTCCTCGTGCGGGTCGAGGCCGTCGATGACGAGCTCGACGAGCTTCTCGGCCCCGGCGGTGTTCACCTGGAAAAACGACGGCGCGGCGACGCGGAACGAGAAGCCGCAGAGCTGCTCTTCCCAAAAGCCCTTGCCGTCGAGCACCTCTACCCCCTTGATCTTGCGCGCTTTGCCCGGGTCGGCCATCACGCGCACGATGCTCGTGGCCTTGAACGACCCCTTCAAGACGTTCGCGACGTGCGCGCGCGGGAAGCCCGACGGGCGCGTCCAAAGGGCGACCTCGGTCGCGTGCGTGCGGACGCTGTGCCGCACGCCGACGCGGAAGATTCCCAGGTCATCGGCCCCTTGCGCGAAGCGCAGCGCGCCGCGCAGGGCTTTGGGGGCCTTGGCGATCTGCTTGTAGGCGACGGGGCAGGTATCGCTCGCGACGACCTCGGGCGAGCCTTCCTCGTGAAACCCGAGCTGGAAACGCCCGGCCTCGTCGAACGCCGCGCCCATCTCGACCTTGTTGCGGTACCCCCATTCGCGCTTGCTGCCCAAGCAAGGGCGCACGAGCTCTTGCGCGCGCTCCCGCGCAACGCCGCCCGTGCGCGTGAGCGCGGCGACGACGTTGTCCGTCTTCGCCGCGAGCTGCGCCTCGTAGGCAAGGTGCTGCCAGGGGGCGACGCCCACCGCCGAGGGCTCGGCCCATGTGGGCGCGACGCGGCACGCAGCCGCTTCCTCAACGCGCACGATGCGGGCGCGCGCGAACGAGGGCTTCTCCTCGACGACTTCGAGCGCCAGCACGTCGCCGGGCGCGCCTCCCGCCACGAAGACGGCCTTGCCGCTTGCGAGGTGGCCGACCGCCTCGGCGCCGTATCCCATGCGCTCGATCTTCACGATTTCTTCCATGCGCCCTTACCCTTCGGCTCTCAGAGGTTTTTCGATTTCGATTTGCGATTCCCCCATGATAGCGTATAATTTTCGAGTTGTGCCCCTGTAGCTCAGGGGATAGAGCGTCTGCCTCCGGAGCA
>DJRK01000059.1 GCA_002440065.1 Atopobium sp. UBA6362 | reverse complement strand
GCTAGCTTGAGGTGCTAGTGACTGACTAAAAGGTCGTGCGGGTTCAAGTCCCGCCTCCGACACCACGAAATTGAGCGAGTCTCTTAGGAGGCTCGCTTTTTTCGTATCGAAACGAATTCAGGCCGGGGAAAGCTTGGTAACGGTCTTCTTGGCTGGGACGGTACGGCTTGCCATGTCCCTATGATGCTCTCAAGTCCAGCTACGGCGCGCTTTATGGGCGCGCCTGCTACGAGGGGAGCCCCAGATGATCGACCAGCTCACGGTTTGCTTGCCCGACAACCCCGGCAACCTCGCGCGCATGTGCGGGCTCCTGGGGGCCAAAGGGATCCAGATCTACGCCCTCATGGTTTCCCATACCGGCGACTTCGGGATCGTGCGCGTGCTGTGCGACGAGCCGCGCACGACCGCACGGATGCTCTCGGACGCCGGCTACAACGCCATGTGCTCGCGCGTGGTGGCCGCCGAGGTCGACAACGTCCCCGGGGCGCTCGGCGGGCTTCTTGACCGCATCGCGTCGAGCGACCTCAACGTGGAGTACGCTTATACCTGCTCGCTCGGTCAGAGGACCGTCGACGTCATCAAGGTCACGGGCGAGCCCCTGGAAATCAAGCTGCGCGAGAGCGGGCTCGACTTCCTGCGACCCGAGGAGATCTACCGACCCGACGAGGAGTGAGTATGGCGCGCGGCGGTCTGGCGAAGCGGCACATGGAGGGCATCGGCGAGGGAAGCCTCGTGGGGACCTTGAGCCGGCTCTTGCAGCTCACGAGCGACGCTGTGCTCATATTCGATGGCGCGGGGCGCGTGCTTCTCGCGAACGACGAGGCCGAGGACTTCTTCGAGGCGGGCGGCGGATCGGAGGGGGAGGGCTCGTCGCTCGTGGGCATCGACGTGCGGGTCCTCTTCCCCGAGCTCGACGACGCCGGCCGGCATGCCGAGAAGGGCTTCGAGGAGGCCGACGGGCCGGACGATGCCGAGCTTGCGGGCATAGCCGACGACCTTCCCTTCGCCCTCGACGGCTCCACCTGCGCGGCCGCGCTCAGGACGCTCTCGGGCGGCATGGTCGCGTGCTCGGTGCGCTGCGAGTCGGTCCAGGCGCCGGGCGAGACGTACCTGCTCGTGGCCTCGCGCGCGGGGGCCGAGGCGAGCGGCGCGCGTGAGGCGGAGCGCACCCTCGAGGACCTGCGCCGCGCGAACCACAGGCTCTCGGGCGCCTTGAACATCGTGCTGGACACGCTCGACGCGAGCGACGTGAGCGACCTCTTCAACCGGACGCTCGAGCGGCTCTACGAGACGCTCGAGGCGGACGGCACCGTCGTTTACCTTGCGGGGAACGACGGATTCCACCTGCGCGGCGCCGCCGGGCAGGTGGAGGGCTCGCACACGGCGCGCTTCATGCCGTATGGGCGCACGATCGAGACGGCGGCGACGCGCGAGGGCAAGGCGATCCGCCTACGCGTGTTGCCCCCGGGCTCCGAGGCGCTGCGGGCGGGCCGTCTCTCGGTCCGCGAGGTGGCGAACGAGGACACCCGCGAGATCCTGAAGGTCCAGGCCAAGCTCCTGCCGCCCTTCACGAGCTTCATCGCCGTGCCGGTGTGGTTCGACGGCCAGGTCATCAGCATCATCGAGGTGGGCTGGCGCCGTCAGCACCCGATCCGCAAAGAAGAGGCGCGGCTGCTCGACTCCGTCGCCCACTACCTGGCCGTGCAGCTCGCGGGCGCGTTCTCGTCGCTGCAGGCGCGGCACGCGGCGCGGCTCGAGGACCTTCTTTCCGACCTGCGCGAGACGGTTCTCGGCATGTCCGAGGACGACGACGTCCATGAGCGCATCGTCGAGGTGCTCAAGTCGGCCGCCGACGAGATCGAGGCGGCGTTCGTCGAGCTCGAGGTACGCCCCGAGGGCGGGGCGGCCGCGAACCTGCCGCTCACGGGCCGCTGCGAGCTCGACCTCGACCTCGACACGCTCATCGCCGGGCACGTGACGGACGGGATCGCCGTGGTCCCGCAGGGGTCGGGGACCGCGCTCCACGACAAGCTCCGCGACCTCGGCGAGCCGTGCGAGGCGATTCTCTTGGACGGCGGCGTCGTGGCCGGGGCGCGCAGGGCGTGCCTGTTCCTGCGGCCGGACGGGGCCGAGCCGTTCGACGAGGTTGAACAGGCGTTCCTCGCCCGGCTGGTCGAGTGCGTGCGCGACGTGGTCCGCGGCGAGGCGTCGCGCGTCGAGACCAAGCGCATCTCCCAGGCGCTGCAGATGGGCATGAAAAACGAGCTCCAGCACGTCGAGGGCATCACGGCTCAGGGGATCTACTCCTCCGCGACGGCCGCGGCCTTCGTGGGCGGCGACTTCTACGACCTCATCGCGTTGCCGGGCGGCCGCGCGTGCGTGATTATGGGCGACGTCTCGGGCAAGGGCATCGAGGCCGCGTCCGTCTCGGCGGCGGTGAAGACCGCGCTGGGGGCCTATGCGTGGGAGGGGCTCGCCCCGGCGCGGATGGTGAGGACGCTGAACGAGTTTTTGCTGGGCTTCTCGCGGGTCGAGACGTTCGCCACGCTCTTCGTGGGGATCGTCGACAAGGCCGCGGGCACGATCACGTACTGCTCGGCCGGGCACCCGCCCGCGCTGCTCGTGCGCGCCGGGGCCGAGGAGCTCTCCATCCTCGACGTGCAGTCGGGCGTGGTGGGCGCGTTCCACGACATCTCCTACCAGGACGGCGTTTGCAAGCTGGGTGTGGGCGACGTGCTGCTGCTCTACACCGACGGCACGACTGAGGCGCGCGACCCGAGCGGGGCGTTCTTTGGCGAGCAGGGCCTGCGCGACATGGTCATGCGCGAGTCCGCCGCCGACAAGCCCTTCGACGGGTTCCTCAACCGCCTGCTCGCGACGCTCGAGGACTTCACGGGCCACACGCTCGAGGACGACGTGGCCATGGTGTGCCTGCGCTTCGACGAGCTGGGGGAGTAGGTGGGGCCGAGGCACTCTGCTGTGGGGTGTCGCCGGATGGATGTGCCGAGAAGCCCCTCGCTTGGAGATCGACTTCCAAGCGAGGGGGCTTCTCCGTGCCTCTACGGCACCGTCTACCTGCGGTTATATTTTTTGTCCGATGCGTGGTGTAGCCTTGAGGGCAATCAATCGAGCAAGGAGGTCCCATGGCGGAGATCAGGTGCCCCCACTGCGGGCAGACGTTTACCGTGGACGAGTCGGAGTACGCGAACATCGTGAAGCAGGTGCGCGACGCGGAGTTCGAGAAGGACGTCGCGGCGCGGATGGAACTTGCCCGCCAGAACCAGGAGAGCGCCGTGGCCGCGGCGGTTGCCCAGGCGGAGCAGCAGGCCGAGAAACGCCTGGCAGACGCCCAAGCGAAGGCGCAGCAGGAGCTTCTTGGCGCACAACGGGCGCATGCCGACGAACTAGACAAGCTGCGCGAACGCTTGCAGGCGGAGAAATCCCAGGCAGATGCCACGATTGCCGACCTGACCGCCCGCGTCGAGCGCGCCGACGGGGATTGCGAGAACGCCCGCCTCTCCGCTCAGGGTGAGGCGGCGCAGAAGCTCGCCGAGAAGGACGCCGAGCTCATGAAGCTTCGCGCCCAGGTCGAGCAGGCCGAGCTCAAGGCACAGGGCGCCCGCGCCGAGGCGGAGGCGCAGGGCGCCCGCGCGCTCGCCGAGGCCAAGGAGGCTGCGGCGGCCGAGCTCGCACGGGCCAAGGACGCCGCTTCCAAGGAGCTCGCCGAAGCCAAGGACGCCGCTGCCCGAGACCTCGCCGAGCGGGAGGGCCGGCTCGAGAAGCGGCTTTCCGAGCAGGCCGGCGCCATCTCCGCGAAAGACCAGCGCATCGCATCGCTCGAGGCTGCGGCGGCGTCTGCGCAGGAGGCCTACGAGAGCCGGAAGGCCCTCGCCGTTGCCGAGGCCGTGGGCGAGAAGGGCCGGCAAATCGTGGAGCTTCAGGGTCAGGTGCGCGCCGCCAAGCTCGAGCGCGAGCAGGTGGAAGCGAGCCTTCGCCAGCAGATGGGCGAGCAGCTCGGGTACAAGGACCAGCTCATTCGCGACAAGGAAGACGAGATCGAGCGCATCAAGAACCAGCGGAGCCGCCTCTCGGTCAAGCTCATCGGCGAGACCCTGGAGCAGCACTGCGAGCAGCAGTTCAACCAGGTCCGCATGATGGCCTTCCCGCACGCCGAGTTCCACAAGGACAACGACGTGGTGGACGGAACCAAGGGCGACTACGTCTTCCGCGAGGTCGATGATTCCGGCGTCGAGATCGTCTCCATCATGTTCGAGATGAAAAACGAGAACGACGAGACGGCGACCAAGCACAAGAACGAGGACTTCTTCAAAAAGCTCGACCATGACCGCTGTCAGAAGAAGTGCGAGTACGCCGTGCTCTGCACCCTGCTCGAGCCCGAGAGCGAGCTCTACAACGCCGGCATCGTCGATGTGAGCTATCGCTACGAGAAGATGTACGTGATCCGCCCGCAGTTTTTCATCCCCATCATCACGCTCCTGCGCAACGCCGCGATGGGCTCTTTGCGCTACAAGCAGGAGCTCGCCGAGTACAAGCAGCAGAACATCGACGTCACGAACTTCGAGGNNACTTTAGGAAGCTCGACAAGGACCGTCGCGACAAGGGTTGCGAGTACGCGGTGCTCGTCTCGACGCTCGAGCCCGAGAGCGAGCTGTATAACACGGGCATCGTGGACGTGTCCTACGAGTACCCCAAGATGTTCGTCATCAGGCCGCAGTTCTTCCTGCCGCTGATCTCGCTTCTGCGTAACGCCGGGCTGAACGCCGTGGGCGCTCGTCGCGAGCTCGAGGAGATCAAGCAGCAAAACATCGATATCACTGGATTCGAAGACGCCTTGAGCGACTTCAAGGAGAAGTTCGGCAAGAACTACGAGACGGCGAGCAAGAAGTTCTCGACCGCGATCGAGGAGATAGACAAGACGATCCTGCACCTCCAGAAGGTCAAGGAGAACCTCACGAGCTCGGAGCGGCAACTGCGCCTGGCCAACGACAAGGCGGATGCGCTCACGATTCGCAAGCTCACGTACAAAAACCCGACGATGAAGGCGAAGTTCGCGGAGGCGGCCAAACGAGGCGCCCTTGATCCCGGCGAGGGAGATGGCGGGGCGGCCGAGCCGGACGAGGTTGAGTAGGCTTCGGGCGCCTTTTGGCGCTCCAACGAATGACGATTGCGAAAGTAAGGCAATCGGGTAAGATAGCAAGTGTACTGGCAATGCCCGAATTGCTTAACAGGGGCGGGCGGCGCTGGTATTAGTGATTAGAAGCCCGGGTTGCCGCCCGGGCTTCCTTGTCTCCCATCGTCATCCGTGTGATGCTTATATTCTCGCCACAATTCATAGAGCGTTTTCAAATTGTCTCCTAAGAGCTGATTCTTCGTTGACGCATACCCCTAAGGGGTATATCGTTGGCACCGAAAGATACCCCTACGGGGTATACAACCACCAAGAGGAGCCGTTATGGCCACAGAATCTGGCAAAGCCCATCGCGAAACGTGCTGCTGCGGCGCAAAGAAGCACACGCCCCGCTCGGACGCGCTGAAGACCGACGTCTCGCGGCGCATCAACCGCGCGGTCGGCCAGCTCAACGGCATCAAGGCGATGGTCGAGGAGGACCGCTACTGCGGCGACGTCCTCACGCAGCTCGCCGCCGTCGAGTCCGCCGTCAAGGCGATCTCGCGCGAGCTCATGCAAGACCACCTCGAGACCTGCGTCGTCGAGCGGATCCAGTCCGGCGACACCGAGGTCGTGGACGAGGTCATGGGGCTCTTCAAGAAGTTCATGTGATTCGAGGTGCTGCTGTGAAGGAAACGTTCGACATACAAGGGATGACCTGCGCGTCCTGTTCCGCGCGCGTCGAGAAGGCCGCGTCCGGCGTGCCCGGCGTGCATGAGGCCAACGTCAACCTGCTCAAGAACTCGATGGAGCTCGACTACGACGGGTCGGCGGCCACGGCGTCGGCCGTGGTCGAGGCGATCGAGAAGGCCGGCTACGGCGCGACCCGTCGCGCTCCCGCTGGATCGACGGCGACGGTCCCCGCGTCCGCGCCCGGCGACGCCGCGGCCAAGGCGGTCCATGAGCGGCTCGTGCAGCTCGTGGTCTCGCTGGCTTTCTCGGTCCCGCTCTTCTATCTGGCGATGGGCCCGATGCTCGGTTGGCCCGAGGTCCCGGGCCTCGACGGCATGCAGAACATGATGGCGTCGGCCTTGGCGCAGCTGCTCCTGTGCATCCCGATCCTCTTTGTGAACAGGCACTACTTCATCACGGGGTTCCGCACGCTCTGGCACCGCTCGCCGAACATGGACTCGCTTATCGCCCTGGGCTCGGCGGCGTCCTTCGCCTACAGCGTGGTGAGCCTCTTCCGCATGGCGTGGGCCTTTGGCGCTATGGACATGGCCGCCGCGCACGACGCGATGCACGGCCTCTACCTCGACTCGGCCGGCATGATCCTCGCCCTTATCGACCTGGGCAAGTACTTCGAGGCGCGTGCGAAGGGCCGCACGACGGACGCGATCGCGGCCCTCATGGACCTCGCTCCCAAGACGGCCCACGTGGTGC
>DJRK01000146.1 GCA_002440065.1 Atopobium sp. UBA6362 | reverse complement strand
GGCGGCAAGGTGCAGGCGCAGGTGGGCGGCATCGGTCAGGAAGTCCAGGCAGATGCCGGAGGTGCAGGCGGCCATCTGGCGAAAGAGGCCCGGGTGCCAGGCGCGGCAGCTCCCGAGGGCCACCGTCTGCTCGGGGGCGAAGCGCGAGGGTCGCGCCCAGCCGTCCCCGCCCGTCCGCACGCCGAGCGCGCCCGAGAGCAACGGGGCCGGGGACGCCTCCGCGTACGGGGCGGGGACGCCGGCGGCGCTCATCGGCCGAACACCTCCTCCAGGACCTTGAGGACGCCCTGCTCGCGGCAGGGGTCGCAGACGCGGTCGGCGCAGGCCTTCACCTCGTCGGACGCGTTGCCCATGGCCACGCCGCAACCGGCCCAGCGGAGCATCTCGACGTCGTTTCCCGCATCGCCGAAGGCCATGGCGCATGACGGGTCGATGCACAGGGCGCGCGCGACGGCGGCGGCGCCGGTGGCCTTGCTCACGCCGCGCTGGACCACGTCGAAGTACCCGTAGCCGCCCTCGACGCCCGAGTCGACCACGTCCATGAGGGGCTCCTCCCCGGCCGGCGCGAGCGCCGCGCGGAACGCCCCCGCCGCACGTCCGAGCTCGCCCTCCCCCACGCGCGACCAGTACATGAGCACGTCTTTGCAGGCGCGGGGCTCGGCCAGCGAGTCGACGAGGCGCATGTTGTGCGAGTACATGGTCATCTCCTCGACGAAGCTCTTCTCGGCGGCACGCTCGACGTAGGCGCCGTCCGCGCACACGGTGCACAGCGGGATCGCCGGGTGCGCCTCGTGGGCAGCGAGCACGCGGGCGACGGCCTCGGGCGAGGCGGTGCTCACCGCGGGGGCCATGCCCTCGGGCTCGACGTAGGCGCCGTTCGACGCGATGACCGAGACGTAAGGCGCGAGGTCGCCAAAGATCTCCTTCACCTGGAAGCTCTGGTTGCTCGTGGCCACGGCGAAGCGGCAGCCCACCTCCCTCATGCGCGAGAAGACGGCGCGGAACCTCTCGCGCGAGAAGCCCTCGTCCCCCTGGTCGAGAAACGTCCCGTCCTCGTCTACCACAACAAGCTTGAGCTGGTCTTTGTTCATGTGAGCGCCTTCTGTTAGCGTGGGTGCCTGCCGCGTCCGCGCGCCGATGCGCGCCCGGCAAAGCTTATACTATGCGCCGCTCACCCACGCGAGAAAGGCCCTCCATGACCAATACCACACGCAAGAAGTACCTGCGCTTCATGCGCCACGGCGTCACCGAGCTGAACGTGCGCAACTGCTGGCAGGGCCGCGCGGACTCCCCGCTCACCGAGCTCGGCCGCAGGCAGGCGGCGGAGGCCGGCGAGCATATGCGCGAGGCGGGCCTTGCGTTCGACCACATCTACTGCTCGCCGCTCGGCCGCGTCATGGAGACGCTCGAGACGGCGATCCCGGACGTCGCCGAGCGCGGCTTTACCACCTGCGACGACCTTCTCGAGATCTCCTTCGGCAGCTTCGACGGGCACGTCCACGAGCCCGGCGACCCCCACAGCCCGTTCAAGGACTTCTTCGTGGCATACGGCGGCGAGGACGAGACGGACGTCGAGCGACGCATCTGCACGGCGCTCGACAAAATCATGTCGCAGCCCGACGCCTTCGACGTCCTCGTGGTCTCGCACGGCACGGTGGGCCGCATCTTCCGCAACCATTGGGCGCGAAACGCGCGCGTCGAGGCGCCGCGCCACCTGGCCAACTGCAGTTTGTATACCTATGAGTTCGACCCGGAGTCGCACGGGTTCTCGCTCGTGGACATCTACGAGCCCGCGAGCGCGACCGGCCCCGAGGACTTCGACGGCAGCAAGAAGTAACGGCCGGGCCCGCTACTCGCCCTCGGCGATGTCCTCGTAGAACTCCTCGCCGTCGTCCAGGCGCAGCACGAGCACGCGGCCGAAGCCGGGCCCGCCCGCCGCCGCGGCGTCGATGTCCCAGCGGTCCGCCACGCCGGCCGTGTCCTCGCAGGCGCCCAGGCGCACCATGCGGGCGCGCCCCTCGGGGTCGCGGGCGGGCTCGTCGAGCTCGGCGCCCATGCGGTCGAGGTAAGGCGTGGGGGTGTGGCCGGCCACGACGATCGGGCCCTCGCCCTTCTCGTCCACGAGCCCCGTCGACGCGCCCCAGAAATCCTCGCGGATCCACATGAGGTCTGACGGATCCTGCTCGGCAATGAGCTCGTCGAGGCGCGCGTCGTCCCAGGGCTCCCCCACCGTCACGCGCTCGGGGTCGATCCCGGCGTGCACAAGTATGTAGGGGCGGCCGCCCACGACCACGTGCGCGGCACGGGGAAGCGAGGCGACCCAGCCCACGAGCTCGTCGGCCTCCTCCTCGGAGAGCGACGCGATGGCCTCCGAGGTCACGACCCCGCCGTTCATGCCCCAGTTCATGGCGTTGACCTCGTCGGAGGGGTCCGCCATGCAGAGCATCATGAGGTCCTCGTGGTTGCCCATGAGCACGTGGGAATTCGGCAGCGAGCGGACGGCGCGGATGACCCCCAGGGGGTCGGGCCCGCGGTCGATCATGTCGCCCAGGCAATAGAAGACGTCGTCCTCGCTCGGCGAGATCCGCTCGAGAGCGCGGGCAAGAGGGGCGGCATGCCCATGGACGTCCGAGAACACATAGGTCGCCATCTTCTCTTGCTCCCTCCTTGAGCTGGGTCTCGTTGCTTATCGTAGCTTACATGACCGGTGCCGCGGCGGGGAGGGCGCAAAGATAAACGGCAACCTGGGGGCCGTCAGCGCGATTCTCGCAACGACCCGCGGGCTTCGCGCCCCGCGGGCCAGCAGGCAGGTCCGCGTCAGGATCCGGTTACTTGGCGGGGTCGCCCTCGAAGTTCAGGTCGCCCGTGAGCTCGTGCGCGGCAGCCTCGTCGAAGTCCGCCGAGAAGACCTCCGCCACGGCAGGCAGCACTCGCGCCCGGGCGGCCTCGTAGAGGTCCTCGAACGACGCCGTGGACGACTCGTGCGTGAACGGGTTCTCCCAGCTCGCATGCGCGCGGTTGTCGAAGTCGGACTCCGCGCTCGCGCGGACGCGGTGCGACATCGCGCCGAGGAGCGAGTGACCGCCGGAGCGGGCGAGGCGCTCGACGCCCGCGAGGGCGCGGGCCTTCTTGCCGCTCGCGGAGTAGAAGACGCGCTGGACCAGGCGAAACTCCTTGACCGCCGTCGAGAAGGTCCTCGGGTCGATCGCCTTGCCGTACGTCCACAGCGCCACGTAGAAATAGACCTTGTCGACGGCCTGGAGCACGCGTCCGGACGCGCGGAGCACCTCGGCGTAGGGCTTGAACTCCGCGACCGTCAGGCCGGTCGCCGCATAGAGCACGGCCTCGTCGAGGTCGCGCTCGACCTCGGCATGGACCACCTGGCCGGACTCGGGGCCGAGCCCGTCGACGCCCGCGCGCGTGAGGCCGTCCTGCCAGAAGTTGACGAGCGGGTGCACGGCGGAGTCGAGCAGGTAGTGGCAAACGAAGCCGGCGACGTAGGCGCGGGCGCACATGCGGTCGCGGCCCTCGAGACGCTCGGCGGCCTCGCGCATGGCGAGGATGAGGCGGGCGGGCTTCTGGTGGTGCATGACGTTGCCCAGGGGCTCCCACTTGTGCATGAGCGGGTCGACGCAGAGGTAGAACAGCGGGTCGGGGCCCTGGTTGCCCAGCAGGAAGGCACGTCTTTCGTCCTCGGTCGTGAACGACATGAGCTTGGCCACGTCGTCGGCCACGCCCCGCCCAAAGAAGTCGTGCGTCATGATCGCAGGCATTTCCCGGCCCCTTTCCGGCGCCGCGAGCCGGCCGTGAGGGGCGCAGCGCTCGGGCGCGAACTCGTGTATCAGGTCGATTATGCCCCACCCGAGGGCCATGCGCGGCGCGAACCGGGAGTTTCCGGCGCCGTCCACAACCCAAAGAGTCCATCGTGCAGACAAATCGGAACATCTCTGTGACTCGGAGCGACCTGATGAAGTAGCCGCGTCGTTATCTCGAATCCTACGGCCTATTTACCTCGATATATATGAATCTTAATCACTCGTATACTGGGAAGAGCGCCCACGAGTCACAGAGATGTCCGATATTTCGTCC
>DJRK01000060.1:1210-2957 GCA_002440065.1 Atopobium sp. UBA6362 | reverse complement strand
GCGTGACCGACGACCAGTACGCCCTCATCGACGGCCACGTCCGCCACGTCCCGGGCGGGGTCGACGAGTACCTCGATCTTCTTGCCGCATCCGAGCGCTCCTCCGCACCGGCATCAGGTACCCAGGGCTCGAGCGGTCAGGACGCGGCCGCCGAGAAGAACGACGCTGCGCCCACCATGAGCAACGCCGAGAGACGCGAGCTCAAGAAGCGCTATGACGCCGTTGAGCGCCGCCTGGGCAAGCTCGACGGGGAGCCGGAGCGCCTGCGCGAGGCGATGGGACAGATCGATCCGTCGGACTTCGAGGCCCTCATGGACGCGCAGAAGAAGATAGACGACTGCGAGGCCGAGAAAGCCTCCCTCGAGGACGAGTGGCTCGAGCTCGCCTCGAAGCTCGGGCTCTAGCGTACGCGTCATCCTATTCGAGCATTTCGGGCCACAGCACCCCGCGGGCACGGTCGAGACACGCCGTTGCCCGCGGGGTTTCTACCGTTCACACGGTTTTCTTGGCTCAACCACGCCCAGCTAGGACAGCATAAAGCCACGTGTACCCTAGTCGAGGGGGCAGCATGGCAACAAACGCGTACGACGTCGTCGTCATCGGCGCCGGGGTCAGCGGCTGCAGCATCGCCCGGGAGCTCGCGAAGCTTTCGCTTTCAGCTTGCGTCGTGGAGGCCGAGGAAGACGTCTGCTGCGGCACGTCCAAGGCAAATTCAGCCATCGTCCACGCCGGCTTCGACGCGATGCCGGGAACGCTGATGGCCAAGCTCAACGTCGAGGGCTCGGCCCTCATGGGCCCGCTCTGCGAAGAGCTCGGCGTCGACTTCCAGAAGATCGGCTCGCTCGTCGTCTGCACCTCAGAGGCCTCGCGGCCTGCGCTCGAAGCCTTGCTCGCGCGAGGCATCGAGAACGGCGTAAAAGAAATCCGAATCGTCGAGAAAGAGGAAATCCGCTCCCTTGAGCCCAACGTCTCGGATTCCGCCGTCTGCGCGCTCTGGGCCCCAACGGCCGGGATAGTAAACCCGTTCCAGCTCACCGTGGCCCTCGCAGAAAACGCGAAGACGAATGGCGTCGACTTCCGCTTCAATGAACGCGTAGAGGGCTTTGAGCGGGGCGAGACGGGCAGAGGCTGGCGTATCGTCACCTCACGGGGCGCGCTCTACGCCCATGCAGTCGTCAACGCTGCCGGCGTCCATGCCGACGAGCTGCACAACCTCGTATGCGAGGCTGCCGACCACATGACGATCACGCCCCGCCGCGGCCAATACTACGTGCTCGACACGACCGTAAGCGGCTACGTAAAGCACACCGTCTTTGCCTTGCCGGGACCCTTGGGCAAGGGAATCCTCGTGACCCCCACCACATCGGGCAATGTCCTTGTGGGACCGACGGCAGAGGACATCGCAGACAAGTCCGGGATCGACGTGACGCCGGAAGCGCTCGCGCAGATACGCGAGAAATCGGCGCTCACCATGAGAGACGTGCCCTTCCGTGAGACGATCCGCACCTTCAGCGGCCTTCGCGCCCATCGCCCCGAGCACGACTTCGCTATTCGAGAGGTCAAAGGCGCCCCCGGCTTCATCGATTGCGCGGCGATCGAGTCCCCAGGGCTCACGTCCGCCCCCGCCATCGGGCGAATGGTCGCGGGCATCGTCGCGGAATGCCTCGGGAACCCCGGAGCAAACACGAGGTTCGAGGCGCGTCGCGAGCGGCCGCCGCGCTTCGAGGACATGGACCCCGCCACATGG
>DJRK01000060.1:0-1154 GCA_002440065.1 Atopobium sp. UBA6362 | reverse complement strand
ACTATGGCCACGTGGTCTGCCGCTGCCGTCGCGTCACGGAGGGGCAGATCGTCGACGCTATACACGCACCGATACCTGCGACGTCCCTCGACGCGATCAAGCGCCGCACCGAGGCGGGGATGGGGCGGTGCCAAGGCGGTTTCTGCACGCCAAAGATCATGGAGATCCTCGCCAGAGAAGTTCCGGGTCTCGACCTCCAGAACATAACGAAGTCCGGCCCAGGCTCACCGATGGCCCTGGGCCTTCCCAAGGAGGGCCGCTCAGATGCGTAGCGCCGATGTCGTGGTCGTAGGAGGGGGACCGGCAGGGCTTGCCGCAGCGCTCGCGGCAAGGCAAGAGGGGGCAGGTCGCGTCCTCGTCATAGAGCGCGACGATCAACTCGGAGGCATTCTCAACCAATGCATCCACAACGGCTTCGGCCTCATCACGTTCAAGGAGGAGCTCACGGGGCCCGAGTACGCGGCCCGGTTCGAGGAACTCGCTAAGGATGCGGGCACGGAATTCATGCTTGGCTCCATGGTCATCGACGTTCAGCGGCACGCGGGCTCGCTCGCGGTCACTTGCGTCGGCGAGAAAATCGGTCTCCAGGAGATCTTCTGCGGCTCGGTCGTCCTTGCCATGGGCTGCCGAGAAAGGCCTGCCGGCGCCTTGGGGATCGCCGGATTCCGGCCCGCCGGCGTCTACACGGCCGGCTGTGCGCAGAAGCTCGTCAACAACGAGGGCGTCATGCCGGGTCGAGAGGTCGTGATCCTGGGCTCGGGCGACATCGGCCTCATCATGGCCAGGCGTTTGACGCTTGAGGGAGCCCACGTCGCGTGCGTCGCCGAGCTCATGCCCTACTCGGGTGGCCTCAAGCGAAACATCGTGCAGTGCCTCGACGACTTCGGCATACCGCTCCTCCTGTCCCACACCGTTGTGCGCATCGAAGGCAAGAAGCGCGTCGAGGCGGTCGTTGTCGCAGAGGTCGACGCTCAAGGTCGGCCTCTGCCAGGCTCCGAGAAACGCTATCCTTGCGACACGCTGCTTCTCTCGGTTGGGCTTCTTCCCGAAAACGAGCTCTCCCGGGGCGCGGGCGTGGAATTGTCTCCCACAACAAGAGGGCCTGTGGTCGACGACACGCTCGAGACCTCGGTCCCCGGGGTGTTCGCCTGCGG
>DJRK01000055.1:1822-12335 GCA_002440065.1 Atopobium sp. UBA6362 | reverse complement strand
GACCCACGCCGGGCCCCACTGTGCGGTCGCGGCCCGTTTTTGGGAGGCATCGCCGCGCTCCCGCCGCTCTTCCCACGCCGCCCCCACACCAATACCCACACCGCGCCCCACATCCCTGAGGTGACCCTCAAGCCCCATATCTTGCGGTCGCAAACCGCCTAAAACTCCAGCTCAGACAGGCAAAAATCGAGATTCCACACCCTTGTGCGGACCGGTATCGCAGAGCAAAACAGCTCGTTTACCTGCGGATTCACCGTTCCTCCATATTTAGTTGACATTTGTATGGGCAAAGACGGCCCCTTTGGTGGAAACGCGCGTTCTTAACACAAGATGTGGGGTCTCGCCCGCGCCGCCCGCTCCTCGAAACCACGCGCCGGAACAACTTTGTGTTGGAAAGTGTTTTCTGGTGTCGGGAGGTGTGTCCTTTGCCCTATAGTATTCACACGCTCCGTCAGGGGCATGAGGTTCTTTGTCCTGAGAGGAGGGTGACATGCTCGTTGGGTCCTATCCGATGTCGGTTGACTCCAAGGCGCGCGTCACCCTGCCCGCCACCTTCCGCAAGGAGATGGTGAGCGACGACTCCAAGACGATCTACCTCGTTCCCATGAAGGATAGCGTAAACGGGTTCACCCCCGCGGGTTTCGAGGCCTGGGTCAACTCCCTCTTTGAGGGGGAAGGCGAGGGTTTCAACGCCCGCAGCCGCAGGGACGTGGCTCTCATGACGAACCTCACGGCGCGCGCCGTCTCGATCGACGTCGACTCGGCGGGCCGTGTGGCGCTCGGCAAGCTCGACGCGAGCAAGCCCGGCACTCGTGAGAAGTACGGCCTGACCGGCGACGTCACGATCGTGGGCGCGAACGACCACTTCGAGGTGTGGAACACCCAGAAGTGGGACGCGCAGCAGGAGGCCTTCGAGGACGAGCTCGACGACCTGCTCTTCGGTTAGGACAAAGGGGGAACGCGAATTGACAACTGAATTTCAGCACGTACCCGTGATGCTCAACGAGGTCCTCCGCGAGCTCGACCCCCAACCGGGCGAAGTCGTCTGCGACTGCACCCTGGGCGGGGCCGGGCACTCAGTGGAGCTCGCGAAGAGGGTGGCCCCCGACGGCCTCTCCATAGGCATCGACCAGGACGACATGGCCCTCGCGGCGGCCTCCGAGCGCTTCTCGCGCGAGGTCCCCGGCGCGGCCACGAAGCTCCTGAAGGGAAACTTCGGCGACCTGGACGACCTTCTCGTCCAAGCCGAGGTGCCCGGCGTCGACTGCTTCCTCTTCGACCTCGGCGTGAGCAGCCCCCAGCTCGATCTTCCCGAGCGCGGCTTCTCTTACCACGAGGACGCCCGCCTAGACATGCGCATGGATCCGGGGAACAACACCCTAACCGCAGAAGAGGTCATAAACACCTACAACGAAGCCGACCTCACCCGGATCCTCCGTGTGTACGGAGACGAGAAGTTCGCCGCCAGGATCGCCCGCAAGGTGGTCGAGGCGAGGGCCAAGGCCCCCATCGAGACGACCCTCCAGCTCGTGGAGGTCATCAAACAGGGGATTCCGGCCGCGGCCCGCAGGAGCGGGGGGCACCCGGCGCGCAAGACCTTCCAGGCCCTGCGCATCGAGGTGAACCACGAGCTCGACGTCCTCGACAGGGGGCTCAGGGCCGCGGTGAGATGGGCGAACCCCGGCGGGCGCATATGCGTCATCGCGTACCACTCGCTGGAGGACAGGATCGTGAAGCACGTGTTCTCGGAGCTTTCCCGAGGCTGCACCTGCCCACCCGACCTGCCCGTCTGCGTCTGCGGGAACGTGCCGATCGTCAGGGTCAGGACCCGTAAGCCCCTCGTCGCCTCAGACGAGGAGGTCGCGGCCAACCCCAGGTCGCGAAGCGCCCTCACGCGCGTGGCGGTAAAGCTCGACGTCACCGCATAGGGGCAAGCTCGGCGCATCCGGCCGCAAGGCCGATCGCATACCGCAAACGAAGCACCACCGCACCACAAACGCAGCTCAAACGCACCACCAACGAACCATCAACGAACTATCGGAAAACTAGCGATCGAATTTAAGGAACGCTCGATCTTGGGTCGAGGGTTGACCGTCAACCGACTCTCAAGTTCCCAGCGTACCTGCCCGGATTATTGGATGCGCACGCGGCTTGTCCGCAGAAACGACACGAGGACGTCATGAGGTACCAGGGCTCCGAGGCTCTAGACATGGAATTCGCCGAGAGGGGGGCAGCCCTCGAGCGAGAGGCCGCAAGGCCTTCCTTTGAGGTCGTGCCCGGCGGCGGACTCGATGCCCGCGCGCGCCGCGGCGTCTCGGCCCAGTTCCTCGCGAACGCCAAGACGATCCTGAAGGTCGCCGCCGTCGTCCTTATCGTGGGCATGGTCCGCGTGACCCTCACGAGCGCCACCGTGAGCACGCTCAAGGCGAACTCGTCGCTGAGAAGCGCCGTCGAGGACGCGCAGAACCTGAACGACGACCTGAAGATCGAGCGCGCGGTCCTCTCGAGCAACTCCCGCATCTCCCGCATCGCGACGCAGAACTACGGCATGGCGCTGTCGAGCGACGCCGTGAGCGTCGACCTCTCCGCGGATGCCGCGGCGTCCCAGGGCGCCGAGGCCACGGACGAGGCCGTGACCGCCGACAACGATGCCGCCGACACCGATACCAATACCGCCGCAACCGATTCCTCCCAGGACGACGCCTCCGCCGACCGGCAAGCCTCCGACGAGGGGGCCCAGGACGCCGCCGACGACGCCGCGGCCTACGATGGGGATGCTGCGCAGCCTGCCGACGCCGCCCTCGCCTACGCGGACGTGGCGTAAACTTCTTTCCCGTGAACAGAAGGGATCCATACAACGGCGCCCGCTCCGGTGCGTACCGGTCGGGCAGGAGACAGGAGGCCTCGTACGACGAGGCCTCTTATTCGCGTGCGCGCAGGCGCCGCCGCGGCGCAGCGCCCGTCCCGCAGGTGGACGGCCCGTTCAAGATCCTGGGCATCGCCGCCGCGGTCGTCCTCGCCCTCGTCGCGGCGAGGCTCGTGTGGATCCAGGTCGTCGACGGCCCCAGGCTCGCCGACCGCGCCGAGAACAGGCGCACGAACTCCGTCGTCCTGCACGCCAAGCGCGGCACGATCTACGACCGCAACGGCAACGTCTTGGCCATCAGCGTGGACTGCGACACCGTCGTGTGCGACCCCACAGTCGTGAGCTGGAACGGCTACACGGGAGACGCCGCCACCGACGGCGCGGCCGAGGCCGTGGCCGACATCATGGCCGACGTCCTGGGCGGCGACTCCTCCGACTACCTCGCGGGCCTCACGAAGCAGGGCACCCAGTACGTGCGCCTGGCCGAGCGCGTGGACGCGAGCGTCGCCGACGAGCTCGCCTCGCGCCTGAAGGCCGCCTCGAAGGACACGAAGAAGGACGCGGACGGCAACCCCGTGCGCTCCGGCCTGAACGGCGTCTTCTACGAGTCGGACACCAAGCGCGTCTACCCCTACGGCACGACGGCGGCGCAGCTGCTCGGCTACGTGAACAGCGACGGCGCCGCGCTCTCCGGCCTCGAGTACTACTACAACGACGTGCTCTCGGGCACGGACGGCAGCCGCCTGTACGAGGCGGGCGCGTCCGGCTCTCCCATCGCCGGCGGCGCGTCCGAGACGTTCGCCGCGAAGAACGGCACCGACATCGTGCTCTCCATCGACATCGACCTGCAGGAGGAGTGCGAGTCCATCATCTCGGAGGCGTCCAAGACCTACGAGGCGGAGTCCGGCTCGGTCATGGTGACCGACCCCAAGACGGGCGAGATCTACGCCGCCGCCTCGACCCCCCTGCCCGACTTCTCGAACATCACGGACGCCTCGTCGCTCAACCTCAAGCTCGTCTCGGACTCCTATGAGCCGGGCTCCGTCTTCAAGGTCCTCACGACCTCCATCGGCATCGAGGACGGGCTTCTTACCAAGGACACCACGTTCAACATCCCCGCCGAGATCCTCGTGGGCGACGACGTGGTCCACGACGACGACATGCGCGACTACGCGATGGACATGAGCGTCGAGTACGCCATGGCCCAGTCGTCCAACGTCGCCATGGCCTATTACGTGCAGAACGTCATCGGCTCGGAGCGCTTCGCCCAAGGCGTCGAGAAGTTCGGCATCGGGCAGCGCACGGGCATCGACTTCCCGGGCGAGGCCCAGGGCATCGTGAAGGCCTACGACCAGTACGACGGCTCCACGGCGGGGTCCATGGCCTTTGGCCAGTCGCTCGCCATCCCGCTCGTCCAGATCGTGCGCGCCTACGGGGCCGTGGCCAACGGCGGCGTCCCCAACACGCCGCACTTCTTGGTGTCCAAGGCGGGCGACGAGGTCGACTGGCCCTCCGGCTCGCAGATCGTCTCGGCCGAGACGTGCGACGAGGAAATCGACATGATGCGCGCCGTCATGACCGAGGGCTCGGGCAAGAACGGCGCCATAGACGGCTACGACATCGCGGGCAAGACGGGCACGGGCGAGCAGGCCGACGAGCAGGGCGGCTACAAGGCCAACCACTTCGTGGCGTCGCTGTGCGGCTTCGCGAACGCCGACGACCCTCAGGCCCTCGTGTACGTGGGCTTGAACGGCATCCCGTATCTGGCCGCGGAGTCGGCGGCCGTCGTCTTCCACGACGTCATGGAGCAGTCGGTTACTATCTTGGGTATCCCGCCCGCGAAGACCGCGGACTAGGCGGCGGGCGAGGTCTGGACGAGGAGAACGAATGATTCGCATCAGCGCAGGTGACATAGCGAAGGCGACGGGCGCAGAGCTCGTGTGCTCGGGCTCGCGCGAGGTCGCGGGCGAGGTCGTCATCGACTCGCGCAAGGCGGGCGAGGGCTCGGTCTTCGTCGCGTTCGCGGGCGAGAACGTGGACGGCAACGCCTACCTGGCCCGAGCGGTTGAGGCGGGGGCGGCCGCCGTCGTGGCCTCCGCGCCCGTGCCCGACGAGGCGCTCGACGCGGCGAGGGCCGCGGGCGCCTCCGTGCTGCGCGCGGCGGGCGACGACTGCGAGTCGTTCATGATCGCCCTCGCGGCCGAGCAGCGCCGCCGCCACCCCGAGTGGCTCGTCGTGGGCGTCACGGGGTCGGTCGGCAAGACCACGACCAAGGACATGCTGCGCGCGGGCTTCGGCGTCGTGAGGCGCACCCATGCCACGGCCGGCAACCTGAACAACCTGATCGGCTGCCCGCTCACCGTTCTCGCCGCGCCGGAGGACGCCGAGGTCGTCGTGTGCGAGATGGGCATGAACCACCCGCACGAGATCGAGCGCCTCGCCGGCGCGTGCGCCCCGGCGCTCGCCTGCGTGACGACGGTCGGGACCTCGCACATCGGTATCCTGGGCAGCCGCGAGAACATCGCCCGCGCCAAGGCCGAGGTCGTCGGCGGCCTGCGCGCCCACGCCGGCGTGGGGCCCCTGCTCGCGCTCCCTTCCTCGTGCGACTACACTCCCTTCATCGCCGACGGCTTCGCGCGCCCAGCGGGCGTCGAGGTCGACCTCGTGGGCGGCCGCGCGGGCGACTCCGTGCGCGCCGAGGGCGTGCGTCTGGACGCCGAGGGCCTGCCCACGTTCACGGCCTCGTGCGCCGACGGCTGGTCGCGCGAGGTCTCGCTCAACCTCCCCGGCCGCAAGGTCGTGGACGACTTCCTCATCGCGCTCGACCTCATCTGGCGCGCCGGCGCCGACCGCGACGCGGCCGTGGACGCGATCGAGCACATGGAGCACACTGCGCTGCGCCTCGACGTGCGCACCTCGCCCGCGGGCGTCCGCGTGATCGACGACTCCTACAACGCCGCGCCCAACTCCATGGCCTCCTCGCTCGACGTCCTCGCGCAGATGGCGTGCGACGGCCGCCGCGTCGCGGTCCTGGGCGAGATGGGCGAGCTCGGCGACGAGGCCCCGCGCCTCCACGCGCTCACGGGCGCCTATGCCGCGGCGAAAGGGCTCGACATGCTCGTGTTCATCGGCGGCGACCTCGCCGACGAGATGGCCCGCGCCGCGTGCACGATGGGCTTCTCCGAGGACGCCGTCCACCGCTTCGCCGGGGTCGACGAGGCCCTCGCCGCGCTCAAGCCGGTCTTTGCTGCCGGCGACCTCGTACTCGTGAAGGCCTCGCGCTCGGAAGGCCTCGACCGCTTCGCCAAGGAGGTTCTCGCCTAATGATCGGCTCCCCTGAATACCCCACCTACCAGGTGTTCCTCGCAATCCTCATCGCCGCGGCCGTCACGGGCTTCGTCATGCCCGCCTTCATCCGCCTCATGAAGAAGGACGGGCTCGGCCAGCAGGTCCGCGCCGACGGCCCGCAGAGCCACCTCGTGAAGCAGGGCACCCCCACGATGGGCGGAATCGTCATCCTGCTCGGCGTGCTCGTCTCGACGGCGCTTCTCGCCAAGTGGACGCCCGACCTCATCCTCGCCGTGCTCGCCATGCTCGTCACGGGCTCGCTCGGCCTGCTCGACGACATCGAGTCCGTGGCGCACAAGCGCTCGCTCGGCCTCACGCCCTCGCAGAAGATGGTCGGCCTCATAGCCATCTCGGTCGTGTTCTGCCTCGCCGCCGTGAACTGGGTCGGCATCCCCGCGACCGTGCGCTTCCCGGGCGGCTTCGTGATCGACCTCGGCGTGCTCACCTCCACGTTCACGGTCGCCGGCGCCCAGGTCCAGGTGCCGTGGCTCTACATCTTCTTCGTCTTCCTGCTCATGGCCGGCCTCTCGAACGCCGTGAACCTCACCGACGGCCTCGACGGCCTCGCGGGCGGCTGCACGATGGTCGTCATGCTCGTGATGGCCATGGTCGCCTACCGCTACGACGAGATCAACCTCGCCATCATGGCCGCCGCCATCGCGGGCGCCTGCGTCGGGTTCCTCTGGCATAACTGCTACCCGGCCACGATCTTCATGGGAGACACCGGCTCGCTCGCCTTGGGCGCCGCGTTCGCCGCGCTCGCCATCCTGACGAAGACCGAGGTCACGTCCCTCATCATGGGCGGCCTCTTCATCGCCGAGGCGCTCTCGGTCATGATCCAGGTCATCAGCTTCAAGGCTACGGGCAAGCGCGTCTTCCTCATGGCGCCGATCCACCACCACTTCGAGAAGAAGGGCTGGAAGGAGACGAAGGTCGTCATCAGGTTCTGGATCGTATCGGCCGCGTTCGCCGCGCTCGGCTTCGCGCTGTACTTCCAGCTCGGCTAGCGGCCGCGCCCGGCCCGCGCGCGCCGCCGCCCGCTCAAGCGGCCCCGCGCCGGCCATTCTCTGCACTCTCGTCCCGAAAGAGGGGATTTTCGATGGGCTCAAACACACAGGGGCTCGGGCGCGTCTGCGTCCTGGGCATGGGCAAGACGGGCATCGAGGTGTGCCGCTACCTGGCGGGGCTCGTGCCTGGCCGTGTGGACTCCGTGACGCTCTTCGGCGGCAAGAGGTCCGAGCCCTCCGACGCCTCCCGTGAGCTCGAGTCGCTCGGCGTGCGCTGCGTGCTCGGGACCGAGGACGTCGAGGGCGACTTCGACCTCGCCGTCGCCTCGCCCGGAATCCCCGAGTCGAGCCCCTTCTTCCGCGCGGCGGCCGCCTGCTCGGCCGAGATCATCGGCGAGCCCGAGCTCGCCTTCCGCGAGAGCCCGGACGGCTGGCTGGCCGTGACCGGCACGAACGGCAAGACGACCACGACCTCGCTCACGACCCACCTGCTCCACGAGGACGGCCGCTCCGCGGTGAGCGTGGGCAACATCGGCACGCTCTGTACGGGCGAGGTCGCCCACCGCGCGGAAGGCGAGTGGTTCGTCGCGGAGCTCTCGAGCTTCCAGCTGGCCACGAGCAGCCGCCTGCACCCCCGTGCGGCGGCGCTTCTCAACATCACCCCCGACCACATCGAGTGGCACGGCTCCATGGAGGCCTATGCCGCGGCCAAGGAGAAGGTGTTCGCGAACCTCGTCCCCGGCGACCTCGCAGTCGTGGGCGTGGACGACGACTGGTGCCGCGCCGTGGCCGGCCGCGTCGCCGCGCGCGGCGTGGAGGTGTGCGAGCTCTCCGTGGAGGGCGAGCCCGCCTCGGAGAGCGCCGCCTTCGTGCGCGGGGGCGAGCTCGTCGTGCGCCTCGGGGGCGCCGAGCACCACCTCGGCCCCGCCTCCGCGCTCCGGATCCGCGGGCGCCACAACTGGGAGAACGCGCTTGCCGCCTCGGCCCTCGCGCTCTTCGTGGGCGTGGGCGACGAGCGCGTCCGCGCCGGGCTCGCGAGCTTCAACCCCATCGAGCACCGCATCGAGCCCTGCGGCGAGGCCGCCGGCGTCCACTACGTGAACGACTCCAAGGCAACGAACACCGACTCCGTCGAGAAGGCCCTAACCGCGTTTCCGCCCAAGACCGTCGTCCTGCTCCTGGGCGGGCACGACAAGGGGACCGACCTTGCGTCCCTCGCGCGCGCGTGCTGCAAGGACGTCCGCGTGGCCGTGTGCTTCGGCGCCGCCGGCCCGCGCATCGCCCGTGCCCTCGAGGACGAGCGCCGCCGCGAGGGGTCCGACCTGCGCATCGAGCGCGCGGACCACCTGCGCGACGCCTTCGACGCCGCCGTGGCCGCGGCTGTGCCCGGCGACACGGTGCTCCTCTCGCCCGCGTGCTCCTCCTTCGACGAGTTCGCGAACATGGCCGAGCGCGGCCGCCTCTTCAAGCGGCTCGTCGCCGAGCGCGTCGCCCGGATGGGGGAGTAGCCCTTGCCGCGCAGCTTCCACGACATAGCCTCAGGGATCCACGACAGGATCGGCGGCCTCTCGCAGGGGGTCGGCGGCGCCGCGCCCGTGGGCCGCGCCACCCAGGCCGAGGGCGACGGGCGTGCGCGCCCGGCCGTCTTCGGCGGCACCTCCCGCGAGGTCCCGCGCTCCATGCGCGGCGGCACCGTCGCGGCCAAGGCGAAGGACATCGAGAAGAAGATCCTCGGCGTCCCCGCGCGCTTCATGCGCCCGCGGATCGTCCTCGTGGTGGCCGTGGCGCTCCTGTGCGCCTTCGGCCTCGTCATGATCTACTCGGCCTCGTCCGTCACGGCCCTCGCGAACGCGGACGCCGACTACGACGCCGCCTTCTACCTCAAGCGCCAGGCGCTCTTTCTCGTCGCGGGGTCCCTGCTCGCGGCGGGGCTCGCCAAGCTCGACTACCGCTGGGCGAAGGACAGGCTGCTGCACCCCCTCATCGGGGTCACGCTCGTGCTTCTTCTCCTCGTGCAGATCCCCGGCATCTCCGGCAACGCCAAGGGCGCGACGCGCTGGATCTCGCTGCCGGGCTTCCAGCTGCAGCCCTCCGAGTTCGCGAAGCTCTTCATCGTGGTCATCTCGGCCGTGCTCATCGAGCGCTGGTTCTCGAACCGCGCCGACAAGACCGAGCTCGCCAAGCTTGCGGCCCTCGGCGTGGGCGTGCCCCTCGCGCTCATCCTCATCCAGCCCGACAAGGGCACGACGGTCATCATCGCCGCCACGATCGTCGTCATGCTGGTCGTCGTGGGCCTGGACTGGCGCATCGTCGCGGGCTTGCTCGTGGTCGGGGCCCTGTTCGTCATCGCGCTCTCCATGACCCAGGGCTACGCGCTCTCGCGCATCCAGTCCTTCCTCGACCCGTGGGCCGACGAGCTCGGCGAGTCCTACCAGCTCGTGCAGGGCTTCTACGCCTTCGGCTCGGGCGGCCTTCTGGGAGTGGGCATCGGCGCCTCCAAGCAGAAGTACAGCTACCTGCCCGAGGCCCACACCGACTTCATCTTCGCCGTGGTGGGCGAGGAGTGCGGCCTCATAGGCACGCTCGGCGTCGTCGCGGGCTTCGTCGCCGTGGTCTGGGCCGGGTTCCAGATCGCGCGCTACGCCCCCGACCTCACGGGGCGGCTCATCGCGTGCGGCTGCTCCTCCCTGCTGCTCATCCAGATGCTCGTGAACGTGTGCGGCGTGCTCGGCATGATCCCGCTCACGGGCAAGCCGCTGCCGTTCCTCACCTACGGCGGCTCGTCGATCATCGCGAGCCTTCTGCTCGTGGGCGCGATCATGAGCGTCTCGGTGCACTCGAGCCTGCCCGAGACCGAGCACGACCGGGCCCGCCGCGGCATGTACGTGCGCGAGGGCGACGGCTACGACCCGGGGCTCTCCTATGTGGGCGAGGCCATGCCGCGCTCGGCGAGGGGGTCCGGCTACGGCGCCCGCCCGCAGGCGCAGGCGGGCGCCCCGAGCGGTTTCACGGTCGTCGACGGCGGCTCTCAGGGCCGCGCCGCCCGCACGTCCCCGCGGGGCGGCTATGACCGGTCGGGGAGGGCCGGCCGCGCCGATGCGGGCCGCCACCCGCGCGGCCGCGTCGATTTGGGGTCCGACCCCTCCGAGCGCCTGAGGAACAGGCGCCGGTAGCGTCAGGTTATTCTTCGTCGCCCTTCTCCGCGCCCCTCGCCCCGCGGGCGGGAAGCGAGGAAGGGCGCGCACAGATTGGAGCGCCATGAGGATCGCAATCGCCGCCGGCGGCACCGCCG
>DJRK01000055.1:1158-1793 GCA_002440065.1 Atopobium sp. UBA6362 | reverse complement strand
CCGCCGGCCACATCAACCCCGCACTCGCCCTGGCGGAGGAGCTGCGCGGCCGCGGCCACGAGGTCGAGTTCTTCGGCCGCCCGTCCAAGCTCGAGGGGACGCTCGTGCCGCAGGCGGGCTTCCCTCTCGTGGACGTGGAGGTCACGGGCTTCGACCGCTCGCGCCCCTGGACGGCGCTGAGCTCGCTGTGGCGCGTTTGGAGCGCCAAGCGCGCGCTCGCGAGGCGCTTCCGCGAGAAGGGCGCGCCGGACGCCGCCATCGGCTTCGGCGCCTACGTCGAGGTGCCGCTTCTGGGCTGGTGCCGCGACGCCCACGTGCCCTACCTCATCCATGAGCAGAACTCGGTCCCCGGCCTCGCGAACAAGATGATGGCCCCCCACGCCGAGCGCGTCTGCATATCCGTCCCCGCCGCGAAGGCCGTCTTCGAGGACGCCGAGAAGCCCGGCCACGTGGTCCTCACCGGCAACCCCGTGCGCCGCTCGGTCATCGACGGCGACCGCGCCCGCGGCCGCGAGTCCCTCGGGGTCCCCGCGGACGCGACGCTGCTGCTCGTCTTCGGCGGGAGCCTCGGCGCCCGCACGCTGAACGAGGGCATGGCGCGCCTGAAGGACCGCCTGCTCGCCGTCCCCGGCCTC
>DJRK01000055.1:934-1105 GCA_002440065.1 Atopobium sp. UBA6362 | reverse complement strand
CGAGGCCGCCGCCGCGCTCGCGCTCACGCCCGAGGAGGCCGAGCGCTGGAAGCTCGTCTCCTACATCGACGACATGGGCGACGTCCTCGCCGCCGCCGACCTCGTGCTCTCCCGCGCCGGCGCCTCCTCCATCGCCGAGATCGCGGCCGTGGGCGTGCCCTCGATCCTCGT
>DJRK01000055.1:518-911 GCA_002440065.1 Atopobium sp. UBA6362 | reverse complement strand
TCGCCACGGCCGACCACCAGACGACGAACGCCCGCTTCCTCGTGGACGAGAAGGCCGCCGTGCTCTTCAAGGACGACGAGGTCGCGACGGACGCCTTCGCCGACGCCCTTCTCGGCCTCATCTCCAAGCCGGGGCAGCGGGCGGCCATGCGCGCCTGCGCGAGCCGCCTGGCCCAGTCGCGCGCCGCGGCGGCTCTCGCAGACCAAGTGGAGAGCGTCGCGCGCGCCTAGACTCGCGCCCCTTTTGAGTTAGAGTAAATGTTTAGGCCGCGCCGGCCGCACGGGCCGCGCGGCGCCTGCCAAGCACAAACTCGAGAGGGGCTTCAATGAGCGAGGCTACGTCCGCCAAGAAGATCCAAAGCGCGCACTTCATCGGCATCGGGGGCGCCGGCAT
>DJRK01000055.1:296-463 GCA_002440065.1 Atopobium sp. UBA6362 | reverse complement strand
GACCGGAAGCGACCTCAAGAACTCGCACTACGTCCGCGAGCTCGCTGCCGCGGGGATCGACGTGCGCGTGGGCCACGAGGCCGCGACGGTGGACGAGGTCGCCCCGGAGGTCGTGGTGACCTCCACGGCCATCCCCGAGACGAACCCCGAGGTCGTCCGCGCCCGCG
>DJRK01000055.1:0-168 GCA_002440065.1 Atopobium sp. UBA6362 | reverse complement strand
CCGGCACCCACGGCAAGACGACGACCTCCTCCATGGTCGCCACGATGCTCGACAAGCTCGGCCTCGACCCGTCCTTCCTCATCGGCGGCGTCGTGGAGGGCTACGACACGAACGGCCGCAACGGCAACGGCGGGTACTTCGTCTGCGAGGCCGACGAGTCCGACGGCT
>DJRK01000097.1:2407-3404 GCA_002440065.1 Atopobium sp. UBA6362 | reverse complement strand
GCGGCATGGGATCCATGCTCGGCTCGGTCGTCTCGGCTACCGTGCTTACCGTCCTGCCCGAGGCGTTGCGCGCGTTCTCCGAGTATCGCATGGTTGTCTACGCCGTCGTCCTTATTCTTGTTATGATTTTCCGTCCGCAGGGGCTGTTTGGCAGCTACGACTTCTCTTTGTCACGTGCCATCGAACGTTGCTTGAACGGTGATTTTCCATGGAAGAGGAAGGGCGAGAAGGCCCCGGACGACGTGGCTACCGACGACGCAGCGAAGGAGGCGGGCGACCATGAGTAAGGTCATTCGCGGCGACGTGAAGCTCGTCGAGCCCAAGAGCCCCAACCTCATCCCCGAGCGCGATGTCGAGAGCCGCCCGGTGCTCGAGGCCAAGGGACTGGGTATCGATTTCGGCGGATTGACCGCCGTCGACGACTTCAACATAGCGATGGGCCGAACCGAGATTTCAGGACTCATCGGCCCCAACGGCGCCGGCAAGACTACTGTCTTCAACCTTTTGACCAGCGTGTATAAGCCCACGCGCGGTACGATCCTGCTCGACGGCGTCGACACGGCCGGCAAGTCCGTTTCCGAGGTAAACCGCATGGGCATCGCCCGAACGTTCCAGAACATCCGCCTTTTCGACCAGATGACGGTCGAAGAGAACGTGCTCGTGGGCTTCGGCAACTCCATGAAGACGAACCTCCTTACCGACGTGTTCCGTCTCCCAGGGCACTGGAAGCAGGAGGCCGAGTTCCACGACAAGGCGCTCGAGCTTCTCGACATCTTCGACATGAAGAAATTCGCCGGTTCGCTGGCGGGCAACCTCCCGTATGGAGCCCAGCGTAGGCTCGAAATCCTGCGCGCGCTGGCTACGCACCCCAAGGTGCTGTTGCTCGACGAGCCCGCGGCCGGCATGAACCCCGCCGAGACCGAGGAGCTCATGGAGAACATCCAGCGCATCCGCGACGAGTTCGGCATCGCCATCCTGCTCATCGAGCACGACATGA
>DJRK01000097.1:1826-2337 GCA_002440065.1 Atopobium sp. UBA6362 | reverse complement strand
TCATCGCCAAGGGCTCGCCCGAGGACATCCAGAACAACCCCAAGGTCATCGAGGCGTACCTTGGCAAGCAGGGGGTGAACTAGCATGGCAGAGACCCTTCTCTCCGTGCGCGACCTGCACGTGAGCTACGGGGCCATCAAGGCCGTCCGCGGCATTTCCTTTGACATCAAGAAGGGCGAGATCGTCACGCTGATCGGCGCGAACGGCGCCGGCAAGTCCACCACTTTGAACACCGTTGCCGGCTTGATCAAGCCCGACTCCGGCGAGATCGAGTTCAAGGGCGAGAGCCTCGTGGGCATGAAGGCGCACCGCATCGTGGAGCACGGTCTGGCCCTGTGCCCCGAGGGACGCCGCGTGTTCCAGCAGATGAGTGTGGCGGAGAACCTCGACATGGGCGGCTATACCCGCTCCGATGCCGAGAACCGCGAGACGATCGAGCATGTCTATGAGCGTTTCCCGCGCCTCCGTGAGCGCATGGGGCAGACGGCTGGCACGCTGTCCGGCGGCGAGC
>DJRK01000097.1:481-1807 GCA_002440065.1 Atopobium sp. UBA6362 | reverse complement strand
GCCATGGGCCGTGCGCTCATGAGCAAGCCGGACCTGCTGATGCTCGACGAGCCCTCGATGGGTTTGGCGCCCATCCTTGTGCAGGAGATCTTCGATATCATCAAGGAACTCAACGAGGCGGGGACCACCGTTCTTCTCGTTGAGCAGAACGCGAACGTGGCGCTGTCCATCGCCGACCGCGCCTACGTGCTCGAGATCGGCCGGGTCAAGAAGACCGGTACCGGCGCCGAGCTTCTCGTGGACGACGACGTCCGCAAAGCCTACCTCGGCGGCTAACCCCTCTTGGGGACAGGTTCGTTTTTTACTCATTTGAGCACTTTTGGGGACAGGTTCGAATTTTACTCATTTGAGTAATTTTTGAATCTGTCCCCAATTTTCATCATTTTGAGTTTACGCGATAAACGGTCGATTTGCCTATTCCGGTGAGCCTCGCTATTTGATCGCCGGTTAGTCCTCTCTCCTTCAGCATTCTGAGGCATTCATTTCGACTTTGTTTGGGCAAGCTTGCGATTGAGCTGGGATGGAGACCGTTGAGAGCCGATATCGCTATCTCTACCAGCTCCTCGTTGCTTTTCGGAGCCTTGATAAAAGGCTTATTGCCTTCAAGGGTCTCGCGCTTGTTCGTGTATTCGATCAGGCCTTCTTTGCCGTTGAGCATACCTAGGATGAGCTCCGTCGACGTTATCAGCGCACCTTGAAGATATTCGTGGTAACTGCTCCAAACATATTCGTCCGCCTCGCAGATTCCCGCCCGCTGCGGGTTCATATGGATGTAGCGAACGGTGTCGAGCAGGCGTTGATCGGTCTCGATAGGCTCGCTTCGGAACCTGTTCTGGAATAGGTGGCCGTCGTGGTCGGTTTGGGCGTTGAAGTAACGCGCGTAAGAAGTGCAGAGCGACTGCATGGCCTTGCTGAGCTGCCTCTTTGTGTCGCAGAGCAGTAGATGGATATGGTTCGGCGTGAAGCACCAGGCAATAAGCTCGAGCTCATACTTAGTTATCGCATCACCCAGTAGGTCGTACATCTTTTGATAGTCTTGGGTCTTCTCGAAGATGACCTGGTGCCCATTGCCCCTCACCATCACGTGATAAAACCCCGACTGGCTGACTGCTCTTGCGACTCTTGGCATATGACGGCCCTCCTTGATTGGTTGGCCTACTTTACCAGGCATTTTGCAAGAAGCAATGGCGAGAATCCTAGCACTTGGCTGACACCCCAGCTTAGAGGCTTGGATGGCAACCTTCAAACGGCAAGCGATCGAATCCCGCCCTTCAACGGTGATAAAAAATGGGGACAGGTTCGAAATTTACTCATTTGAGTAAAAAA
>DJRK01000097.1:218-429 GCA_002440065.1 Atopobium sp. UBA6362 | reverse complement strand
AAACGAACCTGTCCCCAAAAGGGTTAGTTGAGGTCGACGGTGGTGCCGAGGGAGTTGGCGGGAAGGGTGCGGAGCCAGTAGCCGGGGCAGGTCTTGGCCAGGGCATCCGCGACGCGGGTAGCGACCTCGTCTCCGTCGGCGACGGCGAGCATCGTCGAGCCAGATCCGGAGATCATGAACGCGCACGCCCCGGCTGCGAGCGCGGCCGCCT
>DJRK01000097.1:0-210 GCA_002440065.1 Atopobium sp. UBA6362 | reverse complement strand
CCTTGAGCGCGTCGTAATCGGGGATGAGCTTCGCTCGGTACGGCTCGTGGAGCTTGTCGTGGCACGCCTTGCCAAGGAGCTCGGCGTCCCCGAGCTCGAGCGCGCGCACGGTGGCGACGCAGCGGCCCATCTGCCAGACGGCCGTGCTCGCGGGCACCTCCTTGGGAAGTACCCTGCGCGCATCGGCGGTTCGCACCTCGTACGGCGGCG
>DJRK01000096.1:6594-14072 GCA_002440065.1 Atopobium sp. UBA6362 | reverse complement strand
GGCTGGTTTTAAGGGTAGGGTTTCTCAACGCCCTGACCTGCGGCGCGAGCATTTTGCGAACAAAGGCGAGGCAAATCGTCACGTTACGTTGCGCAACGGCGCCTGAAAGCCACGGGGCCGACGCGCGGGGAGGAACAGCATGGATACGCCCACGAGCCTCATGTACTCGGACCTGCGCGGGTTCTCGGGCCTGACGTCCCGCGCGCTCGCCGAGCTCATCGTGAGCCCGCATGCGCGGATCGGGGGCAAGCCGGTCGTCCCGCGCCTCGGCGAGAAGACCTTCCTCTCGCGGCACGTGGTCCATGCCGTGCGCGACGAGCTCCCCGCCCACGGCGACCTCCCGCTCGCGGCCCAGCTAATCTGCACCCGCATGGTAAAGAAGCACGGCGAGGGCTCGATCGCCCTGGTCGCGCAGAGGTATCGCGGCGAGGCCGCCCGGGCGATGGGGCTCGCGCTCGCCGGCGTCGGGGCCGACCCGAACGTTTACGCGAACGCGATCGCGCGGATCCAGCAGACGAGGGGGCTCGGGACGGACGACCGGGCTTCTTTGCTCGTATTGCTCTTTATCTCCGCGGGGGCGACCTGGGACGCGGGGGAGGCCGCGCGCATCACCCTGGGATTCATGGAGAACACCCTCGGCACGGCCGACACGACGCCTGCGCCCCAGGTCGTGGAGCCGAGGCACGGGGCCGACGCGCGCAGGGAGGCCGACGGCCTCGCGCTCCTGCGCATCGAAGGAGGCTGCGCCAAGCCGCCCCTGCACGTGCTCTCGCGCGAGGAGGCGGGCACGGTGATCGGCTTCATGCCCGGGCCGGACGATGCCTGCGCGATAACCGACGTGGGGTGCGACGTCTCGCGCCGGCACGCGAGGATCAGGCTCGTCGACGGGCGCTGGCTCCTCGAGGACCTGGGCAGCACCAACGGGACGAGGCTTCTTCCCGGCACCGCGCCCGGCGGGGCACGCGGGCGCTCGGCGGTTCCGATCGAGCCGGGACGACTCGTGGAGATAACGAACGCGGACCAGGTCGTCCTAGGCGCGAGCACTCGTTTCCTCGTGATCCGCGTCGTGGAGTAGCGGGTTGCGGTAGGCATCGGTAGCAGCCCGCCCACGCCATTTATTGAGCGCATGTCCAAGGAAGTTAGCCGTGGCCATCCAAGGCTGAACGCTTTTACTTTGCTACGAGATTTCGATCATTCATGCGACAGCGGGCGGTTTTCGTCGGTGCCTGTCCAAAAATCGGGGTTGTAGGCGATTTTTGGGAAGTAGGCCGAGTATAAGGAGCTTTGAGGCCCGAAAAAGACCAGGTCAGAAGCTTGGCTCTTATTTGGCTACTTCCTTGGTCGCGGGAAAATCGCCTACAAGTCCAATTTCCTGGCGGGACGTCCCCGCAACTTGGACTAAAGGCTCATTCGTGGCCGTCATTGGCGGCAATGCCCACCCAACAAGTACCGTACTTATGAGTAACGTACTCATAAGTACGATTTATCCACCGGATTGAGCTGAAAGTAGCGGCTGAGATTCGAAAGGCGTAGCGCAGTCGCAAGCCTTGTAATATCTACAGGCACCGAAACGGCCCGTTTGCTCACCTCTTGACCAGAAGGGCAGGCCTAGCGCCAAAGTATTTGTTGACCACGAAGCTGCCGTAGCAGGAAATATCTCCGAGCGGATTGACGACGGCCACATTATCCGCGTCAGAGCTTGGCATGCGATGCCACCAGCCCCACGCGCCGCCGGCATCGGACACATAGCCCGCCTTCTCGACGACCGCCTGGGTCGGAAAACAGATTCGATCGTCGTCGGACTGGAAATATTCCCTGGCTTCATTGAGCGAAAGAATCGTGGGTGCGCCGTCTATGGCTTTCCGTTCCTCCGTCGAGAAAGCCGTAGAGGAGAAGTCGCCTTCGAGCCAGGCCTTGAGGTCAGAGGAGTCCCAGTCGATGCCCACGCCACGGCTCTCGTTGAGCACCCGATCATCGAGGACCTTCTCGCTCACGACGTAAGCATGGTCACCGTCGACCGCAAGGACTCGCCACTCAATAGGCTCCTTGCCGTCCGAGTCGTCCCCGTCCTGCTCAAAGGAACCGAACTGCACGATATCCCCCACTTTGGCATCCTTGAAGGGACTCTTATGCAGCGCGGGCATCACGAAGAAACCCGCCAACAAGACCACTGCGACAACAGCAAGAGCTGAGCCAATGATGAGATGCCGCCTCTTCGAGAGGGGCGTTATGCGGAGCTTAACCGAACCGGCCGACGCGAAACGAGCCCACGACGCTGCGGGAAGCGAGGCGCCGCAGTTGGCGCAGAAATTCGCGCCATCGTTGTTCTTGGCTCCGCACTTAGGACAGAACACGGCTGCTCCTCCTTCGCATCTCACGCCCTAGCCCCCTGCAAAATGAGACATAACCAGGCCGGAAAATGTCTCATTTTGCAGGGGGCACGGGGTTGTACGGGATTACAGATTCACCCATAAAGCGGGACGGACGGAAACGTCGGAAGAGTCGACGAGGCCGCAGGAGTACACAGTACCGTCAGCGTAGACAGAGGCCGCGTAGTCCGAGGCGAAACCCGGCGAACGAAGCCACCAGTAACACGCGCCGTTTTCGTCCAACGTCCAAGCACCGTCGTTCAGGGCCTGCTGGGTGGGGTAGCAGATGCGGTCGTCGTCGGACTGGAAGTACTGGCCGGCCTCGTCGACCGAGAGCAGGGTAGGCGCGCCATCGATGACCTTCTTGTCACCGTCCGAGAAGGCCTCGCTCGCGAAGTCACCCGTAAGCCATGCCTTGAGATCGGAGGAGTCCCAGTCGTTGCCCTTATCGGAGTCGGAGTTGAACGCATGGGCATCGAGGGCCTTCTCGCTCACGACGTAGGCGCGCTTGCCGTCCACGGCGAGGACGCGCCAGTCGATTGCCTCCTTGCCGTTCGACTCGTCGCCGTCCTGCTCGTAGGAGCCGAACTGCACGATGTCGCCGACCTTCGCATCCTTGAAGGGGCTCTTGTCCATGGCGGGGACAACGACGAAGACGGCGAGAAGCGCGACCGCGACGACGGCGACGATCGCGCCGACGATGAAGGGCGCCTTCTTCCTTTTAGGCTTTATGGCCGTCGCTGCCGGAGCAGCGGCCGAGCCCCCCGCAACGGGAGCAGCGGGTGCGGCAGCAAGAGGCGCGCCGCAGCCACGGCAGAACTTGGCGCCGTCGACGTTCTTGGTGCCGCACTTTGGACAGAACATAGGGTCTCCTTTCCTAGGTCTTCTTTCTTGCAATCTAAGGGTAGGTCGCTGTAGCGCTAAGATGTTGCGCAACAATTCCCACGCGTAAAAGCCGCCCCCAATCACGCTCTCACCTGCGTCTCCCTTGCAAAATGGGACATAATCCAGCCGTAAAATGTCCCATTTTGCAGGGGTTGTTTTTTTGATGAGGGGTAGCGGCCGGCGAGGGAGCTAACAGCAAGACCGCTACTCGCTCTTTCGGTTTAGCACGAGGGCCGCAACCGCAGCAGCGACGGCAAAACCGCAGGCCACGAGCGGGAACGATGTAGCCTCGCCGATGCTCTCCATCTGCGGGCAGACCATATACACGGCCACCAAGCCGGAGATGCCCAAGAAGATCGAGCCGGCTTCAAGAACCCTGAACTCCCCGCTAGAAAGAAGCATCCACGCCCCCGCAAGAGTCCCGAGCAGGCCGATGACCCACACCAGCGACGCCATCGTGGCCGCACCGGACGGGCTGGAGTCGGTGGCGTTGGGGTTCGCGACCGAGACAATGTGGCCCCTGCCCTGAGAGTCGAGGTAATCGGCGACTTTGCTCTTCAGGTTCCTTGTGAGCGCGACGTAATTCGTGGTGACGTCCGCCGCGGCGCCTAGGTTCCACATACGGTACTCGTCGTCGTACTGGAAACCGCTCAGGTCGATGTTCAGCTTATCCAAGAGATACTGAGCGTTCTCGTCCGAGTAGCCAGTAGCGGAAAGCACGTTGATGTCGGTCTTCATCACGGGGAAAAACGAGAGGACGATCGCCAGCACCGACAGGACCACGGGAATAAGGCGCGTCGGCGTCAGCTTGACGCTCGAAGGATCAAACGAAATGTTCGGCACCTTGAAGTGGACCCCAGACCCCACGCCAGCGATGGGAGCACCAGCAACCTGGTCAGGCTTCGGCGACTGAGGTGCTTGGACGAGCTTCTTGCCGCAGGACGAGCAAAAAGTAGCGCCATCGGCGATTTTGCTTCCACATGAAGGACAGAACATGATGCGCTCCTTTGATCGCAAATCGGGCTCCATGACCTCATCTTGGACCGAAAAGCCTCCAACTTGTTGCGCAACATCTCAATCAAAGGCCGTTGGCTCTTTGCTGAAATAGCTTGAACAACAGTATCCCTCTATGTAAAAATATAAATACCAAGAGGGGTGAAGCCCCTGGAGGTGTCAGATTGGCGAGGTACGTACCTCGCCTTTTTTCATATCAATGGGGACCATATGGCCAACCGCTTAAACTTACATGTCGACGAATCGGGAAATCAGACTCTCTCAGAGGGCCGTTACCTCATCGCAGTTGTGCTGCATGACCATTCCCAAAGCGTTGAGGAGGCAATTGAACACTATGAGGTGCGTTTAGCGGAGGCCGGGCTTCCAGACGTGCCTTTTCACGGGAAAGATCTCTTGCATGGTAACGAAGCATACGCCACGGTATCGCTCGGCGACAGAAAACGTCTTCTCACCCAGTTTGCGCGCCTGGTGCGCGAATTGCCGATTTCCTTCTTCGCGCTACGCTACGATACGATTACGGTACACAATAGGGACGAGCTCGAGGCCAGAATCAGGCGCGATTTAGCCTCGCTCGTCTTTGATGAGCTAACGTATTTTCAAGCCTTTGACACAATAGCCGTTTATTACGACAACGGCCAGGGCGCGGTAAGTGCCGCACTACATGATGCCCTTGATTTTGTTCTCGCAAAGAACGTCGCTGATTATCGCGATGCAGAACCAAATGCCCGTCGGCTTCTTCAAGTAGCCGATTACGTCTGTACAATACTTCGAATTTCCAAAGACTACGATGATGGAAAGCAAACGAGCACCCATGAACGTTTTTTCGGTAGTCGACGCCAATTCATGCAGTCATACAAAAAACAACTTGACCGAAAAACATTTCTCTAAGCAATCTCAACAATCGCGCTTCTTTCAAAGCCGAAAGCGAGGAACCAATGCGACCGGAGTCGCTTTCTTGGCGGCAAGCGACTCCAGGTGCGAATTCATCCAATCGAAGAGGAGCTTCGCGATCCACTAGTCACGAACGAAGAGCGGATCGGGAAGGCCTTCCGCCGCAAGGGAGTATCCCAGCGGGAAGAGCCCGGCCCTCTCTAAATAGGATTCGGTTTTACTGACGTATTTGGCGGTATAGCTCGCTTGAATCCCAGCGGGCTGTACATCCTTATACCAACAGAATGCGGCAATGGTGCCCCGCGGCCGCTGCAGAACTTGACGCCATTGGAATGCTGGGCACCGCACTTGGGGCAGAACATG
Source organism: Atopobium sp. UBA6362 (assembly GCA_002440065.1). Taxonomy (GTDB): domain Bacteria; phylum Actinomycetota; class Coriobacteriia; order Coriobacteriales; family Atopobiaceae; genus Paratractidigestivibacter. The sequence continues at coordinate 8,550 of DJRK01000096.1, read as the reverse complement.
AGGGCCTCCTTTCCTTAAAGCAATCCGGCGCGTCAGATTACCTCCCCCTATTAGCCCGGATGTTGCGCGACATTCGGCAATCTTCTGCGGCAATGGCGTGCGAGTCGCCGGCGAAGAAGGGCGATGTTGTGCAACACCTGAGCGCCTCGTGAGGGATACCATCGAGCCTGCGAGAAAGGGACCCCACATGGCATTGGCAACCCAACCCAGCGAGAACGTCATCGCCCTCAGCGGCTTCGAGCCTGCAGAGGCGGGGCTCGCCATGGCCAATCGCGCCGCGCTGGCGCGTCGCTTCTCGACGCTCGTGCCCCTGGGGCCGGCCGTCACGGGCGGCTTGGGCGTTGTCCAGCGTGCCCGCACGACCGATGCCGCCGCCGAGGTCGCGCTCAAGACCCCGCGCCACCGCCCAGGCTGCACCACCGAGGAGATCCGCCGAGACGACGCCACGCTCGCCGAGGAGTACAAAACCCTCTGCCAAGTACGAAACCTGCGCTTCTTCCCCACCGCCTTTGGACGCGCCCGCACGGCAGAGGGTGAGCCGGCAATCCTCATGGAGTGGGTCAAGGGCGTTTCCATCGACGAGTACCGAGACGCCCGATGGCGCAACGGCTGCCCCGGAGCGACCGTGGCCGCCCTCGGTGAGGCGCTGCTCACGGCGCTCGACTCCACCCGTGCGCTGAGCGCCACGTTCATCCATCGCGACCTCGCCCCCAAGAACGTCATCATCCGCACGGAGGAGACCCCGCTCGCCCTCCAAGAGGAACGTGGGGCCTTTGACGTGTGCCTCATCGACCTGGGAAGCGCCGAGCTCGTGAGCCATGACCTCACGTTCACCCAACGCGCCGGACTCGCCCGCGGCGGCCAACCGCCCTACGCCGCCCCGGAGATGCTGAGCGACGGCATGGCCGCCATGGGAAGCCGCGCGAACCAGAAGGTGGACGTCTACGCCGTGGCGAGCATCCTCTACGAGCTCTACTGCGGAAGCTATCCCTTTGGGCCCGCGCTCGACCGCGAGCGGGCGATGCGCGGGGCGGAGGCGGACTTTGGCCGGGTGAAGCTCGGGGCTTGCACGCCCCTTGCGCCCAAGGCACCGGCCGACCAGAGCCTGTGCGTCCTCATCGGCCTATGCCTCGCGCCGCGCCAGGCGGACCGCCCCAGCGTCGCGCAGTTCCTGGCCGCCATCCGCCGTTGGCGCCAGTCCGGGGAGGCGGGCATGAGGGGAACTGCAGCTCAAATAGCTACAACGAAACCCCAGGTAAATCCCTATGCACGACAGCAGATCAAGCCTTCCACACCGCCTCAGGCCGAGGCGCGCATCCCTATGGAGCAGATCCGCCGAGCGCGACGGGCGCGCATGCGCAAACGGATGCTGTCCATCGCCGTCATCGCCGTCGCGGTCGTGGCGGCGCTGGTCGTCATCGCCCTTCTCGCCGCCGAGTAGCGGGCCCGGAACAGGCGGACAGGGGCCCGAGCTATGAGCTCACGCAAAAAGGCCGCCCCTTGAAAGGGCGGCCTCGGGAAGCACATCAAGTCCATCGGACCCGGTAAATCAACACTCTTGAGCCCCACGCGTACCTAGTTGTTCCCCTGATACGTGAGCTCAAAGGTGTCGTGCACCAAGAAGGACGAGAGGTAGCCGCTCCGCTGGAAACCGCTGCGGGTATCGAGGGTCATCTTGACCTCTCCCCCGCTGCGGGCGAACTTCGCCTCCACCTTCAGGCTCTTCGTGTCGCCGCTTGACTGCGTGAGCGGGACATCGAACGTCAACGTATCGTTCTTGAGCGTGCCGGTGATGCCGGTGTAGGTCTCGTAGTCGTCGCCGTCGATCGTGGCGGAAGAGCCGCTGGCGCCTTCGTTCGTGTGACCGTGGTACGTGAGCGAGGCGTCGAGCGTGACCTGACCGGTCGAGGAGTTCACGTTGGTGATCTTTATCACGGCGGGGTTCTTGTCGCCATG
>DJRK01000096.1:0-6580 GCA_002440065.1 Atopobium sp. UBA6362 | reverse complement strand
GGTTCGTGCCGCTGGTCCACTCGGTGGCGGTGAGCTTGCCCTGCCACGTGCCCACGAACGTCTCGGGGCGCGAGAGGTCGACCGAGGATGCAGCGCCCGCAGACGAGGAGGAATCAGAGCCGGTTGAGGCAGACGACTCAGTCGACGTCGAGCCGGTAGCGAAAGAAGAGGTGGACGAGGCGGAGCTCGCGGCCTTCTTTGCGTCGGCGAGCTGCGACTTGAGGCTCTCAATCTGCTCGTTGGCATCGTTGAGCTGGTCGGTGAGCTCCTGGACCTTGGCCGCGTCGGGCTCGGTGGCCTGCTTCACGTAGTAGCCGGCAGCACCCGCGCTCGTGGCGGAAAGCAGGATGGCGACCACCACGCCGGCAGCAATGGCGGGCATAAAGCTCTTCCCAGCGTTCTTGCGGGCCTCCTTGTACGCCTCCTTGGCGCGGCGGTATTCCTCGTCGTCGCGGCGCTCGCCCTCCTCACGGCTCGTCGCCGTGTCCTCGACCGCGGGAGACACGCGGGTCTCGGTCAGAGGTGCGTTTTCTGGCGGCTGGGCGGCCGTCGCGTCGGGCGCCTGAGCCGTGGACGCAGGCGCCTGCCACGCGGAAGGGACGGGCGTCGCCTCAGGGGTTTGGTAGGCGTCGCTTGGCGTCTGCGGCGAGGACGGGGCCTGTGCCGCCACTTGGGCGCTCGGCTCCACTTTGCTTCCGCATGAGGTGCAGAACGCCGACCCCTCGGGGAGCTCGGCCCCGCAATGAGCACATTTCATCAAAAGCCTCCTACCTTCGTGAACAAAGCCTGACGTTACCTTTGTAACCCTCGGCGGCCTGGAAACGTTGCGCAACATTCATCTGTTCTAGAATGGCGTCCAAACCATCAGAAGGAGCACCCATGCCACAAGGCCAGTACGAGGACGCGCCGAGCTTCACGATGTTCCGCTCGCTCAAGGAAGTCGGCGCTTTGAGCTTCAAGGCGACCCTCGCCGTACTCGCGAACGAGCGGGCATACAGCGACGACGGCCGCACCCTGCCCGAGCTCGCCCCCTCGACGCTCTCGCGCGAGGTCTACCACCGCTCCCCCGAGAACGGCCTCGACGGCTTCTGGAGGGACTTCTCATCCTCGTGCGTCACCCTCACGGGACGCATGGTCTCGGGCGAGCGCAAGAGAAACCGCGGGACCGAGGGCGAGGCCAGGGCCTGCATCTGCGAATATTACGGCGGCGAGGGCGCGCGGCAAATGGCCTGTGCCCTCGAACGCTACCACCTCGACGGGCAGCTCTACCTCAACGCGGTGCAGAGCGTGTCCTCTGCCAAGCTTCCGCGCGAGGAGGACAAGTGCGTGCTCTTTGTCCTCCTCTTCGTCGTCGCCGGGTGCCTTGGGGACCCGGCGCAGGCGGTGCGGGAGGCGGAGGGCTTCAGCGCGGGGATCGGCGGGAGCTACGGGTACACGCAGACGGCGCGGACGGTCGCCGAGAAGGTCTTCTCGCCCGCCGCGCCCGCCCCGGTCGCCCTTGCCATCCAGCGTATCCGCCGCAACGCGGACGGTTCCGAGGCCGCGGGGGCCATCTACCCCCTCGCAAAGGATCCCGGCGGCACCCACGTGGGGAAATTCGCCTCGGGACGCAACGCCGTGAACGACGTGGACGACTACACCTCCAGGGACCACCTGCGCATCTGGTACCAGGACGGCCACTGGCTTGCCCAGGACGCCCGCTCCACGAACGGGACGCTGCTCATAAAGGCCGACTCACCCGGCTCCCCCGTCACGGTGAAGCCGCGAAGAGGCGAGTGCAAGCCGGGCCGCGTCTGGCCGCCCGTGGAGATCTGCGAGGGAGACCGGCTCATACTCGGGCGCGGGACCTGCTTCCTCGTGGTCCGCGCGAGCGTCTAAGGCCCGGGAGCAAGAAAGAGGCCGACTGCCGAGAAACCCGGCGAGTCGGCCCCTTTCTTGTGCGCTTGCTGGCGCGAGGAGCTACTGGAGCTTGGTACCGCAGCACATGCAGAACTTATCGGTCGGCTTGTTCACCTTCCCGCAGGACGGGCAGACGTTCCCCGCGGGCTCGGCAGGCTCGGGCTCGGGCGCAGGGACGGGCTCGGGGGCGGAGAAATCCTGCGCGGCAGCGGCCTCGGGCGCGGGCTCGTCGAACGCCGGGAAGTCGGCAGGGACCTCAACGGCAGGCGCGGCGGGCTCGGCTGCGGGCTCCACGGGAGCGGCAGGGGCCTCGATCTTTGACCCGCAGCTCATGCAGAAGGCGTCGCCGGGGTTGACCGGGGCGCCGCAGTTGGGGCACGTCGGGCCGCCCGCGACGGCAACGGGGACAGCCGCCTGGACCTGCTGGGCAGCAAGGGCGGCCTGGATGTCCGCCATGGGCTTGCCGCACCCGGAGCAGAACAGGTCGGAGGCACCCACGGAAGTGCCGCAGAACGGGCACGCGTAGTGGGTCGCGGCGACCTGGGCCGCCTGGGCCTCCGCCTCGATGCGCTCGATCTCGGCCTGGATGCCGGCGCGCTCGACGTCGATGGCAGCGATGCCGTCGTAGAGCGCCTCTCGGCCCGAGCGGAACGAGGGGTCGCCCTTGGTAACGTCATAGAGGCTCGCGCCGAGCTGGGCCGCCAAGGCCTGGCGACGCTTCATCGCGTCGCTGAGCTGCGACTTGAGCTTCATTGCGTTGGCGGAGCGGTTGGCGCCCGCCATGCCGCGGTTGATGGAGCTCTGAACGTTGTCTAGGAAACCCATGAATCCTCCTCATGACCGGGCGAGACCGCCCGTGGTTCTTCCCTTCAAATCCTACGCCATACACGATAGGGCCGGCAAAACGCGATTTGTTGCGCAACATACGCAAAAAGCGGCCTTTGCCCCTAGCGAATCATCCCGCGGCGATGGAGCTCGGTGGCCACGCCCGCGAGGACGGAGCAGATGAGCGAGGCCCACAGCGTCCAGGCCGCCGAGACGATCGTGGTGGCCGCGGTGCCGTTACCGTAGGCGCCGGAGGAGGTCAGTGCGCTTTGCAGCCCGGAATTGAGCTGACCGGCCATCACGAGGCCGATGATCGCCGTTACGGCAACCACGATGCAGGCCGGCAGGATCGCCCTCAGGTCCGACCCGCGGCTCGAGACGACGCGGTACACGGCGATGGAGCACAGGGCGATGGAGACGATCTGCGCGACGTTGACCACCTTAAGGAATAGCGCCGCGTTGCCCAGGGCCCCCTTGACCTGGGAAAGCGTGGCAAGGTCGCTCGAGCTCATATAGCCGTTGCCCATCGAGGGCCCATAAGTGGCGAGCTTATTGGCCATGTCCGAGAGCGTCCCGAACAACGGCGACAGGAAAGACGGGGTGAGCGTGAAGCTAGTCGAGATGCCCGCGGCGCTGAACGCGGCCAGCACGGAGGAGCTGATCTCCGGGATCGAGGAAAGCGACACCGAGAACCACGGGAGAAGGCCCGTCAGCGTGGCGAGCAAAAGCAGCACGGCAGCGGCGATCGATATATTAGAAACGCCGCGCATCCCAACGAAGCCCGTGGGGAGCACGGAATTAAAGGAAGGCACGGGCTGGGCGGGAGCAACCGGCTGTGTAGGGTTGACAGGTCGATACTGGGCCGTGGCAGCAGGGTTCTGGGACGCGGGCGAGGGGCTCTGGGGCGCAGCGGCCGCCTGCTGCAAAGTGGCACCGCAGCTCCGGCAGAATTTGGAGCCATCGGGATTGGGGGCCCCGCAGAACTTACAGAACATATCGGGTCCTTTCTTGAGGGTAAGAGCCGGACAATAAACAAATTAGTACAAAAGGGCCGCGCCGAAATGTTGCGCAACATTTAAGGGATGCAAAAGCCTATCTTCAGGTTGCACCCAAGCCACGAGGAAAGGAACCCCCTATGTTCTGCCCAAAGTGCGGAGAGAAGATCCCCGAGGGCGTCGCCTTCTGCCCCAAATGCGGGAATAAGATTGCCGCCCAGGCCGCGCCCGCCCCAAAACCACAGCCGGCTCCGGCACATGCTGCCGTTCCCACCCCGGCAGCGCCTATGACCAGCTCCATGGGCTCCTTCAACCTCGCGACGGTCGTTCCGCTCGTCTTGGGCATCGTCGCGCTCATCCTGGCGTTCCAGCCGTGGTTCTCCCCCAGCGCAAACGACATCCAGACCTCGCAGTACATCTCCAACGGCGCGAACGGCCTCTCCTCGCTCTTTGGCGGCAGCAGCAGCGCCGGCGAGGTGTACCGCTTCCAGCAGAGCTACACAATGATGAACATCGGCGACTACGGCAAGACCATGGCCGCCTACGGAAAGAGCGGCGGCGAGGTCTTCGAGATGCTCACCTACGTCTGGGCCATCCCGGTGATCGTCTCGGCAATCGGCCTTGTCATGGCGCTCGTCCAGAAGAAGGTCGCCGTCGAGCGCATCGGATTTGCCCTGCTCGCCGTCGTCGCCGCCTTCGCCGCCTACGTCTCGATGACGGTTTCCGGCCCCATCTACCCGGGCCTGTGCTGCCTCGCGTCCATCGCAGTCGTCGTCACGGCAGGGATGGCGAAGCAATCCTAGTCAGACGCCCTTTCCAAAACATCAGCCTCCTCCCCCACGCCCGCCGGCAGCAACTCGCCGGCGGGCGTGTTTCGTTCAAGTGCGCCCTCTTGCGGCAGGCCGGGCCAGATCGGGACGCACAGGCTAGAATGGGGACACACAAAAGGCTGCTTTTTCAGGGGGGGCAGGATACGTGAGGACACCGAGCTCGGAAATGTACTCAGACCTGCGGGAATTCGGCTGCGTGACGAACCGGGACGCGGCCCGCGTCCTGTTGTCCCCCGCGGCGCGCTGGGGCGGGATGGCCCTCGTCGACCGCATCCAGGACCGCCCGTTCCTCTCGTCCAAGGTCGTCCACGCGAAGCCGGGCAGCCTCGACGCGTCTTGCTTCCAGGACTTTGGCGTGAGCTCGCAGACGCTCTTTGCCCGCATCGCGAAGAACCTCGGCGGCAAGGACGCCCGTGAGCGGACCTGCGCCCACTACGCGGGACCCGCCGCGCAGAAGATGTGCTCCGCGCTCGCCGCCTGCGGCCTCGACAAGAACATCTACACGAACACCCTGGGCCGCATCGCCGCGGCGCGTCTGGCGAACGAGACCGACCGTGGGTCCCTCTACCTGCACCTTTTCATCGCGTGCGGCTGCCTCGGGGACCCGGCGGCAGCGGCCCTGAGCACCGAGCGGTTCGTCGCGGACAAGCTCTCCGCCGCGCTGAGCACGCAGGCCGCGAGCGGGAGCGGATCGGTGACCGCCGCCCAAACAGGCGACGAGCCGCGGCGCATCGGTCTTCTCCGCATCGTGGACGGTGCCGCGAAGCCCCCGCTGCACGTCGTCTCGATCGCGCCGGAGGGCTCGGTCATCGGCTCGCTCGCGACCGGCGCGGACGACATCACCGACGTGGACCCCTCCGTTTCCCGCAGGCACCTGCGCGTGTGGCGCGAGGACGGCGAGTGGTGGGCGAGCGGCCTCGGCTCCACGAACGGCTCCTACCTCGTGAGCGGCGAGACGCGCGAGAAGGTCCCGATCGAGCCGCCCCGGTCCAAGCGCGCCGACGGCGAGACCTGGCCCGCCGTGCGGATCTCGAACAGCGACATGCTCTTCCTCGGCGCGTCGACGCGGCTCCTCGTGATGGCGCTCGCGGACTGAGCGAGGGGCGGGCCGTGCTTCTCTGCAGGGATGTCGATGTCGGCCGACCGCCAGACCAGGCAAAATGCGACCAACGCAGAGTTTTTTCTCGCCGCGGAGATTGTTGTCCAACATACCGGGAGGACGCGCGGCTACGATTGCTCCTGGACACACGCGGCGACCGCCGCAGAACCGGCAGAAAGGCATCTCATGGAGGACGATCAGGGCACCCGTCTCATCGAGCTCGACTCGTTCGACACCGCCTCGGCGGTGGAGCCGGGCAAGGACGCTCAGGCCAAGAGGCGCTTCATGACCCTGCTCGTGGACGCGACCGTGAGCGGCGACCCCACGAGGGCCCGCATCCGCAAGGCGCACAACACCGCGGGCGAGACCTTCGCGGTGAAGAGCCTCTACCCGCTCGTGGGCCCGGCCGCCGGGGTGCCCGAGGGCCTCTCGGACACCACGTTCCAGGCGCTCGCATCGGCTTTCTTCGAGGGGTACCGCAACCTGCTCACCGTGAGCCGCCTGAAGGGGTTTCCCAAGGTATACGGCTACGGGCTCGTGGGCCGCGTCCCCATCATGGTCATGGAATGGGTTGAGGGGCCCAACCTCCTGGAGGCCCGCCCGCTCTTGCCTCACGTGGCGCGCACGGGCGAGGAGCCGGCCGGCGTCGAGGCCGACACCGTCGCCGCGATCGGCGAGGCCGCGGCGGGCGTGCTCGCGCAGACAAGCTACCTCGACTCGACGTTCGCCCACCGCGACATCTCGCCGAGGAACATCGTGCTCGAGACCTCTTCGCGAAGCGTCGCGGAGCAGGTCGCGAGCGGCTCGTACGACGTCCGCCTCGTCGACCTGGAGAGCTCGAGCATCGTGAGGCAGGAGCCGAGCACCTTCACCATGCGCAACGACATCTGGCGCCACGGCACGCCCGAGTACGCCGCGCCCGAGATGCTCAC